>JAJZJU010000036.1 GCA_021809895.1 bacterium
GCCGAACTGGCGCTGTACGGGATACCACCAGAACCACCATCGTCGAGCCCCGCCTATGCAATGTGGCTGCAGATGGTCAACAACATGCACTGGACACCCGCGCCCAAGTACCTTCAGGCCATTCCAGGGCTGACGATGGGTGAGGGGCTTAACAGTGCGACCATGCACACCAAGATGGGCTGAGGGCCCGGAGACTCCACGTGTTGGCCAGATGACTCTGGAGTGTGTGAACCGACACTGAGACATGATCAGTGGCGGCCAAGGAGTTCAGGGTCAGTCCCACTCATGGGGATCGGCAGAGTCCGGGGGGCACGGCGCCAGGTGGCGGTCATTGTCACCGGCTCCACACGCAGCGGGGCGATCCACAAACCTGCGGCGCCTCGCGGAGCGTCGCCAGACGCCCCCATGGCCTTATGGACCGTCGAACTAGCCACCCCAAGACTGGGCGCTGGGTGGGGGAGGTCGTCGGGGCGCCAACTTGGGCCAGGTCAGGGAGCTGAACACGACAACGCTGATCCCGGCCGCTGAGAACACGTACCACGGCCACGGACCCATCAATAGGAGGGGGCTCCAGGTGGGAGGAGGACGCCTAACGAACATATAATCCCCACCGGTCGCCAGGTTGGCTAGACCGGCAATCGCTCCCCAAGTCACAGTTGCCACAAAGGCGCGCAGAACAGCGCCCATGGTCAAATGGAGACTGCTGTCGAATCCAAGCAGCACGCCGTAGAACAGCAGGGTCCCGTGGTCCACATAAAAGGCGTAGAAGAGGGGAGATGGGGCGGATGCCCCGATGGCAGGGAAGGCAAGCCCCAGGAGCCCGGCGGGTACGCTCCACAGGTAGGCCAGTTCCACCAGCCGGCTTGATCGTGGTACGGCCAGGGAAACCACGCAAACGAAGGTTGCGATGTCAGACAGCTGCAAGGGCAGCGTGGTGGCGGTTGACCAGCTATGGCTTTGCAAGGGCCACAGCAGCACCACCAGCTCGCTGCCAAGCAGAGCCGCCAAGGTCACGAATCGCAAGCTCCGCCCGAGCGAACGCCGCCGCAGATACAACCCGGCCGCCGCCGTCGCTGCCAGGGTTACGGTCAGCGGGGCCCATGTTCTCAGGATCATCGTCGGCTCGCGGACGTGTGTCGCACCAAATCAACATTAGATGCTCAGAACACCGACCGTCGAGAGAGGTGACACGTTTGTTCGTAAACAAGACGCAGGTGGCCTATCATAGCGACGATGACATCGAAACCCCCTGGATCTGGGCCCAGCAACCACCTGCTCAGGGTCGAGCCGCCCGGTTCGGGATCAGAGCGTGATCTGCTGGCCGCCTGGCTGGACTTTCATCGAGAGACGGTCCTGATCAAGGTCGCTGGTCTGTCGGCCGAGGCGGCCAGCCAGCACTTGGTCCCGTCGCCGCTCACCACCTGTGCTGGATTACTCCGGCACCTGCGCTACGTGGAGCGGTGGTGGTTCCAGGAGATCCTGGAGGGAACCGAATTTCCGCCACCAGAGCCAGCCGGCACCGTGGATGCCGAGTTCACGCTGCCAGAGTGTGTTGACCTGGACCGTCTGGGGGCGGAATACCGCCTGGAGTGTGCGGCCAGCCGCGGGGTCTTTGCCCGTTGGGACCTGGATGAGATGTCGCGGAGTCCGCGCAGAGCGGTGTCCTGTCGCTGGGTGATGTTGCACATGATCGAGGAGACCGCGCGGCACAACGGCCACCTCGACATCCTGCGCGAGCTCACGGACGGCGTCACTGGCGAGTAGGGCTGAGCCCAACCCGGGGGGAGTGGTTGCGGGATCCCGAACTGGCCACTGGCCTCAAGCTAACGATAAGGTCTCTTATCTATAGCAAGACGCCAGTCGAGATCGAGCCATCTGACCTCTCTCCCATCGCCAGCGGCCATCCAGCCTTCTCTCAGCCCGCAGCAGCAGGAAGACTTCCGGTCCCAGCCGGCCCCGGGGGGCTCGGGAGCGGAAGTCGCCCAGCACGAGTACGGGCCGCTCCTGCCTGCTCAGGCTCGTTTAGGGACACGCTGGTGTCGTGACGCCTATTCGTGCCCCCGCACCAACGGCCGGCCCCGTCTGGCCCACGCATGCGTGCCACCACGGACCGATCGCGCGTCGACTCCGGCCCGCGCCATGTGCTGGGCCGCGGTCAGGCTCCGATGGCCACTGGCACAGATAACGTAGACCGGTCGGTCTCGAGGCAGCTCGTGGAGCCGCAGAGGTACCACTCCCAACGGAATCAGCTGGGCGCCAGGGACGTGGCCCTGGTGGTATTCACTGGGCTCGCGAACGTCGACGACGAAGGCACCACGGCGGTGCTCCTCTGTAAACAGCTCGATCTCCACCTCTTGTTCCTGCACTAATCACCTCCTCGTTGAGATACCATGGGGGGTATTCTACCAACACCACCAGGGTCTGTCAGTTAGGACGCGGCCCCTTGACCAGAGGAAGTTCACGGTGGGCCCAGGCCGCAGTGCCTCCCGCCACCGAGGTGGCCTCTACCCCGGCCGCTCCCAGAATGCGGGCGCCCACCCGGCTGCGATGTCCACTGGCGCAGATCACGTGGATCTCTCGATCGCGTGGTAGCTCCTGCGCGCGACGGCTGAGTTGGGTCAGGGGAAAAGACCTGGCTCCCGGGACGTGGCCACCGGCATATTCGTGCTTCTCCCGCACGTCGATCAAATAGCATCCCGATCGCTGGATCGGAACAAACTCCTCGACGGAGATCTGCTTTACCCCTGGTCGGCCGAAAAACTTTAAAATACCCATATGGGTATAGTACCGCTTCGCAATCGACGACCTGCGTGCTCAAGTCGGGTGCCTACTGGCCGGCCGCGCGCCATCGATCACACAGAGCGGCAGGGAGGGCCAACATTATGGAATTGAGACCAGCCGACGCCGCAGAGGTGTCACGCCGACTCAGGCGGGCTCACGGTCAATTGGCAGGAGTCATCGCGATGATCGAGGCTGGCCGCGACTGCGCCGAGGTCGTGACCCAACTGGCGGCCACTTCCCGGGCTCTGGATCGAGCGGGATTCAAGATTGTGGCCAGCGGCCTGCGGCAGTGCTTGGAGGCGGACGGCGGAGCGGCTGAGACAGCCAGCGCAGAAGCTGAGCTGGAACATCTCTTCCTCTCCCTAGCCTAAAGGCTACACCAGTGCCTGAGCCTGCAGCTGACCTATCGCTCAATGAGGAGTGGATGGTGGCCCAACAGCTTCCCGCACAGCTGGGAGCTTGCGACGAGGCTCTGGTTGTGGTGGCGCATCCAGACGACGAGAGCTTTGGACTCGGTGGCGTCCTGCTGGCCCTGATTCGAGGTGGAATCAAGGTCCGCCTTCTGTGCCTGACCGCCGGTGAGGCCTCCACTGTAGGGGCCGGACCGGAGCTGCCCATTCGTCGGCGCGAAGAGTTGCAGCAGGCAGCGCGCCAGCTCGGGCTGGACTCCGCCGAATTGTTGGGGATGCCGGACGGCGGGCTCTCGCGGGTTCCGATGGCCGATCTGGAACGGACCGTCGATCAGCGCCTTGGAGGCTGTGATCTGATGGTGGTCTTCGAGCCTGGCGGCGTGACCGGTCACCCGGATCACCGCGCCGCCACCGCGGCGGCCGAGAATGTTGCGTTCCGGCACGGCCTCCCCTGCCTGGAGTGGGGACTGGCCGGCGAGGTCGCGGCCACTCTGCAACAGCAGTTCGGGGTTCCCTTCACCTATATGGAACGGATGAGCAGATGGCCCCTGGAGCTCATCGTGGACCGCGCCGGCCAGAGAGCCGCGATCTCGTGCCACCTGAGTCAGGATCCCAACAACCCGGTCCTGGAAAGACGGTTGGCTCTCGAGGAAAACCGTGAGCTGGTCTACATCCGCCAGCCGCCACTGGCCCAACGCCTCTCGCGGCTGACCCGCGAGTTGGATGGGATCGCAGTCGCGGCCGCAGCCCCTGACGCTCGCGTCTTGGTGCTCCGAAGGCTGATCGGATTGGCCGCCACGATCTCTCCAGACTCTCCGACCCCGTGGTCTCGCAGCGGTGCCGGATGGCAGATGTCAGCCCTGCCTGACCTCGAATGGAGCGGTGGCCTGATCTGGGGAGCCGAGGCTGTCATCAGCGGACTGGCTCTGATTGGGGCGCGGGGAGAGCCCGCACGACCTTCGCTGATGGGCGCAGGGTCGGGTCGGGTGTTGACACCAGGGGATGAGCCTCTCCAGGCGGCGGCGCGTGGGCCACTTCGGATACTGCGACTGGAGGTAGGACCCGGCAGTTGATGACCAGGGCAGCGGTATCGTGCCGGTCGGGAGGGGCCAAAGGACCGCTGGCACCACGAGCCGGCGCAGCCTCCGTCTTCTGCTCCTCGACCACCTAGTCCGAGCGGCAGCCATGGGTGGCAGTTGCCACCGCAGCCCATCGGGCCGCCCACGCCCGTCGATCCTGTCCGTGCCACTGAGCGAAACGCACCCATATTGCCCCACGTCGTTCGTCGGCCCTCCCCCACACCCAGCAGACTCGGCGCACCGGTCCTCCACGGGCCAGACCTCTGTTCTCCAACGCACGGAGGGACGACACGCGATGGCTGCGATTTGGCAAGCTAGGAGTCAGTGCCTATAGAGTCATCTGCCCGATCGGCCCCTCCCCTCCCCTCGGCAGTCCGCCGGGTACAGGTGGCTGAGATCACGCCAATGGTCGACTGCGGGAGACGGACGGTGAAGGCCGCCGTAGGCGAGGTGGTCCCCATCTCCGCTCGCATCTTCTGCGACGGGCGCCCGCGTCTGCGAGCACGGGTCAGATGGCGTTCCTGCGGATCGAAGTCCGAGCCCTGGTCGACCGCGCCCTTGGCATCTGGATACGACGATCTGTGGGGCGGCACGATGTCCTTTGCGCGGATGGGGCGGTCCGAGTTTTTGGTCGAGGCCTGGGAGGACGAGTTCGGCACCTGGCGGGATGACGTCCTCCGCCGCATCGAGGTTGGAGTCGACCCACTGCCGGAACTCGGATCCGGGTGGGCCCTCCTGGAGCGAGGGCTGCGACGCCTTCCCGCGGCCCGGCGGTTTCGACTGGTCGAGGATGGGCGTCGCCAGCGGCAGGCTGACTTGAACCAGCAGCTGTCGTTCCTGATCGGAGATAGGTTGGCGGAGTGGCTGGGTGGAGCGACCCCGCCACCTGGTGCATCCCGGAGCCAGGTGATCCCGGTGTGGGTGGAGCGCGAGCGAGCCCTCCACGGAGCCTGGTATGAGCTCTTCCCCCGCTCGCAGGGCACCGACGGCACGCACTCGGGCACCTTTGCGGCAACCTGTGAACAACTCCCAGAAATCGCCGAGATGGGCTTCGACGTGGTCTACCTCCCCCCGATTCACCCGATCGGACGGACCGGTCGGCGAGGCCGCAACAACTCCCCAGCAGCCGGTCCCCTGGACCCCGGCAGCCCTTGGGCGATCGGTTCCGAGGAGGGAGGCCACACCGCCGTTAATCCGGAGCTAGGGACGACAGAGGACTTCCGCAACCTGCTGGCGGTGGCTGACTCGCTGGGTCTTGAGATAGCCCTCGACTACGCCCTGCAGTGCTCGCCGGACCACCCCTGGGTCACCGAGCACCCAGAGTGGTTCGCGCACAGACCTGACGGGACGATCCGGGCTGCCGAGAACCCACCCAAGCGCTACGACGACATCTTTCCCTTGGACTTCTCGTGCCGCAACTGGAGGCAGCTATGGGAAGCGTGCTACCAGATCCTCGAGCATTGGACCAACCAGGGCGTCCGAATCTTCAGGGTGGACAATCCCCATACCAAGCCGGTCCCCTTTTGGGACTGGGTTGTGCGGAGGCTGCGCCTTGAACACCCTGAGGTCGTCCTGCTGGCCGAGGCCTTCACGCGCCCCGCGATGATGAGAGAGCTTGGCAGACTCGGGTTCTCCCAGTCGTACACCTATTTCACCTGGCGCACAACCAAGCAGGAGTTGACGGCCTACCTCACCGAGCTCACCACTGAGACGGTCGACTATCTCCGCCCCAACCTGTTCGTCAACACCCCGGACATTCTGACCGAAGAGCTGCAACGGGGCGGGCCCCCCGCGTTCCGGTACCGGTTGCTACTGGCGGCGACCCTGGGGGCCAGCTACGGCGTCTACAGCGGGTTCGAATTGGCTGAGGCCGAAGCGGTGCACCCAGGCAGTGAGGAATACCTCGACTCGGAGAAATATCAACTGCGGCCGCGAGACTTCCGGGCTCCCGACAGCCTGCGCCCGCTCATTGGCCGGGTCAACCAGATCCGTCGCCAGCACCCGAGCTTGCGGCAGCTTAGGCGGCTGGACTTTCACTGGAGCGATGATGAGAGGATCATCTGCTACTCCAAGTCCACCGACGATATGGCCGATGTGACCCTGACGGTCGTCAACCTCGACCCGTGGGCCGTCCGTGAGACGACGATCCACCTGGATCTGGGCAGATTGGGGGTGGACGAAAGCCGTCCATTCACAGTATCCGACCTTCTCAGCGGTGAGGAGTATCACTGGCAGGGGCCCCACAACTTTGTGCGCCTGGATCCCGAGAGATCCCCCGGGCACATATTCCTGGTGCGGCAGTGAGCCTTAAGAGCGATCCCCAGTGGTACCGCGATGCGGTCATCTACGAGGTTTTCTGCCGCGGGTTCTACGACAGCAACGGTGACGGGGTGGGCGACCTGGCCGGGCTCACCGCCAAGCTGGACTACCTGCACTGGCTAGGAGTCGACTGCCTCTGGCTGCTGCCTGTGTTCGCTTCGCCGCTCCGGGACGGCGGCTACGACATCTCGGACTTCTACCAAGTCCATCCCGACTACGGCACGGTGGAGGATCTCCGCCTGCTGATCGAGGCGGCTCACGAGCGCGGCATTCGGGTCATCTCAGACCTGGTGATGAACCACACCAGCGACCAGCACCAGTGGTTTCAGGAGGCCCGCCAAGGACCTGACTCCCCGAAGAGGGACTGGTACGTCTGGAGCGACACCATGACGCGTTACCGCGAAGCTCGGGTCATCTTCGTGGACTCAGAAACCTCCAACTGGACTTGGGACGAACAAGGGGGCGCCTATTACTGGCACCGCTTTTTCCGCCACCAACCCGACCTCAACTACGACAACCCCGCAGTCCAGGAGGCGATGCTGGAGGTCGTGCGATTCTGGCTGCGCCTCGGATTGGACGGGCTCCGCCTTGACGCAGTGCCCTACCTCTTCGAGCGAGAGGGAACCAACTGCGAGAACCTGCCGGAGACCCACGCCTTCCTGAAGCGACTCCGGGCTGAGGTTGACCGAGAGTTTCCGGATCGGGTGCTGCTGGCCGAAGCCAACCAATGGCCGGAGGATGTCCGGGACTACTTCGGGGACGGAGACGAGTGCCAGATGTGCTTCCACTTCCCGCTCATGCCCCGGATGTTCATGGGCTTGCGTCAGGAACAGCGCTATCCGATCACCGAGATCCTCAGCCGGACCCCACCGATCCCTTCCAACTGCCAGTGGGGGATCTTTCTGCGCAACCACGACGAGCTCACTCTTGAGATGGTCACCGACAGCGAGCGTGACTACATGTACGCTGAATACGCCCGTGACCCGCGGATGAAGCTGAACGTAGGCATCCGCCGGCGGCTGGCCCCCCTGCTGGGCAACGGGCGCCGGCAGATGGAGCTCTTTTACGGCCTGTTACTCTCGCTGCCAGGGACCCCGATCCTCTACTACGGGGATGAGATCGGCATGGGCGACAACATCTATGTCGGCGACCGTGATGGAGTCAGGACGCCCATGCAATGGAACGCGGACCGTAACGGGGGCTTCTCAGGGGCCGACTTCGCCCAGCTCTACCTGCCGCCCCTCATGGACCCGCTCTACGGCTACCAGGCATGCAACGTGGAACAGCAGCAGCGGAGCCAGAGCTCGCTGCTGCAGTGGCTGCGGCGCTTTCTGCAGATCCGTCAGGCTCATCCGGTCTTCGGGCGCGGCGAGTTCCAGGTGCTTGAACTCAATAACCCCTCGGTCTTCGCGTTCGTGCGATCCTCGCAGGATGAGGTGGTGTTGTCAGTGAACAATCTCTCCCGCTTCTCGCAGCCCGCTGCGCTGGACCTGTCCCAGTTCGCCGGCAAGCTGCCGGTGGAGTTGATCGGCAGGGTCCCGTTCCCGGTCATTGATGAGCAACCCTACACCCTGGCGTTGGGGCCTCATGGCTTTTATTGGTTCCGCATCGAGGACCCCGTTTGACGGCACGCCTGAATGCATCTGAGCTCGACTCCCTCTGGGATGAACTGCCCGCGCAGCTGTCCGAGCAGCGCTGGTTCAGCGACAAGCAGAAGCAGATAGCCAAGGTCCGTCCGGAGACTATTTTCTGGCTGCGAATGGAACTGCCCGCGGTGTTGGTGGCGCTGGTTGGGGTCCAGTTCCAAGATGGCAGTACCGCCCGCTACCAGTTGCCCCTGGGGGTCCGCAGCGAGCCAGTCACACCACCGCCGACGGCAGCCTCCATCTCCGTACATCTGGATGCGCCCAGCGATCGTAGAGGGGACGAAGGCGGACTTTGGGTCACGGATGCACTGGCAGATGCCGGCCTTGCCGGTCAGTTGCTCGACTCGCTAGTGCAGTCAGGGACCGTGGCCGGCTCGCCCACCGGAAGGCTGGAGGTGAGGATCCTCGGCCAAGACCCCGAGATGAGCACCGCATCCCTGACGGCCAGGACGCTCGCGCTGGAGCAGAGCAACTCGCTGGTGGTGTACGGAGAGGGGCTTCTGCTCAAGGTGTTCCGACGACTTTGGCCAGGGGTCAACCCTGAGCTGGAGCTGCTGGAGGCCCTGGACAGGGTAGGGTTCACCGGCATTGCCAAGCCGTGGATGGCGGTGGAGGCCTCCCTGGGCGGCGACATCCATTCCCTGGGGATGCTGCAGACCTACTTGCGTAACGGTACCGACGGGTTCACCATGGCCCTCACCTCCCTGCGGGATCTCCAGGCGGATCTGCTCGCTGATGCTGACGGTGAGGTGCCCACCAAGGAGCACTGCGACGAAGCCGTCAGGTCCCAGGGCGGATCCTTTGTTGGGGCCGCTCGCGAACTGGGAGCGCTCACCGCCGGGATGCATCTTGCCTTGGCCAGCCCTGAGATGGAGCCTGCCATAAGGGCTCGGGCAATTTCCAGCTCGGACCTTCAAGTTGCTGAGGAGCGCATCGAGCGGCACCTGGCCACACTTTTGGACAGTGACGATCCACGGCTGGAGCCGCTGCGGGTGAACCGCGCGAGGCTGAGAGAGCTGCTCCGCCGGGTCGGGCGGGCCACTCCAACAGGGATGGCGATCCGAATCCACGGAGACTTCCATCTCGGCCAGCTGCTGAGGAACGACGACGGGTGGTATGTCCTGGACTTCGAGGGACGCCCGGCGATCTCGGTCTTGGAGCGGTCCGAACACGCCAGCCCCCTGCAGGACGTGGCCGGGATGCTACGGTCCTTCGACTATGCCGCCGCAGTAGCGCTCCGCCAGCAGGCCCACCCCGATGAGGCCACGGCCCGCACCCTGGCGCCCTACGGCAGAAGCTGGGCGACGACGATGCGCTCGGAGTTCTGGGATGCCTACGTCCGAGAGCCCGGAATCGGCCAACTGATTGGCCCTTCCGCAGAGGACCAGCAAGCTCTGCTGGCCGTCTTCGAAGTGGGTCAGGCTCTCTATGAGGTTGATTACGAGTTGCGCAGCCGACCGGACTGGCTCAGCATCCCCTTGGAGGGGATCGCTCGGCTGGTGCATGGAGGAGAGGTGTGAGCCCATCCGAGCAGACCAAAGTTGATCTAGATGCGATGCTCCTCCTCGCTAGGGCGACGTACTCCGACCCCCATGCGTTGCTTGGTTTTCACCGCAACCCCCAGGGCGGGACCGTTCTCGCCTATCGCCCACAAGTCCACTCCGTCTCCTGCCTGATAGGGGACGAGCTTCTTCCGGGGACTCCTGTTGCCGGAGCCGAGGGCTTCCATTTGATCGACCTCGATGCGCGTCACGCCGATCTTGTGGAGCGCCTGCTCGCCGGCGGCGAGCAGGCGTACACCCTCATGGATGCCGACGCCCCGGACGATCGCTGGGCGGATCCCTACTGTCTCTCCCCCACCCTTGGTCCGACCGACATCCACCTTCTGGCTGAGGGCCGGGACCGATATCTGTACAGGCATCTGGGCGCTCACTTTCGGCGCCATCAGGGCGTGGATGGGACCGCCTTCGCGGTATGGGCCCCCAATGCCGCCGGGGTGCGGGTGGTGGGCGACTTCAGCGGCTGGGAGGCCGACTGGCTGCCCATGCGCAACCTCGGCGCCAGCGGCTTTTGGGAGCTCTTCGTGCCCGGGGTCGGCCCCGGATCGCTCTACAAGTTCTGGCTATTTCACGCCGATGGCGGATCCGCCTACAAGGCCGATCCCTGCGCCCAGGCCATGGAGCAACCTCCTCGCACCGCCAGCAGGGTGGTGCAGACCCAGTTCACCTGGAGGGACCAGGCCTGGATCCATGACCGTGGCGATGCCAATCCCCTGGAACGTCCGGTCAGCGTCTATGAGGCCCATCTCGGATCCTGGCGCCATCGAGGGGATGAGGGCGATCAGCCGCTCACCTATCTCGAGCTGGCGGACCAGATGGCTGACTACTGCTCCGACATGGGTTTCACCCATGTCGAGCTGATGCCGATTGCAGAGCACCCATTCGGAGGATCTTGGGGCTATCAGGTCAGCGGCTACTTCGCTCCGACCTCCCGCTACGGGTCTCCTGACGACCTTCGGCACCTCATCGATCGCCTCCACCAGCGACGGATCGGGGTGATTCTGGACTGGGTACCGGGCCACTTCCCCCGAGACGACTTCGCTCTGAGCCGCTTCGATGGGACTGCTCTTTATGAACACCTGGATCCCAGGCTCGGCCTCCACCCAGATTGGGACACCGCCATCTTCAACTACGGGCGTCGGGAGGTCCGCAACTTCCTGGTCGCCAACGCCCTCTATTGGTTCGATGAGTTCCATGTGGACGGCCTGCGGGTGGATGCGGTCGCTTCCATGCTCTATTTGGACTACAGCCGCAAGGAGGGCGAGTGGCTGCCCAACCGATTCGGGGGCCGTGAGAACCTGGAAGCCATTGACCTGCTGCGAGAGGTGAACACACTGGTGTACCGCGAGCATCCTGGGACACTGATGGTGGCGGAGGAGTCGACCTCCTGGCCCGGGGTCAGTCGCCCCACCTATTCGGGAGGACTGGGCTTCGGGCTGAAATGGAACATGGGCTGGATGCACGACACCCTGGATTACTTCGGGAACGATCCGATCTACCGGCGCTATCACCACAACACGCTCACCTTCAGCCTGATGTACGCCTGGAGCGAGAACTTCCTGCTCCCCCTCTCCCACGACGAGGTGGTCCACGGGAAGGGCTCTTTGCTGTCTCGGATGCCCGGAGATGACTGGCAGAAGTTCGCCAATCTGCGGGCTCTGCTAGCCTACCAGTGGGCCCATCCCGGCAAGCAGCTGCTCTTCATGGGTCAGGAGTGGGGCCAGCGATCCGAGTGGGACGCTGACCAGCAGTTGGACTGGTTCCTGCTGGAGCAACCCTTCCACAAAGGTGTGCAGCAGCTGGTCAGAGATCTCAACCGCATCTACAGGCAGGAGTCCGCGCTGTATGAGCGCGACTTCACTCCCGATGGCTTTCGTTGGATCGACGCCAGCAACGCCGACGCCAACGTGATCGCATTCCTCCGCTACTCTGGTGACGGGATGCGCCACCTGGCGTGCCTCTGTAACCTCTCCCCGGTGCCCCGCCATGGCTACCGGATTGGGCTGCCATCCCCTGGCCCGTATCGCGAGGTGGTCAACACCGACAGCACCTACTACCAGGGGAGCAACCAGGGCAATCTCGGGGAGATCCGAGCCGAGGGGTCGGCTTGGCACGGCCTGCCCAGCTCCGCCCTGGTGACGCTGCCACCCTTGGCCACGGTCTGGATCGCTCCTGTGGCTCAGCTCGACTGACGGTCGGCCTGTAACGGGTCCCCAAAGGGCTTGGGCTCGCGCGTCAGCGGATAGGTGGCTCGGTACATCTTCTGGACCTTGCCCTCGGAGTCACGGACCACCCGCAGCTCCTCTCCCCTCTCTGTGCCGTTGGCACACCGGTAGAGATCTGGGCCAAGCTCCTCATAGCGCTCCCAGTTCGCGCCGTCAGGAGCATCGGCCGCACGCGACACCAGGGCCCCGTCGCGCCAACTGAAGACCCACTCACTCCACTCGGTCCACCACCGTCCCAGCAGCGGACGGACCATCTCCGGAACGGGCGCCCCAGGCGCCCAGGGCACTGAGCTGGCGTGCTCCTGGAGGATGTCCAATGCCTGGGCAGCGAGCTCACCGATCCGCACCGAACCTGTTGAGTTGGTCACTACCGCAACCCCCAGGTCCGCTTCCGGGGACCCGAAACAGGCGGCCAGGAAGCCGGGCATCGAGCCGGTGTGACCCTGGTAGACGCGACCTCCCCTGCGCAGCAGCATCAGACCCAGCCCCCACCCCAGGCGCCACCCGTCGAGGTCGGCCACCACTCTCAAGGAGCGCATCTCCTGAAGCACCGCCTGGCCCAGGACATCGGGATGGCCGTGGTTGAGAAAGTGAGACCAGATGGCGAGGTCGGATGGGGTGCTCCAAATCTGCGCCGCCGGCGCTACGCCTTTGGTGTCGACCGCTGGTTCCTCGATAAGTTCGTCGGAGTAGGGCGATACCGCATAGCCGCGCGCGTGCGGAGACTGGGGCTCCATCGACGTCCGCAGCATGCCCAGGGGCTCCAGGATGTGCCGGCGGATGTGCTCCTCCCAACTCTCGCCCGCCACCCTTGCGACCACCTCTCCAAGCAAGGCATATCCGAGGTTCGAATAGTGCCACCAGCTGCCGCCGGGATACAGACGCCGAGCGGCGGCGGCGTTCCCTGGCAGCTCTTCTCTACTGGGAAGAACCAATGACTCCCAGACCTCGCCCACGGGCTCGCGCTGTAGCCCCGCGGTGTGGGAGAGCAGTCTTCCTATCTCAAGATCGGGGTGAGGGGCACCGCCCCAGTGCCGACCCAGGTTGTCATCCACGGCTATTCGGCCCTGACCTGCGAGCCGCATCACGGCGACTGCGGTCAGGGTCTTGGTGATCGAACCAACCCGATACTGAACTCCGGCCTCGGCTGCCAGCCCGGACTTGAAGTCGGCCTTACCGGCTGCAAAGGTTGCCAGCTGCAACCCACTCCGCTGCACCACCATGACCAGGCTCGGCAATCGACGCTGGCGCTGGGTGGAGGCCACCAGTTGACGCAGCCTCCACTCCAGATCCGCGTCCAGCACCTCCACACTTGCAGGATACCGGGGCCGCGATTGGGCTGGCATCATTGGCCGGTGACACACCAACCCGAACCGACTTCGGGCAAATTGGAGCTGCTGGTGGAGAGCTCGTGGGCCAAGGCTGGCTCCGGGCTGCGCTCGGCCTGGCCGCCGGAGCACCGCCTTGGGGCGCAGGCGCTGCTTCAGTTCGCAGCCGGCTCGAGATTCTGCACGCTCGCTTACTTGGCAGGTGGCGACCGCGTCCACGCGATTCCGGTCTCCTTCCTCATGGCACCAGATGGAGACTGTTGGATTCCCGCAGGCGGCGACTCAGCTCGGACCAGGTTCCTCAGGGCCCATCCGTGGGCCGCCATCGTGGTGGGGCCGGAGTCAGCTCCTGGCCATCGCGTCCTCCGGGCGGAGGGCCCCACCTCCATCGTGGCGGCCCCTGACCTGCCCCAGAGTCTGGTTCCGGAGGCCCGCCAAAAACTAGGAGATCTGAGCTGGTGTGTCAGCTGGCTCCTCCTTCAGCCGTCCTCTCTGCTTGGCTGGGGAGTGCCCAACCCGCCAGATCACTCGATCGGCAGGAGCAGCCGTTCCCCCGGATAGATGGTGTCGGTGGCCAGGTGATTGGCGGACTGGATGTCGTAGATCGATTGGCGGGGATCGGTTTGTGGGTAATGCGCCACGGCGATAGCCCACAAGCTCTGACCGGGCCGAACCGAGACCCACTGCCCTCCTCCCCGCTGGCTTCCGAGGACGCCACTCGTCGTGAGAGCGGCCACCAGGGTCCCGATCACCAAGAAGCGCACGACCAGCCGGCGCTCGCGCTCCCAGGGCCGCGAATGGCTGGAGGCTCGCTCCCGTGGGTGACCCGGTCGTGAGGCATGGAACATTGGTTCGTAGTATAACGAACACGCGTACCCATGTCAACCGCGACCACGTGCACAGGTTGACGTCTCGGGTAGAACTGTCCCGCGGGGGAAGCTCCCACTCTCTTCTACGGCGCAGCCAGCGCGACCCAGGGAGCGTCGGGAACTCTGAGCAGCTCCAATCGCCGCCAATGGGGCTCCAGGCCCGGTCCCTGGCGGACCCTTGTCAGTCGCTCCTGGCGAAAACGCTGAGATGGAGGTCTCGGAGCACGCTCGCCCTTTGCCGGAACACCGGATAGGAGGGATAGACATCCTCCTGCACCAGTGCCGGAGAGGCCTTCCCGTAGTGGTCAACCAGGCGGACGGCCGTCTCCCGCTGTCGATGCAGGTCCCACCCTGCCACCAGGCCCGCGTGGAGAGAGAGGCCGATTTGGGCGGTCACCAGAATGCTGGCACCGACCAGGGCAAGGGACGGCAAGGCGGTCCGCAGCCGCAGACGGTGCCAGATGTTCCAGGTTGCCAGCCACAGCCCCGCCAGCAGCCAGAGGTTGAACACGACGTACCTGCCACTGTTGGCATACGACACACCCTCCCCGGCACGCCCCATGGTGTTGAGGACGTCAATCACCAGACCCAGCGTGATCATCGCCAGAGCCAGGCCCATCTCCGGAGCCGGGCGCATCCGCCAATAGGCCAGGTAGACGCCGCCTGCTCCCAGCAGGATGACAATCCCCAGCGCTGACAGAGAGCGCAGGTCGAGATGAAGTACCGAGGACTGTGGCACCACGCTGCCGATCAGGAGCGCCAGATAGTGGAGGGACGTGGTCGGATGAGAAAGCGAGGCCCGCAAGCCACCGCCGCCAACCAGAGTCCAGTTGTAGCCCACCAGGTACACGGCGGAGGTCACCAAGCCTGCCGCAGTCCAGATCAATACATCTCTGGGAGCACGGTTTCGGACTATCAGGAAGGCAATGCCTGCGGGCCAGATGGCCAGTCCCTGGATGGAGGAATAGGAAGCCACCACCGCGGCCAGAGCAGCCAACCCCAACAGCCAACCTACCCTGGAGCTGGCCTCCAGGAGCCAGAGGCCAAGGACAAAGCCTGCGATGACCATGTAGATGGCAAGCGCGAACCCTTGCAAGGACACCGTGAACTGGGCCAGGCTCAACAGAATCAGGGCCGCCGGAACCATGATCCAGGGACCGCCACCTCCGGTACGTTGATGCAGCCACCAGATGCCGGCCACCCCCGCCAGCAGCAGAGCGGCGCTGAAGTACATCTCGACTGTGGTGTTGAAGCGCGAGCTGAGCTCGAGTATCAGCAGCAGCAGGTAGGCGAAGAGCATCCGATTCTCGTTGTGTTGTGCCCACAGCATGTTCAGGCTCAACTGACCTCGATGGACGCTGGCGAGCAGAATCACCATGTGCCATTCGTCTTCGAAGGGCACGTTGACCCCGTCGGCGTGCACGAACCAGAGGTAGAGACCGCCCATGGCAGCGCAGATGGCCGCGGGTAGCACCCAGGCAGGTAGACGCTTCGGGACAGACCACCGGTCGGTCACCGGCGTCCCTCAAAGATGGCCATGCAGTCAGGTCCAAGTCTGATCGATTCCGACCGCCCGAGTCAAAGTCACGCCTCCGATTCCCACGGCCCCGATACCGTCCAGAGCCCCAAGCGACCTCCACCAGGGTATGTGAACAGGGGTTTGTGCTCTGGCGCATCTGATGCTAAGATCACTTCGACCATATGTTCTTATGGCCTTCGGCAGTTCAGGAGGTGACTGATGGGTGACGAACTAACTCCTCGGCAACAAGAAATTGCCGACTACCTGCGGGCCCGGGCTCGACGCGGCGAGTATCCGCCCTCGGTCAGGGAGATCGGTCTTGCGGTCGGCCTCAGCTCCAGCTCCACGGTGCAGAACCACCTCAACGTGATGGAACGCAAGGGGGTGATTCGCCGCGACCCCACCAAGTCCCGAACGGTCAGCCTGACCGATTCCCTGGGGCAGCGGGTGGACGCATTTTCCCTCCCCCTGGTGGGACAGGTCGCCGCCGGAGCACCGATTCTGGCTGAGCAGAACGTCGAGGACCATATCGCCCTTGGACCTGAAATCGCTCGTGATCAGGGGTCCTTTGTCCTGCGGGTCAAGGGAGACAGCATGATCGGCGACGGCATCTTTGACGGCGACCTGGTGGTGGTCAAGCCCACCTCCGACGCTCCCAATGGCGCCCTGGCGGTGGTCAGGCTCGAAAACACCACTACGGGCGAAGCCGAGGTCACCGTCAAACGCTTCTACAAGGAAGCCGGGCGGGTGCGGCTACAACCCTCCAATCCGGCCTATGAGCCCATCCTGGCCAGCGACGCCAAGGTAGAGGGCCGCGTCTCCGCGGTGATCCGGCTGCTACAGCAGTGAGCGTCTGATGGAGCCGTCGCCATCTCAGGCTGGCGGCGACTCCATCAACCGCTCTGGATCGGGCGCTCTCAGCAACTTCTCCAGTTGGCTCCCCAGGGATGGAGGAACACGACCCCGGACGTGCACTCCCGAATCCGTGAAGTGCTCGGCCTCGACGACGCCGTAGCGCCTCCAGCGAGTGAGGATCTGTAGGTGGTCGTACGGGATGGTAGTCTCCACCGGCTGCATCTCGCGGCCTAGGGCCTCCCCTATCTTGTCGCGCAGCGCTGCCAGCCCCTCGCCGCTGTGGGCACTGACCAGCTGGCTCCCCAGATACGGCTCGGGAGCGAACATCTGCAGTCGGCGGCGGGACTCCGGGGAGCACAGGTCGGCCTTGTTCACCGCCAGCAGCATGGGTCGATCGGAGAGGCCCAGCTCGTCAAGGGTCTCATGGACGGTCTCCAGGCGCCGCTCCGCTCCAGCTCGGCTAGCGTCCAGAACATGAATGATCAGGTCCGCCTCCTGAACCTCCTCCAGGGTGGCGTGGAACGCCGCCACCAGCTCATGGGGAAGCTTCTGGATGAACCCCACAGTGTCAACCAACAGGCAGGGCTGCCCACCAGGGAGTTGGACCGCTCTGGTGGTCGGATCCAGGGTCGCGAAGAGCTGGTTCTCGGCCAAGGCGCCACCCCTGGTCAGAGCATTGAGCAGGGAGGACTTGCCAGCATTCGTATAACCGACCAACGCCGCTGAGCGGAAGGGCAGCCGTCGCCGCCCGGCCCGGTGCAGGGCCCGCTCCTCGGCCAATTGCTTGATGGCACGCTCCAAGGACCCCAGGCGGGTCCTGATCCGGCGGCGATCTGTCTCCAGCTTCTGTTCACCGGGCCCTCTGGTCCCAATGCCGCCTCCCAGGCGAGACAAGCCAGCGGATCCAGCGAGCCTGGGCAGGAGGTGGCGCAGCTGCGCCGCCTCGACCTGGATGCGGCCCTCGCGGGAGCGGGCGTGCTGAGCGAAGATATCGAGGATAAGGCCGGTCCGATCTACGATCGGAATCCCCGTCGCCTCCTCCAGATTTCGCTGCTGGCGCGGCGACAGCTCGTCGTTGGTGATTAGCAGGCCGAAGTCGAGCGATTCACGCAGCGACGCCACCTCATCGACCTTCCCACGCCCGAAAAACAGCCCGGGATCGACCTGGGAGCGGCGCTGGATGTCGGAACCCACGATCTGGGCCCCAGCGGTGAGAGCTAGCTCGCGCAGCTCGTCCATCTCCTGCTCGACAGCCGCCAGCGCCTGCTCGGTGGGAGCCCATCCGAGCAAAAATGCGCGCTCTCCACGCGCCTGCATCGACTCATCGAAGACAGTGAACCGGCCGCCTTTGCCAGGTGGGGTTCGAGCGCTGACACCCGTCAATTAGCCTCCTTCCTCAAGCGCCGCCCGATGATCGCGAGGGAGGCCTCCAGCATCTCTCCCCGATCGGCGCTAGCGTCTATCCATACCAGATCCGGCTCCTTTCGCAGCCACGTCATCTGCGCGCGGGCGTAGTGCCAGGTCCGCTGCGTGAGCCTGCTGACCGCAGCATCCCTGGTCATCTGCCCCGCCATCCAGGCTAAGGCCTCCGCATATCCAATTGCCGATGTGGCGATCAGGGAGGCGGGGAACCCCGCGCCGAGCAAACCTTCCACCTCCTGTCTCAGATCGGGCCCAAGGAGCTGCTCGGAGCGCTGACGAATCCGCTCTCGCAAGATGTGAGGTGCCACCTCACAGCCCAGCCGCACCGCCTGCCAAGATGCGGGGCGCCTGGAGGCGACCAGGCCGCCCCGGGCCATCTCCAGCGCACGGCCCACCCGGCGGGGGTTGCGCAGATCGACCTCACGATAGCGCTGTGGCGAAAGGCGCCTGAGCTCAACCACAGCCGCCTCGAGATCGTCGACCGGGGCTGGAGGTGGGGAGGACGCAGAGTTCTTGGCTCCGCCGAAGTCGAACCCCTCCAGCAGGGCTCGCAGGTACAGCCCTGTTCCCCCAACCAGGATTGGTACAAGGTCCCGGCTCTGGCACTCTTCCATCTGCGTCGACGCGAGTTGGACGAAGTTGGCGACGGTGAAGTGGTCTCCCAATCGCCGCCAGTCCAGCCCATGGCACCTCACATTGCCGAGCTCGGCCGCAGTCGGCTTGCAGACCCCCACCCTGAGCTCTGCGATGGCCTGGCGAGAGTCCGCATTGACAAGCTCACCGTCCAAGGCGCCCGCCAGGGCCACCGACAGCCCGGTCTTGCCAGCGGCGGTGGGCCCCATGATCGCCACCACCAACCCCTGCCTAGGCTCACCGCTCATCGGCGCTGGAAAGCCGTCAGCAACTGTGCCTCCGACAGGAGCAGGAGCGCCGGTCGACCGTGTGGGCAGGTGATCCCCCCTTCGGTCGTCGCCAGATCGCGGATCAAGGCTGAAGCCTGGGCGTCATCCAATCTGTCTCCGAAGCGGACCGCACTGTGGCAGGCCAGCGAGGCGGCCATCCGGTGCCTCTTATCCGCATCCCACTCGCCTCCCTGACCCGCGATCTCAAGAAGCTCCAGAAGTGTTTGAGGGACCAGGCCAACTGGCAGACCGACGGGGGCGGCGGTGCACCTCAAGGTTGTGGGACCGAACTGCTCCAGGTCGAAGCCAAGGCGGACCAGATCCAAACCCTGCTCCGTCGCATGGCCCAGCGAGCCCTCGGCCGCCTCGATCAGGATGGGCTCAAGGAGCCCCTGGGCGGGATGGGGCTGGCCCGAGACCTGCCTCAGTTCATCAAGCCAGCTCCGGTACAGCACCTTCTCATGGGCGGCATGCTGGTCGATGACCGCCAGCCCCGACGAGGTCTGAGCCACCAGATACCGGTTGTGAGCCTGACCAAGGTAGCGCCAGGAGACCGCATCCGACAGGGTCGGCCCTGGGGCGAAACTCTGCTCGACCGGATTCCGAGCACCGGTTTCGAACTGGGAAAGCGGCAGCTGTTGTGCGACGACCTGCGCTGACGTCGACTCCGGCAGGACGAAGGAGCGCGGGCGGCTCCCCTGCAGAGCATCCCAGCAGCCTCGCTGCACCACCTCGAAGACCGCCCCCTCGTCGCGGAACTTAACCTCTCGTTTGGTCGGATGCACGTTCACATCCGCCAGCGAGGGGTCCAGGTGAACGTCGATCACCGCCAGAGGGAAGCGGTCACCGGGCAGAAGTCCCCTGTAGGCGGCAATCACAGCTGCTTCGATTCCACGGTGGTGGACTCGCCGTCCGTTGACCATCTCAACCATCGCCTGGCGACTGGCTCGGGCGGCCTCCGGTGGACCGATGAGGCCTCGGACGCTGATGTCCTGGTCCACATGGCCAACCTCAAGCACGCCCGCCGCTGCGTCTCGACCAAAGGCCGCCGTGAGCACCGCGGCGAGACCACCTGAGCCCCCGGCCGAGAACACGCGTCGTCCCTGGGATCGCAGCTCGAACCTCACGTCGGGACGGCTGAGGGCTGCCTCTGTCACAACCCGGACGCAGGCGGACGCTTCTGCCCGCGCTGACTTGAGGAACGCCCTTCGCGCGGGGAGGTTGTGAAAGAGGGCGCGGCAGGTGATGCCCGTCCCCACCGGGGCTGCGGTGATGCTGGGACCTCGGCGCTGGCTCCCGTCGATGGTGAGAGAGTGAGCCCGGCCGCTCTCCCCGGCACGGCTGACGACAGTCACCCGGGATACGGCGGCGATGCTGGCCAATGCCTCGCCTCGGAAGCCCAGCGTTCGCAACCTCAGGAGGTCATCGATGACGGTGAGCTTGCTGGTGGCGTGACGCTGGAAGGCCACCGAGAGTTCGGCGGGGGTCATGCCCGAGCCGTCATCCACCACCCGAATGAGGTCGACGCCACCTTCTTCGATCTCAACCTCTATCCTTCGAGCACCGGCGTCGAGGGAGTTCTCCAGGAGCTCCTTGACCGCAGCGGCTGGCCTGTCTATCACCTCGCCGGCGGCGATCGCCTCGGCAACGTAGTGGGCGAGGACTCTTATTCGAGGCCCAGCCTCCGTCTGCCCTTCGGAGGTAGAGGTCACGCCTTCTGCTGCCATTCCGCCAGCTTCTGGAGCGCCTGGAGCGGGGTCATGCTGTCGACCTCGATGGTGCGGAGCTCCTCGACCATGGGATGGGACAGGCTGAGAGGTAGCGCTAACTGCTGACCGGTCGCCTCCTCCTGGGCCAGAGGTCGGATGGCCTCCAACTCCTCCAGGATCTCTCGCGCTCTGCGCACCACCTGGTCGGGGACGCCCGCCAGCTGAGCGACATGGATGCCGTAGGAGCGATCCGCCCCGCCGGGCACGATCGTGTGAAGGAAGGTGATCGCTCCTCCATCAGGATCCTCGACGACCTCGGCTCGATAGTTGCGCAGGCCTGGCAGGCGTGCCAGTGCGGTGAGCTCGTGGTAGTGCGTGGAGAAGAGGGTGCGCGAAGCCACCCTGGGATTGTCGTGGAGGTGCTCGAGGATCGCCTGGGCGAGGCTGATGCCGTCATAGGTGCTGGTGCCTCTGCCAACCTCATCGAGAACCACCAGGCTTCTGGGGGTGGCCCGTTGCAGGATCTGCGCCACCTCGGTCATCTCCACCATGAATGTGCTCCGGCCCCCGGCCAGGTCATCCTGGGCGCCGACTCGCGTGAATATCCTGTCAACCATGCCCCATCGCGCGCTCTGACACGGCACCCCACACCCCACCTGGCCCAGCAGGCAGGTGACCGCGACCTGGCGGAGGAAGGTTGACTTCCCCGCCATGTTGGGACCGGTGATGAGCCAGATCCTCTCTGCCTCGCCATCCATCACCACATCATTGGCCACGAAACGGCCGGGGCCGAGCGCCGCCTCCACCAGGGGATGGCGGCTCTGGCGCATCTCCAGGTGCCTGCTGCTGTCGATGTCTGGCATGACCCAGCCCAGATCTGAGCTCACCTCGGCCAGGGTGAGCAAGCAGTCCAGCTCGGCCAGTGCGGCGCCGCAACGATTCAGCTCGCGACCGAAGGACACAGTCGTGGCCAGCAGCGCGCGCAGCAGAACCTGTTCCCGGTCGAGGGCGCGGTCGCGGGAGGTCAGGACGATCGACTCCTGGTCCTTCATCTCAGCGGTCACGTAGCGTTCAGCGCCGACCAGGGTCTGCCGGCGCATGTAGTCGGGCGGGAGGCTCGCCTCCTGGCCTCCTCTTATCTCCAGGTAATACCCGAAGACCCGGTTGTACCCAACCTTGAGGCCTCTGATCCCTGTCCGCTGGCGTTCCCGTGCCTCCAATGAGGAGATGAAGTCGCGCGCGGCCGCGCCCCCGGCTACGATCTGGTCCAGCTCCGGGTCGTATCCCTGGCGGATGAAGCCACCGTCTCGGGCCAGGACAGGCGCTTCGTCCACCAGCGCTTCCTCTATCTGCTGCGCGAGGTCAGTTGGAGCCAGCAGCAGCTCCGGGCGGAGCGCCTGGAGGCTTGAGGCGGTGCTGGCTTCGAGCCGAGTTGCTATCTCAGGAAGCAGGCGCACGGTCTGGGCCATCTGCTGCAGGTCTCGCGGCCCCGCCAGCCCCTGCACGCAGCGGGCAGTCAGGCGCTCCAGGTCTCGGCATCGGCGCATCAGGCCCCGTAGTTCATCGCGGTTGGCGTGGAGCGACACCATCTCGGCCACGGCGGTCTGGCGTGCCCGCAGTCGTCCCAGGTCAACCAGCGGAGCCCGCAACCACCCCCGCAGGAGACGGCCCCCAGGCGCGGTGGCGGTGCGATCGATGAGGTCCAGCACGGACCTCCCCCCCTCTCCCACCGACTCCAAGAGCTCCAGGTTGCGCACCGTGCTCGAGTCCAACTCCATCAGCTGTCCGGGCAGACGCCAGGTGATCCTCAGTCCAGAAGCCTCCAACGACAGGCTGCCCGCGTAGCCATGCGCCGCGACTGCTGCCATCGCTCGCAGCGCAGCCTCCCCCAGGTTGGGCGGCGCCTCACTGGGAACCTGTGTGCCGGACCCGGTCAGCAGCCGGGTTCCCGTCTCCAAGGAGAAATCAGCAAGGGGGCGGGTGCTACGGGGGATCGCCCGCAGCTCGAAGAGATCGGCCTGCGGCTCGGCGATGAC
>JAJZJU010000145.1 GCA_021809895.1 bacterium
CGAGCCTCCTCGCAGACGGTGTTGAGCTTCTGGCCTCGCATGAGCCGATCTATCTTGGAGTAGCTCTCTCCCTGGGGCATTCGCACCGTCAGCCAGGGGGGACGGCGGTCAACTCCCTCTGGCAGCAGCTGCTGCCAGATCGGCCTGCCGTCACCAACCGGGCCGCGCCCCGGGATGACGGTGGGACGGCGGTCGGGAACGAGCGGCAAGACCACTTTGGGAGCAGATGAACTGGTCTGGGGCGAGCTATCCATACTCCCATCGTAGCCGGTACCAGGACCCTGGGCATCCGCCATATCGGTCGCGGGACAGATGCTCGGCAACGGGCCGGATCAGTAGATGGGCGTCTCGGCGCTAGCCCCTTCCAGCCATCCCTTCACCGCTCCCAGGAAGAGGGCGGCCGCCGAGCCGTCATTGATCCGGTGGTCGAAACTGAGGCAGAGGTTCATCATCGGCCGAATTGCGATGGCGTCTCCCACCACCACCGGCCGCTTGACCACCGCGTCCATGACCAGGATCGCCGCCTGGGGCTGGTTGATGATCGCCTGCGACATCACCGTCCCCAAAGCGCCAGCGTTGTTGAGCGTGAAGGTGCCACCCTCCACATCATCCAGGCGTGACCGGCCCGTCCGGGCTCGACCTATGAGCTCGTTAGCCGCCTGGGCAAGACCAGCTATGGAATAGCGGTCTGCCTCCCTGACCACCGGGACGATGAGCCCGTCGGGCACGCTCACTGCCACACCCAGGTTGACAGCTCGCTGGAGCACGACCGCGTCGCTCTCCAGGACGGCGTTCAGAGAGGGCACCGCCCGGAGCGCCAGGCAGGTCGCCTTCATGGCGAACGGCAGCAGGCTCAGGTCGGCTCCGGTCGCCCGCCGAAACTGCTCTCGGTTGGCAGCCCGGGCCTGGGCCACACCGCTCATGTCCACCTCGACCATCGTCCAGGCGTGAGGGGAGGTCTGGCGGCTGCGGACCATGTGTTCAGCGATGGCCCTCCGCATGGGGCTCAAGGGGATCCTCTCCCCGGGGCCAGCCGCAGGCACGGTATCGGTGCGAGCCGCAGAAAGTTCTGCAGGCGGCGGCTGTGCACCCACCGTCGTGGGCCCACCCTCCAGGAAGAGCAGCACGTCGCGCTTGGTGACTCGGCCTTGAAAGCCAGTCCCGACGACCCTGGACAGGTCAACGCCATTCTCCACGGCCAGAGCTCTCACCGCGGGGCTGATGAAGCCCGCTTCCTGATCGGAGGGCGTGGCCGGGCCAGTGACGCCGGCGGGTACGGAGGAGGCTGGCGTATCGGACGCCGCCGGCGCTGACACAGATGGTCCCGCGACCGCGAGAGGAGCCTCCTCATCCGGCGGAGGCGAAGATGGGGCGGCCTCTGCAGCCTCCTCCTCAGCACCGTCCAAAGTGCATATGGGCTCTCCCACGGTCAGTCGCTGTCCCTCACTGGCCAGCAGTTCCCCAACCGTCCCGGAAGCCGGTGAGGGGACCTCAGCCGTGACCTTGTCGGTGATCACCTCCACCAGGGAGTCGTACTTGCTGACCTGCTGCCCGGGCTCCACCAGCCAAGTCCCGATCGTGCCTTCCGTCACCGATTCCCCGAGCTTGGGCATCTTTACCGTGATCGCCACTATCTTTCGTCCCCTTCAGGTGCCACTGGTCAGTAGGCGGCCAGTTCTCGCAACTTGGCCTCGATTTTGTCCGGCCCCAGGCAGTAGACCTCGGCCAGCGACTCAGCGAATGGGATGGCGGGGATTTCCGGCCCTCCAATCCGCATCACCGGAGCATCCAGCTGCTGAAAGCACTCCTCGGCCACGATGGCTGCCACCTCCGCCCCCACCCCGATCGCAAGGTTGGCCTCATGAGCCACCAGAACCTTCCCTGTCTTGCGCGCCGTGGAGATGATGATGGACCGGTCCAGGGGTCGCACCGTGCGCAGGTCGACCACCTCCACCTGCACGCCGTCCTTCGCAAGCCGGTCGGCCGCGGCCACAGCCTCGTGGACCGTGGCTCCGTAGGTGATGCAGCTGATGTCGCGTCCCTCCCGGACCACCCGTCCCTGGCCGATCGGCACCAGGTACTCGTCGTCTGGAACTTCCTCCCGCAAGGAGCGGTAGAGCGCCTTGTGCTCGAAGAAGCAGACCGGGTCGGGGTCGCGGATGGCGGCCAGCAAGAGGCCCTTGGCATCAGTGGGCGTCGAGGGGACGACCACCTTCAGCCCGGGGACATGGGCGAACATCGCCTCCAGGCTCTGAGAGTGGTAGAGAGCCCCATGTACATGCACTCCACCCCCGCATGGGGCCCTGATCACCATCGGGCAGCTCCAGTCTCCGTTGGATCGGTAGCGAATCTTGGCGGCTTCGCTGATGATCTGGTCCATAGCCGGCGGGATGAAGTCCAGGAACTGGATCTCTGCGATCGGGCGGAGCCCGGCCAGAGCGCAGCCGATAGCCACCCCTACGATGGCTGCCTCGGCCAGCGGACTGTCTATCACCCGCTCCTCTCCGAAGGCGGCGAAGAGGCCGGCCGTGGCTCCGAAGACCCCTCCCTTGGCCCCGACATCCTCGCCCATCACCAGCACCCGATCGTCGCGGCGCATCTCGTCTTCCATCGCGCTGCGGATCGCTTCTACGTAGGTGATCTCAGCCACGTTCAGGCCTCCGCGTAGACGTGCATCAGCGCGGACGCGGCATCGGGGACGGGCGCCTGGTCTGCCTCTTCCTGGGCGGCCTCGATGAGTCGCTGACACTCCTGGCGGATCTCGTCGGCATCACCATCCAAGAGCACGCCCGCCGCCTCGAGCTCGGTTCGGAACCGCACCACGGGGTCGTGGGCTCGCGTGTCCGCCAGGTCCTCTGCGGTACGGTAGCGCCGCTGGTCGTCGTCGCTGCTGTGGGATTGGAGGCGCACGCAAAGCGCCTCCAGGAGCGTCGGGCCCTGGCCGCTGCGGGCCCTCTCAACCGCCTCCGACGCGGCCCGATACACGGCCAGCACGTCGCCCCCGTCAACGACCGCTCCGGCCATCCCATAGCCGGCGGCTCGGTCGGCCACGTGGGCCACCGCCATCTGGCGGGACTGGGGAACGCTGATCGCGTAAGCGTTGTTCTCGACCAGGAAGACCACCGGGAGGTGGTAGATGGCCGCCCAGTTGAGCCCCTCATGCCAATCCCCCTCGCTGGAGCCTCCCTCTCCGACCGACACCACCACGACCGTGTCCTCCTTGCGATATCGGAAGGACTGGGCGACCCCGACCGCGTGCAGGATCTGGGTCGCGACCGGGCTGCCAGTGGTCACGATGTTGTGGGCCCTCGACCCGTAGTGGCCCGGCATCTGGCGCGCCCCACTGTTGGGGTCCGCTGCCTTGCCCAGCGCAGCCAGCAGGTGATCCTTGGGCTCCATCCCCATCACCAGGACCAGGGTCAGGTCTCGGTAGTAGGGGACCAGCCAGTCATGGCCTCGCCTGAGCGCGTATCCGACTCCCACCTGGGCCGCCTCATGGCCCTGCCCGGAGATCGCGAAGGGCGCCCTCCCCTGGCGGTTGAGCACCAGGATCCGCTCATCCAGGAGTCTGCCCAGGACCATGTCGCGGTACATGGACCGGAGTTGATCCTGGCTCAGCCCGGCCATCTCAGCAGGAGCCGACTCGCTGACCACCATGCTCTCTCCGCCTCCCTGTGGTTCCGAAGCCCTGCGCCATCCTAACGCCGCAGGCAACCGGCCCGGCATGTCCCCCTCCCTATGCCACTCTCAGCGAGGCTCAGGTCGCGAGGGAACGTCGGATCCCGACCAGGCTGCCAAAGGATCCCAGGACCGCACCGCCCACGATCAGGCCCACGATCACCAGCACCGCAAAGCGGATGCCGACACCCAGGGCCAGGGAGCCTCCTGACCCAAACGCGATTCCTATTCCCAGCAGCACCGCGGATGCCACGATAGCGGACACCACCCCGACCAGCATCCCCTCCACCACGAATGGCCAGCGCACAAACCAGTCAGTCGCCCCCACCAACTTCATGATCTCAATCTCCTGGCGGCGAACGAAGGCAGCGGTTCTGACTGA
>JAJZJU010000037.1 GCA_021809895.1 bacterium
CGCATCCGCCAGCATCTGGGCGTCGAGCCCCATCCCGGAAGCGACGCAGAAGCGGACACCGGCGACCTCACCGAGGTCGATCCGCCGACGGGTCCCCGCAAGCGCCACCTGGATTGCGGCGGTGGGCTCAAGGGGAAGCTCCAGGTTGCGCGCCAGCATGTTGCCGCTACCCAGTGGCACCACCGCCAGAGCCACCTCTGGGTGAGTGGCCAGGGCTCGGACCGCCCTTGCCACCGTGCCGTCCCCGCCGCAGGCAAAGAGGACGTCGACACCGCCGTCGAGGGCCCGGTCAAGCCCGGCACGCTCACCGCCAGCGGGGTCGGTCTCGATCCAGATCGGATCAGCCCAGCCGGCCTCCTGTAGGAGCTGCGGCAACTGTCGCCGAAGAGCCAGACGGCCGGAAATCCGCGACGGATTGACCAGGACCGCGCTGGTGCTCACCCGAGTGGGTGAGAACCGTCCCCGGCGGTGCGAGCCACTACCTGGTTACGACGGCCCATCTGTCGACGCCTCAAGGATGCGGTCTACCTTGGCGGCCATGATGAAGTCGTTACGGGTCAGCCCGCCAGCGGCGTGGGTCGTCAGCTCCACCTCCAGGTGTCCCCAGCCGACGCCTAGCTCGGGGTGATGGCCCTCGCGCTCCGCCAGCAGCGCGATCCGGGCCGCCAGGGCAAACGCCTCGGCGAAGTCGCGGGTTGGGATGTGAAGTCGAATCACCGAGCCTGACCTGGTCCAGCCTTCCGTCAACTGCCCAAGAAGCTCCTGAACCTCGGCCTCGGGCAAGGGCGGCGTTCCCCCGTGGCAGGCCTGGCAGCGCTCGTTGACCAACTGGTTCACTGATTCGTCCTGGGTGCGGACACCGCGCCCGCGCGCTGCAGGATCCGGGCTGCGATGGCCAGTGCGCCGGCGTAGGTCCCCTCCATGCCCTCGAATCGTAGACCTCGGGCGCCCAGGGTTCTGGCCTGCGTGTAGGGGGTGTCGGACGCATAGTGGATGAGCCCCACCTCCATGGCGGGGTGGGTCAGATCGACCTGACGGTCGGTGGGGTAGCGCGAGGAGTCGCCCGCCTCGTAGACCGCCCCCAGGTACGGTCCTGCCTCCATCTCCACCACCGTGTAGGCGTCGCGGTAGTAGAAGTCGAGGTAGGCGCGGTTCTGGAGGAAGGTGCTCCGCACCGACACCGCCCTCTGGCGGTCCAGGACCGAGCGCGAGGTCACAAAGGGGGCCACCTCGGCGAAGCTGAAGCAGTTCGCCAGCCAGTAGGTGTTGCCGCTGTGTTCGTCGTGGACCACATCGGAGATCATCACATCCCCGACATCGGCATTGAGGGTGGCGGCCTTGCCCAGGATGTACACGCCCGCCACCCGGTCGGTGGCCTCCATGACCTGGCGGAGAATGTGGTAGGCCCCCAGCCCCAGCGGGTACTGGATGTTGATCACCACCTCGGGAGCTGCCGCCAGCGCTGCGGCATCTACCTCACCGAGCCGGGGATCCAGCTGGTCGGGACGGAGACGGTCCAGCACCATCACCTGGGCCGCCACGTCGGTGCCCGAACGAGCGTCGACGTGGTGGACCCCCTCCTGACTCTCCTCCTGGGTGCGGTCAGCCCTCGCCTTGGGGTGAGCGTCGAACCAGAGCCTGGCCGCATAGTAGAGAAAGTTCTCCTCCGAGATCTGCTCCCCTCGCCGACGCCGGTCGAAGAGCCCCTTGAGCTCGGGCTGGTGAGATGCCTCCACCCAGTCCACCACCTCCTGGCGGCGGCGGCGGGCAACCCCGGAGAGCAGGTTCACCAGACAGTGGGCGTTGCTGCTCACGAAATAGACTGGGCGGTCCCTGAGCCGCTCCTGGCTCAAAACCTCACCGATCGGGCCCCACCACTCCCTGGTCGCTCGGGCGAAGCCCACCTGCGAACCCCCGAGGAGCCTGACCCGAAGATCCATGGGACGGGAGGCGACCGTCTCTACAAACTCGCCGAGCAGACTCCCGAACAGTGCTGCGAGCCTGCTCCAGTCATCGGGGCCGATCCCCAAACGGTCGCGTGAGTCCCGAGCCCGGTCCGCCGGGACCTCGTTGAGGAGGCGGTGGGCCTTATTCCACTCGATCTGCAGAGCGACCAGGGTTGGTACCAGGTCGTCGAGGTCCGAGCTGCTGGCCAGAGCGACGGCGAGGGTGCCTGAACCACGGTCCCACCACCAGCGCCGTCGCCGTCCCGGAGCGGTCACCGGCTCCCAGCCGCTGCCGGTCTGCAGCAGCTGATCCGGCGACTGCCCCAGCAAGACCCGACGCAGCTGGAGCGTCACCGGCGGGAGCCGGTGCAAAGAGTAGAGCAGGGCCCCACTGTCCAGGGCCGCAGCCTCGCCCAGGGAGTGAAGCGCGGAGCGCATCCCCAGGTGAGCCCGCTCCAGGGCGCGCAAAGGGACTTCCCCAGACGATCTAAGCAGGGTCTGGAATGTGCGGGTGTATAGCTCGACTTCCTCGCGGCCTGGTGGAGCGGCGATGGGCGCGGGTTCCCCCCAGGTCGCCGAGGGCTCCCCCTGCGGCATCACCGCAGGAAGCGCTGGGGTTCAGCAAATGTCACCGGCATCTCCGGTGGTGGCGCATCCCGATTCAGCCGACGCGGCATCACACGAACCGTGAACCCGTAGGGGCCGCGGGTGGCCAGCCCCATCCGACCGACGTATCGGTGATGCCCGTTGGAAGTGAGCTCGTCCACCTCCATCGACTCGGTGATCGGGCAGACCAGCCGCCCGTCCGCGGTGACCGGCCCGTGCAGAAGGTGCACCTCCACTTCGTGGGGAAGGAGTCCGTCGAGCTCGACCATCGCCTCCACAACTCGCTCATCCCCGTACTTGAGACCCCGGGCCAGCCCCTGGGTCGGGATGCCACGGGCGGTGGCTCGAACCCTTGGCCAGCTCTCCCTGACCCGGCGCGAGAAGCTCACCGCCTGACGCGCGCCCTGATGGTTGTCGACCCCGGCCAGCGCGGCGGCCGCCGCCGCCGGCTGATACATGAGCCGTACGTAATCGGCCACCATGCGAGAGCCCAATACCCTGGGGATGACGGTCTGCAGGGAGCGCCTGACCATCTCCAGCCAGCGCTCCGGGATCCCCCTCTCATCACGGTCGAAGAAGGTTGGCACCACCTTCTGCTCCAGGATCTGGAAGAGCGCCTCCGCCTCCAAGCGGTCGCGCTCAGCCACGTCCTCCACCTCCTCGAACGAGGGTATGGCAAACCCATTGTCACTTCGGTAGCACTCGTCCCACCAGCCATCGAGGATCGAGCAGTTGAGAGCGCCGTTCATGGCGGCCTTCTGCCCTGAGGTTCCGCAAGCCTCCATGGGCCGTCTGGGGGTGTTGAGCCAGACGTCAGACCCCTGATAGAGCATCCGCCCCACCGCGATGTCGTAGTCCTCGACGAAGACCAGGTGAGCCCGAAGCTCAGGGTCACGGGAGGCCCGTGACAGGGCCTGGATGATGTGCTTGCCCTGCTCGTCCCGCGGATGAGCCTTGCCGGCGATGACCAGCTGCACCGGACGTTGGGGATCCAGCAGGAGGGCCCTGAGCCGCTCGGGCTGGGAGAAGAGCAGAGCCCCCCGCTTATACTCGGCCACGCGGCGGGCGAACCCGATCGTGAGAGCGTCCTCCCTCAGCACCGACTCGGTCCACGTCAGCTCATCGACTGGTACCCCACGGGCCAGCTCCGCCGCGCGCAGCCGGCTGCGGACACCCTCCACCAGTCGCCGCCGACCCGGCCCTCTAGCCTCCCAAATCTCGACTGGGGACAGGGCGTGGAGCCGGTCCCAGCGGACCGAGTTGTGGACATCCCAACGAGGCCCGAGGTAGCGCTCCAACAGGTGGCTCACCTCGGGTGCGACCCAGTGGCGCGCGTGGACCCCATTGGTGACCGCCTGGATGGGCACCTCGCTCTCGAACAGGTCCGGCCAGAGCCCGTGAAACATCTTCTGGCTGACTCGGCGATGCAGCTGAGACACGGCGTTGGCGTGGCCGGACATTCTCAATCCCAAGACCGCCATGTTGAAGGGGGCATCGGCGGCCTCCCCCGGGAAGTGCCCCAGCGCCATCAGGGTGTCGAGACCGATGCCCATCTCGTCGCAGTAGCCGCGGAAGTACCGAGTCATGAGCTCGACCGGGAAGCGATCGATGCCGGCCGGCACCGGAGTGTGAGTCGTAAAGACCGTGGCCGCCCGGGCGGCTTCGATCGCTTCGGCAAAGGTGAGTCCATGCTGCGACACCAGCTGCCTGATCCTCTCCAGGGCCAGAAATCCGGCGTGTCCCTCGTTGCTGTGGAACAAGGTGGGAGTCTCCCCCGCCAGCTCCAGCGCCCGGATTCCCCCCATGCCGAGCAGGATCTCCTGCTGCAGACGGTGTTCCGGTTCGCCACCGTACAGTCGGTCGGTGACCGGCAGCAGGTCGCTGTCGTTGGGAGCCGAGGCGGTGTCCATCAGGTAAAGCGGGACCGACCCCACCCGCTGCCGCCAGACTGCAGCTCGGATGGTTCGCTCTCCCAGCGGCAGCTCCAGCGGCCGATCGGACACTTTTTGCAGGCCCATCTGGCCGGGCTCCAGTTCCCGATACGTCTCCTGCTGCCAGCCCTCACTGTCCAAGCGCTGCCGGAAGTATCCGTATTGGTAGAAGAGCCCGACCCCAACCAATGGACGGCCCTCGTCGGCACACGCCCGCAGGTAGTCACCGGCCAGCACTCCCAGCCCTCCCGAGTACTGTGGGATGTTGGCGCTGACCCCGAACTCAGGGGAGAAGTACGCGACCTGAGGCATGGCGTCAGGCTGAACTGGCTCCGGTTCCTCCGCCCCCACCGCCACCTCGAAGTGTTCTAGCGCGCGCACCACGACAACTTAGCGGTCTTTCCCTCGTCACCGCCAACTTGAGCGAGCCGGTCCGCCGCCGGCAGGTCCCCGGTCCACCACGGACGGCCCCCACCCATGGTTCCGAGGTCGTCGACCCACCGAACTTCGCCGCCAGAGCTAAGATCTGGACAGGGCAAGGTCAGAGGGATCACCCCAAGATGACGTACTACGACGTGGAGCTGGCGGCACACGACCTGAGGTTCCTGCAGGCGCTGCGGGCGCTGCCGGACAACTCCCTGGACCGGGCTCGTGCCCATCTCGCAGCCGGCCTGCCTCTGCGCCGCGCCGACCTCGGGTGGCGTGGCGGCGGACCCGCCAACGACGGGTGTCTGGTGGGCGTTTCGATGTCGCGCCTGAGCTTCTTTAGGGCCCCGCTGCGGATTCCAGCCCTGATACTGCTGGCCGCCGTCTTCGACTCTTGGTCCTTCGAGGAGATCCGCCGCCACGGCCAACCCGCCGAGCTCAGGTCTCGCCATCTGCCCCGGTGGGCGAGAGATCGGCTGGGACTCCTCCTCGACGTGGAGTCCCGGCGGCGCCAGGGCTGGGCTCCAAGCTTGCCACCAACTCGGGACGAGGAGATGGCCACAAGTCGCAGCGACACAGTCTGAGCCATGCAGGTTGTGGCCCAGCCGGTTGCAGTACGATCGCTCGGTGACTGAGGAGGGGACCGGGGAGGACGAACCGGGGGTACGGCCCGCAGCGCGGGCCAAGCACGACCGCAAGCCCCCTCAAGCGCTGCTCGACTTCATCGTCACCGGTTGGGATGACCCTGGCCCGACCGATACCGGCCCCATCCCCGGTTTGGAGCTCTATGAGGCCCGGCGCAAGGCGCTTTCCGAACGATTCCCTGGACTCTTGGTCGTCGTCCCCAGCGGGGTATTCAAGACCAGGGCCAACGACACCGAGTACAGGTTCAGGCCGGGCACCGACTTTCTCTACCTGGTGGGCGAGGGTGAGACCGATGAGGTCCTGGTTCTCGAGCCGGACCCCGGCGGCGGCCATCGGGTGCGGCTCTACGCCGAGCCGGAGGCGGACTTCAAGAGCACCTCCTTCTTCACCGATCGCAACGGCGCCTTCTGGGTCGGACCCCGGCGTGGCCTGCAGACGACATCGTCCCGGTTTGGCCTGGAGGCGCGCCCCCTCTCCGAGTTGGAGCAGGTCATTCGCAGCCACGACCGAGGGGTTGCGCTGCGGGGCTTGGATCCAGCGGTGGATCGGGCGGCCCAGGATCTCGCGGGCCCCGACGGTGACCTCGCGGCGTTCCTGTCTGAGCTCCGCTTACGCAAGGATCCCCTGGAGGTGGACATGCTTCAGGAGGCCGTCGACCTCACCGCCCTGGGGTTTGAGGATGTCGTGCGGGCTCTTCCTGACAGCCGCACCGAACGAGACATCGAGGTGGCGTTCTTCAGCAGGGCGCGGCGAGGCGGCAACGACACCGGGTACTCGACCATCGCCGCGGCCGGGAGCCACGCCACGATCATGCACTGGAGTCATAACACCGGAGAGCTGCGCCACGGTGATCTGCTGCTGTTGGACGCCGGGGTCGAGACCAATCGCTACTACACTGCCGACGTCACTCGCACCCTGCCCATAAACGGGCGGTTCACGCCCGATCAGCGCCAGGTCTACGAGCTGGTGTGGCGCGCACAGCAGGCGGGATTCGCGGCGGTCCGGCCTGGCAACGACTTCTTGGAGCCCAACCGAGCCGCCCAGGCGGTCCTTGCCCGTGGTCTGGAGGAGATGGGCGTCCTGCCGATTCCCGCCGAGGAATCGCTGAGGCCGGACAGCCAGCTCCACCGCCGCTACACCATCCACGGAGTGAGCCACATGCTTGGACTCGACGTCCACGACTGCGCCAAGTCCCGGGAGGAGATGTACACCGAGGCTAAGCTGGAGCCAGGGATGGTGCTTACCGTCGAGCCCGGCCTCTACTTCCAGCCCCACGATGCCACCGTTCCCCAGCGGCTGCGGGGGATGGGCGTGCGCATTGAAGATGACGTGGTGGTGACCAAGGACGGCTGCCGGGTGCTGAGCTCCAACATCCCGAGCCACCCCGACGAGGTGGAGCGCTGGATGGCCGAGATCTGGGCCCGAAGGGAGCGCTGATGCAGCTGACCGGAGCCAGCTGCCCCATCGGCTGAGCTCTCCCGGAGGCGGGCCCGCCCGGTTCCGCACCGGTGGCCCAAGCCCGGCGTGCCAGTGCAGATCCTCAGCTTCCTGACAGTGCCTCCACCAGTTCCTCCTGTACCCAGCTCAGCAGGTGCAGGGTGGCGAGGGGAGGACGGCGGTGCTGGCGAGGGCTGAACCTCTCCTCCCAGCCATCCTGGTCAAGGCCCAGCCTCTCCGCCAACGCCAGCCGCAGCGCGTTCAAGGCACGCAACCAGCTCCAGGTCTGCTCCTCGGTCAACTCGATCGGAGCCTGGGAATCCAGACAGCCCCGCAGCGTCTCCAGGTCGGCCTCTCGGGACTTGAGAAGATCCGCCCCTGCCAACCTCTGAAACTCTTGCTCGAGCTCTTCCTGCTCATAGGCCCTGGGAAAGGCCCAGTTCGACTCCTCGAGCATGGGCCGCACCCGGTCCACGATCTGCAGAAGGGCCTGACGTTCGCGCTGGTCGACGAGGACCTCCACAATCTCTCCGTGACCCCGGATCTCAGCCAACCTCAGTCGCGCGCCAGAGTAGCCTGCAGCCCATGGGCGTGGAGCTGGGCTACCGACACCTCCGCTCGCTCCCGAGGCTCGGTGGCAACCACAGCCCGGCCTTCGTTGTGAACCTGGAGCATCAACCTGGTCGCGGTCTCCAGGTCGTATCCGAACAGGCGTCGGAAGACGAACACGACGTAGCTCATCAGGGTCACCGGGTCGTTCCAGACGATGACCTTCCAGGGGCGGTCTCGTCGCTCCTGGGTCTCCCCGCGGCCGACCGTCTCGGTCAGCCCCGCCACTCCCTCTTGGACGGCGCTCACAACCGCATACCCTAGCGCCTACCGACCCAATCCACATGGCTCAATTCGGTGGCCGATGGTCCTAGGGCATGGAGCCGAGGCCGCCATCGGGTGGGGGCGATCCGCTAATCTGAGATCGATGAGAGGATTGCAAGCCGCTGCCCGCGGCTCTGTTCGACTTTGATCCCTGCTCCCCGCGGAGCCCTGATCGGGGTCGGCCTGGCTCTGGGGTTGGGCATCCTGGCGGCTGGATGCGGCGGCCCGCTGTCCTCACCGGACACAGGTGTCGGGTGCTCGGTGACAGTGCAGATCCCGACCTTTCAGTCCTCCTTGATGGGATCGGTGCAGGCGACCTACCACGGCGGCACCCACCTGCTCACCCGGAACGAGTCCACCCTGCAACTCGCGTGTGGGCAGAAGGCGACCCTCTCCGCCTCGGCCACCAGCCCCGTCCAGCACCCGTTCACGGGCTGGACGGTGGCCGGCCACAGGGTCACGTCCAACACCGTCACCGTGGTCGCGGACGGCCTGATCACGGCCGAGCCTTCCTTCTACGTCAAGCCGACTGCGAGCCCGTCCCCCTCGGCGGCGCCGTCGACGGCTCCGTCAGCGGCGCCATCCCCCACGCCGACTCCCGCCAACTCAAGTGTGGCGCTGGACCAGTGGCTGAAATACGACCTCGCCACCAAGACCGCAACTTTGAAGTTGGAGGCAGGCTATCAGGGCGTCAACAACACCCTCAGCTTCGACGGGGAGGCGGACGGCAAGCTGGTTGTCACCGTCCCGGTGGGCTGGACCGTGGTGGTGAACTTCAGCAACGTTGACAAGATCAACCACTCGGCGGCTGTCGTCACCCCGACCGGGACCACCCCGGTGTTCCCCGGCGCCAGCATCCCCAACCCGACGGTTGGGATCCCTCCCGGCGCCCACGCCACCTTCTCGTTCGTCGCCGGCCAGACCGGCAACTACCGCATAGCCTGCCTGGTCATTGGGCATGAGGCCCTGGGCATGTGGGCGACCTTCGACGTCACCGCGTCCGGCCTGCCCACCATCCATCTCTGAGTCGGTGCGGCCCGGCTCATGAGCTTGGCGGGGATCGGTCGAGTCGGACTCCATCCTCTGCTCATGGCGATCTGCCTGCCCTCCTCCTACGATGCTGGCAGGATAGGAGTCATCGTTCCCAGCCAACCCGTCCGTCGCCCGCAGGCGCGCGCACAGGCCTCCCGGCCAGGCGGTGAGGCAGGTCAGGATCACCCTCTGCCTGCGGAGGCCACCCGGCCTGGTCGATTCCATCCGGGCAGACAGGACGACAAGACCGGCAGATCCGCCCCCAACCGACCGAGAGGGAACGCACACTCATGAACCCACCCGAGCTGCTTCCGACCAGGATCCGCGAGGCGCAGGCACCCGGGGTGACGTACCGAATTGAGGGTGAGCTGGTGCCCATGCTCCACTGCTCACTGGACGGTTCGATGCCGGTCTACTTCGAGCACCATGTGGTGCTCTGGAAGGACCCCCAGCTCGGCATCCGGCTGAGAGCCGTCCGCGGGGCGGCACGACGGATGATCGCCGGCCGGCAGGTCTTCCTGACCGAGGCACGAGGCAGGGGCGAGATCGCCTTCTCCAGGGATGCTCCGGGACACGTCTTCCCCTTGGAGCTTCCCCGTCAGGCCGCCATCTTGGTACGGGAGCATCAGTTCCTGGCAGCGACCGGTTCCTTGCGGTACAGCGCTTCCAGGCTGCGAGGCATAACCAACAACCTCTTCGGCGACAACGGCTTCTGGGTCGATAAATTCGAGGCCAGGGACGCAGATGGAGTGGTCTGGCTCCACGGTTACGGAAACGTCCTGGAGAAGCAGTTGGAGGACGGCGAGGAGATCGACGTCGAGCCCGGCGGCTGGGTCTACATGGACCCGACGGTGCGAATGCGGCCCGCGGTATACGGCCTCCGGACGGGCGTATTCGCAGGAGTCGGACAGCTAATCTTCAACCGCTTCCGCGGTCCCGGGCGTGTCGGCATCCAGACCATGTATCTGCACATGCCCACCCAGGACTGAGCTATCAACCGAGGCACACCCCAGGTGGCCGGGCCAGAACGATTGATCAGGAGCGCAGGGTCGCTACCAGCCTTCTCGGCTCCAGCAGCAAATTGAGGGCGTTCTCGGCCGAGGCCACCACCACGTCAGCCGCGGTCAGCGCCGACAGGGCGCACCCCTCCGCTCCTATGACAACCATGGCCAGGGCCGCCAACTCCAACATGCCCCGGTCGTTGGCTCCGTTGCCGATCGCGACCACTGAGTCGGCGCCGAGGCCAGCCACATGGCGCGCCTTCTGCTCAGAGCCATCAGAGGTCTGGTCGAGTCGGACGGCCTCGACTCCGAGCGATGCCGCAACCTGGTCCAGGGTGCCGTGGGTATCAGCTGAAAGCAACTGCACAGTCAGGCGCTGGGCCAGTCTGCCCAAACTGTCCCCCACGTCCAGCAGATGTCCGTCCACCGCCAGGGTGCCGTTCAGGTCCAGGACCAGATGCTCCAACCTGAGCGTCTTCCATCCCGGAACCTCTATTTGGAGCATCTCCAGCCTCCAGGGCACTCGTTTGTGCACCTAACTCCGCCGGCTCCCACGTGCTAGGGACCCCCCGGTGGGTGAGCCCCACCGCGTAGCTCGATTCTATGCGCGATTCCGGGGCGGTTGCTCTCGGTATCATGGCTCGACCTGCGACGGCGCATCGGTGGTTGCTCGTAACCGTAGCCCTCGCGATTGGCCTAAGTTGGGTGGTGGAGAGCTTCAGTTGCTGATCGGAGTGAAGGACGGGCAGGAGGTGGTCGGCCGCAGGGTCGCGATCACGGGGGTCGGCGCCGTGACCTGCTGTGGGATAGGCACCGAGGCGCTTTGGCAGGGGTTGATTCACCCCACCCAGGCCGATGACAGGAGGATCCACGACTTCGACCCCAGCCCGTGGTTCCCGCCCAAGGAGGTGCGACGACTCGACCGCTTCACCCAGTTCAGTGTCGCCGCCGCTCAGCAGGCATTCGACGACGCGGGCCCGCTGGACGCTGACCCCGACGTCGCGGGAGTGATCTTCGCCAGCGGCGCTGGAGGCTTCGAGACCCTGGCTGAACAGGTCGTGATCAACCACGAGCGCGGCCCGAACCGGGTCTCCCCCTTCCTGGTGCCGGCCATGATGGCCAACGCTGGAGCCGCCAACATCTCCATGCGCCTTGGCTGGCGGGGGCCATCCGAGACCATCGTCACGGCCTGTGCCGCTGGCACGCACGCGATTGGGGCCGCCGCCAGGCTGATCGCCAGCGGTCGCTGCGACGTGGTGATGACGGGTGGCGCGGAGGCCTCAATGCACGAGGTGGCCATCGCCGCCTTCGCCAACATGAAGGCGCTGTCTCCGACCGGCTGGTCTCGCCCCTTCGACGCCCGCCGGGATGGGTTCGTGATGGGCGAGGGAGCGGGGGCCCTGGTGCTGGAGGAGTGGGAGCATGCCCGGGCGAGAGGGGCCCGGATCCTGGGTGAGATAAGGGGAGCCGCCAGCACCTCCGACGCCTACCACATCACCGCCCCCGCGCCCGACGGTCGCGGAGCCGTGGCCTGCATGAGGCTGGCCATCCAGGACGCCGGTCTCCAGCCGGGGCAGGTCGCCCACATCAACGCTCACGGAACCTCCACCCCGCTCAACGACATGGCCGAGGCCAGAGCCATCCAGGAGGTCTTCGGGTCACCTGGGCCGCCGGTCACGTCGACCAAGGGGCTGACCGGCCACAGCTTCGCCGCGGCGGGGGCCATCGAAGCGGTGGCCACGCTCCTCGCCATCCAGCATCGCCAGATACCGCCGACGGCTGGGTGCGATCAGCAGGATCCCGAAATCCATCTGGACGTAGTCAAGGGTCAGCCCAGGAACTGGACCCCGGGTCCGGTCCTGTCCAACTCCTTCGGGTTCGGCGGACACAACGGCTGCTTGGTGATCTGCCCACCGGAATGACCGGGAGCCGCTCCCAGCGGTTTCTGCCACTCCGCCGGGCCCGACTCAAGGCGTCCCTGACGCGTCGGCTTTGACCGGGCTGGCGGCGTCGGCTATCCTCCGGGTAGGCGATGAGGCCCGTCTTGTGTGCACTCGGTGCTGATGGCTTCTGAGTTCTGGGCAGAGGTCAGCACGGAGGCGTAACACCCGTGGCAGCTCTCAAGGAGGGCCGGAGGTGGTCTCGCTGGAAGCAGCCAGCGACCACATGAAGGAAAGCGAAGCCCCTTTCTATCTGCCTCAGGCCCACGAGGTCGAGGTCTTCGAGGCAGCTTATGGTCGGAGGCTGCCGGTGTTGCTGAAGGGCCCCACGGGTTGCGGCAAGACCCGGTTGGTTCGCCACATGGCCTGGCGCTTGGGCAGGGATCTGGTCACCGTGGCTTGCCACGACGACCTGACCGGCAATGACCTGGTCGGCCGGTACCTCCTCAGGGACGGCGAGACCCAATGGCTCGACGGCCCGCTGACCCGAGCGGTGAGACGAGGTGCGATCGCCTACCTGGACGAGATCGTAGAGGCGCGGAAGGATGTCGTCGTGGTGATACACCCACTAGCCGACGACCGCAGGGTGTTGCCCATCGACCGGCTGGGGACCGAGCTGGAGGCGCCGCCGGAATTCATGCTGGTGATCTCCTTCAACCCCGGCTACCAGAGCGCCGCCAAAGATCTCAAACAGAGCACCCGCCAGCGGTTCGTGGCCATCGAGCTCGGCTACCCGCCTCCGGACCTTGAGGTCGAGATCCTGCGCGGTGAGACTGGAGTGGCCAACGAGATTGCCGAGGCACTGGTCCAGATTGGCGGCGCGGTGCGGGCCATGGTCCCCGAGGGGCTCGAGGAAGGCGCTAGTACCAGGACTCTGATATCTGCGGCAGAGTTGGTGCTCGCTGGAATCGATCCTGGCTCGGCCTGCCGAGCGGCGATCGCTGGTGCGATAACCGACGATCCCGACTTGAGTGACGCCATCCTGCAAGTCGTAGCGGCCTACTTCGGAGCATGAACGAGCAGCTGCGCTCGGTGGCCGTTGCCACCGCTAGCCTGGTTGGCTTCGAGGTCGACATGGACTTCGGACCGTCGTTGGGCTGGCGTGGCAAGTTCGTCCAAATCCCCAAAGCCCCTGGAGAGAAATTGGCTCGGTTGCTACTGAGCCTGCAGGCGGCGAGCATGGCCGTGCGGCCAATCGATGTAGAGGAAGTTGACGGTTGGGCTGTAGTGATCCAGAACCTGCTCGTTACGAGCGCACTCCTGGTCCGCCTGCCCGGCCTGATCCCGGCAGTCAGGGCACTGGAGCAGGAGTGGTGGGAAAGTGCCAGCCGCTCCGGAGCGACATCGGACCCGGGCAACGTCCTGTTGAGGTCCCTGATGGCACCCGACGGCAAGTGGCAGGAGGGAGTGAAGTGGGAGCTGCAGGTCCAGTCAGGACCGATCAGGGCCGCGCTCCGAGAATGGCTGCGCCAGCCAGGGGGACCTCCCCCACTTCCGCCCTTCCAGCCACCGTCGCCGCTGCCCGACCACCATGCCCTCCCTTTGGAGGAACGCAACTTCGGAGCCCATCCGAGCCTCGGGGCCAGCCAGCCCCTGGGAGGTCGCGGGTCCACCCTGATCGCCATCAGCACTGGCCTTCCCAACCTCCCGCGAGTTCTGGTAGCCACCCCACGCTCCGAGACCCAAGGGACGACCACGGGGGAGTCCGCCGGAGCGGCGCACTCTCCTGACCGGGCTGACTGGCATCCCGATCCTTGCCTGCATGCCGAGTGGGACTGCGAGCTTGGCGCCTATCTGCCGCGGTGGTGCTCGGTGTATGACCTTACGGCGCCAGCCGACGGGCCTGACCCAAGCGCTCTGAGCGCACCATCGGACCGCCGGCGTGTGCGCCGCCTGTTCGAGAGCCATTCCGATCGGGACCCAGAGTGGCGCCATGGACTCGACGGGGAGGAGATCGACCTTGACGCGGTCGTGGACTCCGCTGCCCAGGGGCACCTGGGAGCAGGCGACCGAATTTACTTCGACCGAGGGCACTCCAGCGGCGGGAACTCGGTGGCGGTCGTAGCCGACCTCAGCGAGTCGACCGGCGGTTGGACATTGGATCTGGAGAAGTCGGCCCTGGAACTCCTCGGAGAAGCTCTCGATGCGGTGGGCGATGAGTTCTGCCTGACTGGTTTCCGAGGTCGATCGAAAGATGACTGCCAAGTGGTTTGGGTCAAGGCCTTCGAGGAACGCTGGGGTTTGCCAATTCGCCACCGGATCCGCTCGCTGCGCGCTCTCGGCTATACCCGGATCGCGCCCTGCCTGCGCCACATGGCTGAGGCCATGGCCCGGTCTGAGCGCCGCCGCCAGACAATCCTGCTGATCAGTGATGGCATCCCTTACGACGTGTCGGGATACGGGGGCAACTACGCGATCGAGGACACCCGCCGGGCGTTCTACGAGCTCCGGGCCCAAGGGATCAAGCCGTACTGCCTGACCATCGACATCGCTGCACCCAGGTACCTGGACCGAATGTGCGGACCCGCTGCCTGGGCGTTGGTCAAGGAGCGGGAGCACCTTCCCCAGGCGCTCCTGGAGCTCTATCGACGCGTCCGCTTCTGACCGGATCGATGGGCGGCTCACGGGGAGGACCCAGGGCGCCCTCAAGCACCGCTGGCATCGCAGCAGCCCCCGGACCCCGACCCATGGACATCTTGGCAGCTCAATTAGGCAGACCAGACTCAATTCCAGCAGCGACGGCCGAAGGTGGCCCCAATCGCGGTCGTACGAGGGCCCCGTCGCCCCCTTGGCGTGATCAACCGCCCTTGAGCCCGAGCGATGCGGGCAGTCGACCCTAGGGGCGTCAACCTGATCGTGCCATGACTCAGGCAAGGAGGGCCGGCCGAGATGGACCATGCCTTCCCGTAGAATTGGCGACGACTACAGCCAACTGTCACGTGTCCAGGAGTGATCCCCATGGAAGGTGTTCTCAGTCCAGATGAGCTAACGCGCCTTCGAGAGGAGTTCGCGGCCAAACCTTCATACAGGCTTATGCAGAACGCCGTGACCAGAGCGTCCATCGACGACATAGCCCTGGACCGTGAGATCGTCAACAGCACCGCCCACACCTTTTCCACTGTTCTCGACGACTGGAAAGTCACCGACCAGCGGGTGAGCGGACGCTGCTGGCTGTTCGCCGGGCTGAACCTGTTACGCGCTTCAGCGATGAAGCAGATGGGCCTGAAGGAATTCGAATTTTCACAGAACCACGCGATGTTCTGGGACAAGATCGAACGGGCCAACTATGTCCTGGAGGCTCTCATCGCGACCTGCGACCGTGACCTCGATGATAGGACAGTCGCCTACCTGCTGGACGTGCTAGCCGATGACGGTGGGCAGTGGAACATGTTTGTGGCGATCATCCAGAAGCATGGGCTGGTCCCCAAGGAGGCCATGCCTGAAACCGAGAGCTCATCCAACACCCGACGCATGAACGCGGTGCTACGCACACTACTGCGCCGCGGCGCAAAGTCCATCCGTGAGGCTGGTCAGCACGGTCTGGCCGAAGCGCGCGCCGAGAAGTCAGAGGTGCTTCGCGCCCTCTACCGGGTCCTCTGCATCCACCTGGGCACTCCGCCGGAGCGCTTCCTCTGGCAGTGGAGCGACAAGGACCGCAAATTCCACCGCGACGGGTGGTTGACTCCCCTCGAATTCGCAACCAAGTACGTGCAGATCGACTTGGCCGACTACGTCTGCCTGGTGCATGACCCACGTCCCTCGAGCCCGGTTGGGCGCACCTTCACCGTTGAGTATCTGGGCAACGTGGTAGGAGCCCCCCCGGTGACCTACCTCAACGTCGAAGTGGAGGTGCTGAAGCAGATTGCGATGCGGACTCTGCTCGCCGGGGAACCGGTCTGGTTCGGGTCCGATGTGGGGCCTATGATGAGCAATGAGTACGGGATTTGGGATGCCAGGCTTCACGCGCTGCCGGCACTTTACGACACTGATATGACAATGTCCAAAGCCGATCGCCTGATGTACCACGAGTCAGCGATGGATCACGCGATGCTCTTCACCGGAGTCGATGTGGTCGATAACGCACCGCGGCGGTGGCGGGTTGAGAACAGCTGGGGCGCCGAGAAGGGCCACGAAGGGTTCTACGCCATGAACGACTCCTGGTTCGACGAGTATGTTTTCGAGATCGCAGCCAGACGAGACCGCCTCCCCGAAGCGCTGCGGCAGGCAGCTGACATGGAGCCGATAGTGCTGCCCGCGTGGGATCCGATGGGAGCTCTGGCCCGGCCAATCGGCCGCCGATGAGCTGGGGCACACCGCTGAGTCTGTGACCGCCTGTCCCATGGCCAACAGAGCGGATGTCCCCATCGCGATTGGGCCGCACCTCTGGCTGGAACCTGGCTCCACCGGGTCAACGCGAACCGGGTTGGTTCAGACCGCGATGTGGACGTTGAGCAGCACCAGCGGCCACAGGATCACGGCCAGGATGGCCGAGGCTAGCCCAGCGGGAGTGGTGACGGCTGCAAAGAATCCGTGGGTGGCGGCGACGATCACCCCCAGCACCACCCAGACGATGGGGATCCACGACTTCCGGCGCCTTCGAAACATGGTGGTGACGCTAACACCGGCAAGCTGACTCCGCTCATCTGAACGGGGACGGATTGGGGCGGTGGCAGTGAAGGTCGGCATCGGCGACGTCCACCATCAGCCGCTCGCCGCACCTCCGCGGGGAAGCATCTCAGGGTGCGGAAGCAGCGCGGTCGACGGCTTCCGGCTCGTCCCGGTGGTGGGATGGCGCCGACGCCACAATCGCAAAGTGCGGAGCGGGCGCCGTGATCCTGTCGGTCCAGGGCTGGCCGCACTGCATCGCCCAGTCAAGGTCGCGCAGGCGGTGGAGGCGGGGCGAGACCCAACCTGCCTTTGCGACCAGGGGTGTGGGTTGCGAACAGTTGCTCGCACGATGCGCTACAGTGAGCGCTAATGAACTTGAAGGAATGGGCGGGAGTGCAAGGCATTCACCCGGTGACCGCATACCGGTGGTTCCGAGATGGCAAGCTGCCGGTGCCGGCGCGCCGCGTCGGGGGCCTGATCTTGGTCGACGCTCCAGGCTCAGCCGCAGCCACCGGCGGGGTCGCCGTCTACGCCAGGGTCTCGGCGGCGGACCAGCGCGCCGACCTCGACCGACAGGTGGCCCGGGTCACCGCGTGGGCGACGGGCGAGGGGCTCTCGGTCGGCCGTGTGGTGACCGGGGTGGGCTCCGCGCTCAACGGCAAACGGCGCAAGTTCCTCGCCCTGCTGCGGGATGAGTCGGTGGCGACGGTCGTGGTCGAGCACAGGGATCGGTTTGCACGCTTCGGCGCGGAATACGTGGAAGCCGCGCTTTCCGCGCAGGGACGCCGGCTGCTGGTGGTGGATCCCGCCGAGGTCGACGACGATCTGGTGCGGGACGTGACCGAGATTCTCACCTCACTGTGCGCCCGCCTCTACGGCCGCCGGGCAGCGAAGAATCGGGCGGCGCGATTAACTGCCGCGGTGACCGGGATAGGATGCGACCCATGACCACAATGGTGGGCGTCGATGCTGGCGTCATGGTGGAGGCCCGCACCGCCAAGGAAGCGGCGAGGATCGCCGCTGTCACCGGGGGGGTGCATCTGCCTGCCAAAGAGCCGGGCAAGCTCTCGCGCCGGGTGAGGCTCACCGACGATTTCGAGGCTCACCGGGCGGCAGTCGAGGCCGTCACCGTCTTGTTCGGTCTCTTCACCGACGACGGTGTCACGGTGCCCTCTGGCTGGACCGTGACGGGGGCGAGCTTCGAGGTGCAGTGGCCGGACGAACCTCCCCGGGTGCGGTCTCACTTCGGGGCCAGACGGTACGCGCACAACTGGGCGCTGGCCCAGGTGAAAGCCGACATGGACGCGAAGAAGGCCAATCCGGGGCATGAGTCGGTGCCCTGGACGCTCAAGGCTCTGCGCCAGCGCTGGAACCAGGTCAAAGCCGAGGTGGCTCCGTGGTGGGCCGAGAACTCCAAGGAGTGCTATGGCTCGGGAATCGCGGATCTGGTGCAGGCGCTGGCGAACTGGTCGATGTCCAAGCAAGGCAAGCGCAAGGGGCGCAAGGTCGGGTTTCCCAAGTTCAAGTCCCGCAATCGCGATCAGCCACGAGTGCGTTTCACCACCGGGGCGATACGCTTCGAGCCCGACCGCAGGACCATTGTCGTCCCGGTCATCGGCCCTCTGCGCTCAAAGGAGAACACCCGCCGGGTCGAGCGTCACCTTGCCAAGGGCAACGCCCGGCTGATCTCCATGACTCTTTCCGAGCGATGGGGCCGGCTGTTCGTGGCGGTGAACTATGCGGTGCGGACCAAGGTCGTGAGTCCTTCCCGGGCTCCGGCGCGACCGGGGTCGAGAGCCGGAGTCGATCTCGGGATGAGAGATCTAGCCACCGTCGCCGACACCGAGGGCGCCATCACGATCTTCCCCAACCCGGCGCCACTGCGAGCCAGCCTGGCCGAGCGGCGCCGGACGGGCAAGCAACTTTCCAGGCGCATCCCAGGATCTCGCGGTCATCGGGCGGCGAAAGCCAAGCTCGCCCGTCTGGATCGCAGGTGCGTCAACCTGCGCCTGGAGTCCCACCACCAGTTCACGCGTTGGCTGGTGGACGCTTACAGCGAGGTCGTGGTCGAAGATCTCGATCTCGCCGCCATGAAAGCCAGCATGGGTAGAAGGGCATTCCGTCGCTCGGTCAGCGACACAGCCCTGGGTCAAATCAGACCCATGCTCGCCTACAAGGTCGAGCGAGCCGGGTCGAAGCTCGACTTAGCTGATCGCTGGTTTCCCTCCAGCCAGGTGCACCACGGCTGTGGTTGCCGATTGGTCGCCAAGCACAAGCTCGACAAGATGCTGGTGTGTGCGGTCACTGGGGAACTGGTCGACAGGGATGTCAACGCGGCCCAAAACCTCCGCGACTGGCCGGACCATGCCAGTTGTGGCTCAGTTGGAGCCACGGCCCCGTTCGTTCCCGGGCCGTCCTCGGACGGTACAGGCGGCGGTTCAGATGCCCGCGGCACCTGGAGAGCGGATGTAAGACCACTGCCTCGGCGGTGTGCGTTCCGCGGTGAGGTCAGAACCGAACCCGGCAACGGGGGAGGAACCCCGCGAGGGGTGCCACAACAGTGGGCTTGACTCAAGTTCACTCAGTGGCAACGGTAGCAGGTCGGCAGGACGTGCTCCGCCCGCCAGAGGCAGCAACCGAGCTACCTCTGGGCCATATGTCGAGTGATGAGTCGGAGGAGTGCTCCTGAGTCGGTCCAGCGCCCTGTGCCCCAGGCGACGCAGCGCGACGGTGGCACTCTCGCCACCCCAGTCGCGATCGATGAGAATAAGCAACCCCAAAGGGGTTGCGGCTCGCCAGGCCGCCAGCGCGGCTACCGGATCCACCAGAGTCCAGAGCAGGTGGCGCGAGACCACCACGTCAAAAGGACCCCGGGGGACGGCGATGGCGTCCGCCTCGATGGCCGTCACCTCCACCTGAGAGCTGGCCGCCTTCTGGCGTAGTCGGGCCAGCATCCGTGGCGAAATATCCACCGCGGTCACCTCGTGGCGGAGCTCCGCCGCAAGCAAGCTGATGAACCCGGTGCCCGCGCCCACATCCAGCACGGCTGCGGGAGATGGAGGCAGCAGGGTCTCCAGGGCCGCCCGCCAGGCAGCCCGCTGGATCTCCCCATCGGGATGGTGGCCGGGGTCAAGGTCGTAGGTCGCCGCGTCAGCATTCCAGAAGTCGCGGATCTGGTCGACAACGGACACGGGCTCTCCTTGGCTGACTCACTGGCGCCGCTGGCGATCGTCAGAGGCGCCACCGTGGCTTGTCAAGCTCGGCCTCACCGCCACCGGCTGACGGTCAGGACTTCGCAGGGAGTTGTGTGAGAAGGTTGGGAGGTGCTGATCCTCCATCTGGTGGCCATCCTGGCCGGTCTGGGGATGACCCTGGGGACCCTGGCCAGCGTGGTGAGGACTGTGATAGTCCCCAGGGCCACCTCCTCGCGCCTTTCGGCGCTCTTGGCGACCGCGGTGCAGGGGACGCTGGGGCTCATCGCCCACACCCGCCGCGACTTCCTCCGGCGGGACGCCATCCTCGCCCAGGGAGCTCCGCTTTTCCTGGTCCTGCGCCTGGTCGTGTGGATAGGGCTACTGGTCGCAGGCTACGCCCTGCTGCTCTGGGGGACGGGGACCCCCGACTTCGCCGGGGCGCTGCGCCTCAGCACGTCCTCCATCCTGCCCCTTGGTCTCACCCATGCCCACTCCGGGCTGGAGACGGCGATCGCATTCTTGGAGTCTGCATCGGGCGTGATCGTGGTGGCCCTGCAAATCTCCTACCTTCCCAGTCTCTATAGCTCCTTCAACCGCCGGGAGGCATTGGTCACGATGTTGAGCAGCAGCAGCGGCTCTCCGCCTTGGGGTCCGGAGATCCTGGCCCGACATGCGCTGATTGACAACCAGGAGCACCTCGCCGACCTGTACCACGACTGGGAGCAGTGGGCTGCGGACCTCACCGAGAGCCACACCAGCTACTCCACCTTGCTGTACTTTCGCTCGCCCGATCCGCGCACCTCGTGGGTGCTGGCGGTGCTGGCCTGTATGGATGCCGCGGCTATGCAATTGGCGCTGAATCCACTAACCGCCCCCGCCTCAGCCCGACCATTTCTGCGCATGGGGATCGTCTGTCTGCGATCGCTGGCGGCAGTGACCCAGGTTCCGTACACCAACGATCCGCTTCCGGACGACCCGATCGCGCTCACCTATGAGGAATTCCAGGAGGCGGTAGACCGCCTCCTGGCGGTGGGATGGATGCCGGAGCGGACAGTGGCCGAGGCTTGGCCCCACTTCCGCGGCTGGCGGGTGAACTACGAGGCACTGGCCTACCGAATCGCCAACCTGATCGATGCCCCGCCGGGACCTTGGTCGGGTCCTCGTCGGGGAAGGTTGGAGGCGTCCATGGTCCCGGTACGCCCGCCCCATCGGGCGCCGACCCCAGAGAGGGAGCGCGTACTCAAGGTCACCCGCCGACGGCAGGAGTACCGTGCCCGCGGCTCCTCGTCGGGGGTTGCACCCGCGCCGCCGACCAATGGGTCGGACGCCCCCGCCGACTCAGATGGTGGTTCGCCAAGGCAAGCATCTGGACAAGGCGGAGGATAAGGGACCAGACCTGAGCGCCAGCCTTCGGCACCGTGCTTCTGTCGCTGCCTGGGCTAATCGTTGGGTCACCGCGGGCGTCGAGGATCCCCACATGGGCTGGTGGAGACGATGAACGCACGAGCCCCGGTCCGCGCAACCAGGCGCAGCAAACCGGAGCTGCCTCCGGGCCAACCGGCTGCTGGCGGTAAGCGTCATTCCGTCGAGCCATTTGCCCCAGACTGGAGGAATCGCCCGAGGGCCCCCGTCGGCAGTCCTCCAGCCCGGGCGTCGGTCCAGAGAGAGGGCCCCAACCGCCATTCGAATGTCTCGCTGCTCCCGCATCCCTACAGGCGGAGCCAGGTTGTGTCCGCTTGGTCCGCCTCACAAATCCCCGTCTCGACGATTCCTTGAGCGACCAGCCGTCCAATGCAACTTGGAATCGCTCACCTCAATGGCCATTCGTCGGCGCCTGGCATCTTTGCTGTACCCAATGAGAAAGCCCGCCATTGTCAGGTCACCAATAGCGCCGAGCACGGCCAAGGCAAGGACCACGAACAGGCTTGCCCCTATGTGCTCCGGCGCGAGCTGCAGCCGTTGCTCCACGAGATCCACCGTGTTCTGGAGGGTGTAGAGCGGGATTATCTGGCAGCACCGGCCAATATCCACAATCGCCCGGTACCTCCCGTATCGGACTACCGCCGTGGCATCGTAGTACGGGAGCAACGCGTTATTGGCCCGATACCTCGACGTACTCTCGAAGCTGACACCCGGAAAGATGGCATCGATGAGCAAAGGCGACACAGTAGTTGCCTTCGTCACCTGCATTCCCGCCATGTTCAGGAGGGCGGTCGTATGCTTGGCATAGCATGCTTGATAGCGTTGGCTGGGTACCTGCGCTTGAGCCAAGCTGGCAGCGGTGTCGGATGGCTCCACGTAGACATCGATCGTCATGCTTGCTTGGTCATTTCCCTTCAGGGTTGTCGAATTGTTGTAATAGTAGGTGCGGGTCACAAATGCGGACAGCACGGCGGCATGCTCGATGCATCCGCCCGCAGCCGGTACTAGGCGGTATGTCTGAATGGCGGTCGGCGTCCACCCATTCGCTGTGCTCCCCGGATACGCCGAACTCGGCGGATCTCCGAGCATCGGAGGCAATGCCTGGGTGAGGGGGATGATGTTCCTGGCATCATTGACTGCGGCGTTGGTTGACGCGGTCAAGTAGACGGCCAGTATCATCAGACCTACGAAGCCAATGATGGCCCCGGCGGTGGCGCCAACCAGTTTGCCACCGGGAAAGCCAATGATCATGCCTTGGCACCCATTTGAGCGTCATGGTAGTACCCCTGGGTGAGCCGGTCACGGTCTCCTGATCATGGCCTTTGCTGGTA
>JAJZJU010000038.1 GCA_021809895.1 bacterium
CAGGTGCCCGACCTCCACAGCCAAGATCAGACCTGTGGGCTTCGGCTCAACCAGCGGTGGCGCTGGCCGAAGCCTTGACGCCGGGGCGACCTGATCCTTCACACCATGAATGTCCCGCCAGCAGTCGCCGCAGGGTCCCCTCAACAGAAGTCGCCCATAGCCTGGCCCACCAGTCCCACTCGCCAACCTCTTCCCGGTTCACTCAACCGCCCTTATGGGCACTACCGCACACTTCTCCGCCAGCTGCTGCCAACCCCCCACTTCGGATTCCGGTCCTGGCCCCGGCTCGGATCCGCGAGCAGATGTACTTTCGCGATTGGGACGAGCTGGGGTGGCGGACCGTGCACGATGGCGATCGGGTGGAGCTGGCGGGGATCGAGCTGCAATTCTCCAGAACCGACCACGGGCCGGAGACTCTGGGGCTGCGCCTGCAGGCGGGAGGCAGCAGCCTGGTCTATTCCGCCGACACCGGCCCGGGCTGGAGCCCCGACCCCAACTGGGAAGGCTGCGACCTGTTCCTTTGCTAGGCGACCCGGACCGTGGAGCAGGAGGGGCGGGCGCAACATCTCAGCGGCCGCCAGGCGGGGCAGCTGGCGCGCCGGCTGGCTGCCAAAGAGCTCTTGATAACCCGCCGCTGGCCCACCCTGGCGGCTGCGGCGGTGGCCGAGGAGGCGGTCGAGGCATTCGACGCACCGGTCCAGGTAGCGGCGGATGGGGAGGTCTTCCGGCTCCCGGACCCGTGAGGAGGGCGGGAACTACCAGGGAGGATAGCGATCGTTGTCGGGCGGGAACGGGGCTGTGCCGGAGAAGTGCCGGGAGAGGCCCATGACGACCTCCTCCACCACCTCCCTGCCGCGCAGATCCGTTCCCTCACCGGGCGCTGGCAGAGCGGTGGCCCCTCAGGGGCTGCCACCACGTCCATCAAGGCTGCCCATTGGACACGGCGTCCGGCAAAAAACGGCCCGGCCTATGACCTCTGACGGTCGCTCCCAGCATTCCCTTCGCCCGAGGACCTGTCAGCGGCGCCGCCTCGGCTTCGGGCGTCTCGAGCCCTGCCGCCGGCCGGCCACTGGGGGATTCGAGTCCAGATGGCATTCGAAGAACCCGAAGATGCGCTTGGGGCTGGCGCCGTCGAACTTGGCGACCAGGATCGCGTGGTCGCCTCCGCTTTCAACCAACCTCGACCTGAACCGGAGGGTCTCGGGCGCCTTGGAGGGCATCACGATCATGCCGTAGATATCCTCGCGGCAGAGCAGCGCCAACATGAGCTCACCGCCATCGTCGATCGGGACCAGCCCCATCGGCTCAGCCTCCAGCAGGCGGCGCGCCAGCTTGACCCCGGAGCTCGCGTTGCACTCAATGGCGAGGATCGGAAGGCCGGAGGCGCTGCGGGTCTGGGGAACGGGGGAGTCGGTGTGCAACTCAGCCCTGGACCTGAGAGCGGCCACCATCTCCCACATCACCCCACCAACGTGCACCATTGCTCCTTTGGGCACCAGGTCGTCGCGCACCAGCCCCGACCGCAGGCCCAGGTTGACAGGAGTCGGGCCGGATGGTTGGCCCCAGGGGTCGGTGGGGGGCTCCGAGGCCGAGATGTCCTCTGCGGGAGCCAGGCGAAAGCGCCCCTGGGGGCCGTCGGGGAGCCGCAGCAGACCCTTGACCGAGCCGCGCAGGCGCGCTATGTGGTCGGCCTTGTCGAATGCTTGGACCGCTGCCAACGCCAACAAGAGGTGGTCGGCCTGCTCCTGGCTTGGCTCACCGCCTGACGACTTCTGCGCGCAGAAGAACATGGGAACCAGCCCGAGCTTGGTGGGCCAGCCGAAGCGGTGGGCGCGGCGGCTTGCAACCGGCATCTCTTTTTCCGCCATGAAGACGATACCGAGGGCGCCTTCGGGGAGTGCTGCTGGGTTTAGCTCGGAGATTGGGGCCGATCCCTCAGGAACCAGCAAAAGCCCGGTCTCCACCTCTGCCTGGCCCAGCACCACCGCCCGATACCGAGCAGTTCGGCCCCCCACCCGCAGCTCCGCGGGCAGGGCGACTGTGTCCGGTACCCGTATCCAGGGCGCGGTCTCCAAGAAGTCGTGGGTCGCAGACATCAACGCCGCCCATGCGGCCGGTGACGGCGGGTCCTGATTGGAACGGTAGCCTCCCAGGTCACCCAGCATGCTGTCCAGGATGTCCTCGGCCTCCAGGGGCAGCTCGGCGCCCAGCACCGGGGAGGCGAGGCCCACGGCTTTGGCCGCGGCTCTGACTGCGGTGGTCCTGCCTGGCTGACAGATGAGGTGCGCGGGTGGGGCACCGCTGGCCAGGGCCGAGCGCAGGCATTGCTCAAGCGCCTGGCGCGCACTGCCGGCAGCGCCACTGCCTAGGATCAACCCGCTGTCGGCATCCAAAACCAAGCCCACCACCACCCGGCTCTGTCCGCGGACTGAGATCGAGCCCGCGGCGTCTTGCCAGAGGACAAGCCAGGTGGGTCCCCCAGTTGGCTCGGGATTCAGCGGAGTCGGCTCAGAGATAGCAATCCCTGCCCGATCGACTTCTTTCGAATCCGGCTACAGGAAGCAATAGGTCTCTCCCACTTGAGATTCAGGAACAGTTGCTCGAAGAGCTCGCGTGTCTCCAGGACCGCGTCGGTCCTAAAGCCTATCCGAATGGGATTGGGTCCCGCCTTCAGCAGAGAGCGCCCTTCCTACCTATATATATGGGTCCCCGGCTGCTCCTCTCAGCTTGGGGCCTTGGCGCGGGGGCGCCGGGTATCAGGGCCGACCATCCGACAGGGAATGTCCTCGTCCTCACTCAAGTGGTAGCTGGCGCAGATCCGGTGGTAGCCGTCGGCAACGGTCAACCGTGCCCCCTTGGCGCTGTCGCCTCGCAGCAGCAGTACCGGTGAGAGGCGCTGGCCCGCAGCGACCTTGCGCAGGTCGCGGGCGACCTCGGGATCCTTCTTCCCCAGCAGTGGCAGGCCGCTGGCCCGAAGCAGGTCTTTGGCCTTGTGATGGAGCAGTGGCGCATCCCGGAGGTCCGCCACCGCTCGCTCCACCAATCCGGCTGGAAATACCAGCGAGAGATAGTCGGCGGCAGCGGGAAAGTCATGGGGGTCCGGGTCCTGCTGCCAATGTTCCTTACGTGTCATGACAACGCTCCTCCCGAACGCGGCTGCTCGTCCGACCGCCGACCAAACGAACGGTTGGATTGCTCATTCCCCACCTGCGGGTGGGACATCCGTGGTCTTCGCAGGGCCGGGTATCACGTCAAGGCTGCCCTGAGCCGCCAGAGTGGCATGGGGATCGCCGCCGGGGCCCCGCAGCACATAGGCGCACAGAACCGCCAGGAGCGCTCCCAGCAGCGGTCCCAGCACGTAGACCCAGTAGTGGGAGAAGTTGCCCATGACCAGATCAGGCCCCAAGGACCTGACCGGATTCATGGATGCGCCGCTGATGGGGCTGGACCACAATCCGGCCAGCGCTATGTAGCCTCCCACGGCCAGGGCGGACAGCGGTCCCGCGTTCTGTGCCCCGGAGGCGGTGCCCAGGATGGTGCTGAGGAGCCCGAGCGTCAGGGCCGCTTCCATCCCCATCGCCTGAAGATCCCCGATGCCGCGGCCGGGCTCGGTTGCTCCCAGCATTCCCACTCTCCCGACCAGCGCCCAGAGCAAGAGGCAAGCCAGCACCGATCCCACGATCTGAGCCGCCACATAGCCCGGCACCCTGCGCCAGGGGAACTCTTCCCGCAGAGCGAACGCCACGCTGACGACCGGGTTCAGGTGGGCACCCGAGACCAGTCCCATGAACAAGATGATGGCCATCACCATGAGTCCAGGGGCGGTCACATAGGCCACCTGGCTGACCTCTCCGTGGCTGTGGGCGGCCACCACCGGGCCACCGGCCGCCACCAACACCAGCAGGAAGGTGCCCAGCGACTCAGCAAAGAGCCGGCGCCACTCGTGCGACAGGTTGTTGAAGTCCCGGGCCCAAACGGGCTGCACCCCAAGCGAGTGGCGGACCGTCCGCCGACCGATATGTGGCCTCGGTGTCTCGTCCGTGACGCTCATGGGCCTACTGCTTCCTCTACCGGACGGTGCTCTGCCCGGATCAATCCGCCAGAGCCAGGCCGACCCTGCAGAGTCACTGTACGACCTATCACCGCGGTCCAGCGGGCAGATCGCGGGTGCGGCGCGGCGGTGACATCCTCGCGCCGAGCGCTGGGGAGCAGAGTCAGGCGGCACGGCAGCAGTAATCAGTGCGGCGGTCACCGCCACCACTGATCAGGCGATGGGCATCTTCTGGAACCGCCATCGCCCCCTTGCTTAGAAGCGTTAGCCGGGGGCCCAATGGTCGGTATCTGGCTCGGTCCTCAGGAATGCCGGACCTGAGCTGTCAGATGGGTGACTCAGGCGGCGGCCGCCATTACCGACACGACCACCCGGTTACACTCACCTTGTGCGCGTTCTCGTGATTGGCGGGACCCAGTTTGTGGGCCGTCACATTGTGGACGCCGCGATCGCGGCCGGTGACCAGGTCACCCTCTTCCACCGTGGCCGCACCAATCCTGGCCTTTTCCCAACTGCCGAGCACCGTCTCGGTGACCGCGACCTAGACCTATCGGCGTTGGAGTCTGGGGAGTGGGACGCCACCATCGACTGCTCGGCCTACTTCCCACGTCAGGTGGTGCGCCTGGCCGAGGTACTGGGCGCCAGAGGGGGCCACTATGTGCATATCTCTTCGGTCTCCGCATACCAGGAAAGCGTTCCATTCGGATTCTCGGAGGACGCTCCCCTGGCCAGCCTCGAAGATCCCACCACCGAGGAGCTGACAGATGCTACCTACGGAGGGTTGAAGGCGCTCTGTGAGCTCGCCGCCCACACAAGCTTCGGTGCTACCGAGGCAGAAAGAGGGCTCTCGGGGCGGGGTGGGGTTCCGGTGAGCGTGGTCCGTCCCACCTATGTCGTGGGGCCGTTCGACCACACCGGCCGCTTCACCTGGTGGGTGGAGCGCATCGCCAGGGGCGGCAGGGTGCTGGCCCCTGGACTGGCCGGCAATCCGTTCCAGATCATCGACGCCAGGGATCTGGCCGCCTTCGTGGTGCGGCTGAGCCATGGGGAAGGCACCGGATCGTTCCACACCTGCTGGCCGGCTCCGCCATTTTCCTTTGGCGACTTTCTCAATCTTCTGGTGGAGGTGGTGGGTCCACCCGGCTGTGAGCTGGTCTGGGGCGATCCTGACCTGCTCACAGAGGCGGGCCTGACGCAAAAGGATCTGCCTCTTTGGGCGGGAATGGGCCCCGGTCTCGAAATGATGGCGGCAGACCCCAGCCGGGCCCTGGCCGCGGGGCTCGCCCCGCGACCGCTGGCCGAGACGGTCCTGCAGACCCACGAGCATGAGCTCAGCCACCCCAGGCAGCTCCCGGTCGGACTGGATCCTGGCCGTGAGGCGGAGTTGCTTGCCAACTTTCGGTGATCGTCCAGATCCATCTCGTGTGCCGGTCGTCATCAGGGCGGGGGCGGCTCGGCGACGTGCCGGCGACCGGCCGGGTCATGGCTGGGTTCCGGACGGTTGGGCCACCGCTCTATATTCAATGTCGTAACCCATGAGCCTCGGGATGCCCGCGCTTCCCGTCGGCTGGCCTTGGTGGCGGCGTTGCCGTAGGGGGACTTGGTGAGACCGGCCAACAGAGCGGATGTGCGCGGGTGCGGGCGAGGAGGGCACCTTCGGTCCGGGGTCGCCGCCCGCCGAGCCGGGGCCGGTGGCGTGGGGAGGCCCCAGCGGCCATGGAGGTCCGAGGACAACAACTCCTGGCGGTTCCCAGCGCCCGGTGATCGCTCGCTCCTCGCCGTCACCAGCCCGGAAGCGCCGGGTGGGTCGCCACTTTCTGGCCCTAGGTCTTGAGGCGAGCCCCAGGGCGAGCGGGCAAAGAGGAGAGCGGCTCCGAGCTCGGCATGTACGCGGCCTTTGAGGCGACCGGATTCAGGCAGATCTGGCTGGCCGTGCTGAGCGGCAACTCCGGCCGCTTTGCGGTGATTCTGGTGGCGGGGTGGGAGGCCTACCGACTCGGTCATCACTCCTCCCTCTGGCCGAGTTTGGTGAGCATGCTGCTGCTGGTTCCGTCCATGGTCTTCGGGCTGCTCGCCGGCGGCGTCGCCGACAGGCGCAACCGCGCCCGCATGGCGGCCGCGGGCCAGCTCATCAACGCCCTCGCCTGTGTCCTGGGGGCAGGAATGGTGGTCGTGGGGCAGCTCACCCTACCGACTCTGCTGGCACTGACCGCGCTGGTGGGGATTGGCAATTCTGTCCAGGGGCCCGCCTGGCAGGCCATGATCCCTGGCCTGGTCGGTAGGGAGCGTCTGCTCAACGCCAGCATGGCGACGCGCATCGCCCAGCAGGGCGCGGAGTTGACCGGCCCGGCGGTGGCCACTATCGTGCTGGCCGGGGCCGGCCCCGGAGCGGGCTTCGGGGTGTGTGGCGGCTTCTACCTCTTGGCGCTCGGCCTGGTGTGGCAGCTGCGCGGGCAGGTCCAGACCGCCAGGTTGGCAACTGCGCCGGCGGGTGTCCTCCGCCCGATCAAGGACGGGCTCGCCTACGTGCGCCGGGAACAACCGCTGGGGACGTTGCTCCTATGGGTCGGGCTGCATTGCAGCCTCACCATGGCGAGCATCGGGATTCTGCCGGCGGTCGCCACCGCGAACCTGGGCGGAAACGCGGCCGCGTATGGCCTCTTGCTGACCAGCTTCGGGCTGGGTTCTGTTCTGGGGCCCCTGATCCTGATGCGTCTCGGCGGACGGGTGGCGCCCGTCCCCACGCTGGTTGTTTCCGGCGTCCTGAGTGGCCTGCCGCTCATTTCGCTGGGGTTGGTCCACCTGACGACGGCGGCGGTTGCTTCCGCCGCTCTGGCCGGCGGCGCCCAGAGCGTGTTCATGGCGGGAATCTACTCCGCGAACCAGGGTCGGACCGTGGATTCGGTTCGCGGGCGGGTCGCCAGTGTCCAGCTTTCGCTCACGACCGGGGCGATGGGCTTGGCCAGTGTGGGCTGGGGAGCGCTGGTGGCGCTGGTCGCGCCCGGGGTCGTGCTGGCGGTGCCCGGAGCCGTGTTCGCCGTCGCCTGCGTGCCGTTCGCGATGCGGTCACGGCACATCCGCGCGGCGCTTGCCCAGCCGAGCGTCAGGGGGTCAGGAGGAGTGACACCGCCTGGTGCGCCCAGCCCGGTTGGCGGCGCCGTTCTGATAGGTCGGGGGCTGGCCGGTGAGCTCGGCAGCGCCCCTCAAGATCAGGTGGGCTGACCTCATGCCCATGCCCATGCCCGGAATGTCGTCGGGCGCTTATGTCGGGGCGGGGGCTGTGGTCCTCGTGCTCCTGGGGCTGCTGGGCCTGGTGTGGTTGGGGGCCGGGCGGAGTCGCCGCCGAGCAGGCGAGGTCGCACCGACCGATGATCGATCCGTCTGACCGTGGCCCGCAGCTCAAGCATCTCTGATCCCACAGACCGCAACCGCCGGCAATTGGCCCCGGCTCGGTATGGCGGGCCGAGTCCCGAGTGGACACGCCTCTTGCCGCGGCCAACGTGGGAAGCGGGCGACCGTCATCGGGCGCTCGCCGACTGGCAACGGGCCAGGGGCGCTGGGCCCGGTCACGAACGCTTTCCGGCCGCCCCTGCCAAGCGGCTACCCTTTTGGCCTATGAGCCAACCTTCACCAGCGGCGACCCCGACCGAAGTGGGCTCTTTGCGTGGGGGCGCCTGATCGTGGCCCAGGACTTCGAGCGCTACTCGAGAGCCGACCTTGAGCGTCGGACCGGGGTCAAGTGGCACCGGGAAGGAGCGGCAGCGCTGGCCGCGTGGGTGGCGGACATGGACTTCCCCATAGCCAGCGAGATCGCATCCGCGATGACCGATCTCATCGGCAGTGGCGATCTCGGCTACCCGGACCCCGGTCTCGATCAGTCGCTGCGGACGGCATTCGCGCGCCGAGCCGCCGACCGCCACGATCTGCTGGTCGACCCCGGGCTGGTGGTGGTGGTCTCGGATGTCGTCCAGGCCATCTACCTTTGCCTTTTGGCGTTCACAGAACCCGGTGAGGGGGTGGTCTTCCTGACCCCGTCGTACCCTCCGTTCTTCAGCGCGGTCCAGGAGACCGGTCGAACCCCGGTCACCTGCGAGCTCAGCTTGGGTCCAGAGCGCTTCGAGGTCGACCTCGACCGGCTGCGAGAGCAGGTGAGGGTCTCCAGAGCTCGCCTGCTGCTTTTGTGCAACCCCCACAATCCGACTGGGCGCAACTTCGACCGGAGCGAGCTGGAGGGGTTATACGAGATTGCGGAGACGTTCGACATGGTGGTGGTGAACGATGAGATTCACGCCGATCTGACCCTTCGCGGGTCCGCTCACCTGCCCTTCGGTGCGCTTGGCAGGGAAGCCATGGCAAGGTCGGTGACCCTGTCCTCGGCAAGCAAGGCCTTCAACCTTGCGGGCCTCCGCTGCGCAGTCGCCGCCTTCGGCTCGGAACAGTTGCGGGAGCGCTTCTCGCAGTTTCCAGCTCATGCCCGAGGCAGCGTCTCGGTGCTGGGCATGGTGGCGGCCCTGGCCGCCTGGGAGAAAGGCAATGCCTGGCTGGATGGGGCGCTGCAGGTGCTCGCCGACCACCGCGACCTGGTGGTGAGCGCAGCCAGGGAGCATCTCGGCCCCTCGGCGATGTGCTGCCCGCAGGCGACCTACCTGGCCTGGCTCGACATGCGCTCCTGCCGGCTACCTGACGAGCCCGCTGCATGGCTTCGAGAGCACGCTCGGGTCGCCCTCTCGCCGGGTGCGGACTTCGGACCGTCGGGATCTGGCCACGTCCGCCTCAATTTCGCCACCCCCAGGCCGGTTCTGGTCGAGCTGCTGGACAGGATGTGGTCGGCACTGGAGACCCGAACCGTTGGCGATCCCTGACGGCGATCCGACCGGGGCCCCAGACAGGACCCCAGTGGGCACGGTGCGCTCCGGGGGCGTCTCCATTTCCGGCTCGGGACCCAGCGGCAAGGATCTAGAAGCAATCTCGGAGCGGATGCCTGTAGCGGCGCAGTTCCGCTGACCGGGATACCGTGGCCAACTGGGTGAGTGGACATGACGCCTGCCACAGTCTGGTGCTGTCCGCAGGCACAATGGTCAGGCGATGATGGCAGCAGCGAGGGCCCATCTTGCCGAGAGCGACATCGTCTTGCGGGACGGGTCAACCGTGCATCTGCGCCCGGTCGCAGGGGAGGACCGGGCTCTCGTGCGGCAGCTGCTTGACAACCTCTCACCGGACTCGCTGGCGACACGGTTCTTCTCGGGAGCGGTCGATACCCAGCGAATGTCGGAGCTGCTGGTGCCGGAGGGCGAGGACCGCGCCTTCGGGTTGCTGGCGCTCCAGGGAGACCCGCCTCACCCCGCCGCCCACGGTTTCTGCGTCCGGACAGCGCCAGGTCGGGCCGAGGTCGCGTTCACGGTTGCAGACCGCTTTCAAGGCCAGGGCGTGGCGTCGATCATGCTCGCCCAGATGGCCGAGGCGGCCCGGGCCGTGGGGATCGAAGTATTCGAGGCCACGGTCCTCCCCGAGAACTCAGCGATGCTGGACGTGTTCTCCGGCAGCGGGTTTCCGGTCCACAGCAGGTCAGGACCAGGGGTCCTGACCCTCGAGTTCCCCACCGAACTGACGGCGGACGCACTCATGCGGTTCCAGTACCGGGAGGACCGTGCCGCCACTGCAGCCGTGGAGTCGGTGCTGCATCCCCGGGCGGTGGCGGTGATAGGGGCCAGCCGCCGGCGGGGCACCATCGGGGGTGAGATCTTTCACAACCTCCTGGAGGCGGGGTTCAACGGCCCGGTGTACCCGGTCAATCCGTCCGCCACGGTGGTCCAGGCGGTTCCCGCGTTCCCATCGATCCTCATGGTCCCGGGACCGGTCGACCTGGCCGTGATCGCGGTCTCGGCCGCGCGGGTGCTGCAGGTGGCTCAGGAGTGCGCCGAGAAAGAGGTCAAGGCAATGATCGTCATCTCCGCCGGGTTTGCCGAAGGAGGCCAGCCCGGACGCGAGCGACAGGAGGATCTGATGCGCCTCTGCGACAGGTCGGGGATCAGGCTGGTCGGGCCCAACTGCATGGGCGCAATCAACACCGCGGATGACGTGCGCATGAACGCGACCTTCGCGCCCGCCATGCCCCTGCCGGGAGACATTGGATTCCTCTCCCAGAGCGGTGCCCTGGGGCTCGCGATCATCGACACCACCAGGAGCCTGGGGCTGGGCCTCAGCAGCTTCGTATCGGTGGGCAACAAGGCAGATATCAGTGGCAACGACCTGCTCAGCTACTGGGAGCGAGACCCCAGAACCCGCCTGATCGCGCTGTATCTGGAGTCCTTCGGGAATCCCCGCAAGTTTGCTCAGATCGCCGCCAGGGTCTCCCGGCACAAGCCGATCGTGGCGGTACGCAGCGGCCGAGGCAAGGCCGGAGCGCGGGCGGCGGCGTCCCACACCGCGTCTCTGGTCGCCACCTCCGACGCCACCGTGGATGCCCTCTTCCGACAGACCGGTGTGCTGCGCACCGAGACCCTCTCCGACATGTTCGACCTGCTGTCACTGCTGGCGACCCAGCCCCTTCCCGCTGGCCCCAGGGTGGGGATCATCACCAACGCGGGAGGCCCTGCCATCCTCTGCGCCGACGCCTGCGAGGCCAACGGCATCGAGGTGGTCGAGCTGACCCAGATGACCCGCTCCCGGCTCCACGCCTTCCTTCCCGCCGAAGCGGCCACCGGCAATCCGGTGGACATGATCGCCAGCGCCACCGCCGAGGACTACCGCGGGACCATCGAGGTGGTGGCCGCCGACCCCGGTGTCGATGCCCTCATCGTCATCTTCATACCGCCGTTGGTCACCCGTCCTGAGGATGTGGCAGCCGCCATTCGGGACGCGGCCGGCTCTCTGCCCAGGGAGATCCCCTTGCTCACGGTCTTCATGACCACAGCTGGCGTGCCCGATCAACTGCGCTCGGGTGCGGTGCAGATCCCGTCGTACCCGTTCCCGGAAAACCCCGCACGGGCCCTGGCGGCGGCCTACCGTCTCAGCCAGTGGAGGGAGCGACCGCGTTCCCGACCCGGTGGGGGCGCACCGCTTGGAGACGAGCTCGGGGTCGCCGCTCAGCTGGCCCGCTGGCTGCGGGCGGGAGAGCGCTGGCTCTCCGCCGACGAGACGCAGAGTCTCCTGTCCTCGTACGGGGTCCGGACCGTGAAGACCCTCACCGCCCGAGATCCCGACGAAGCCGCCACCAAGGCCGAATCCCTGGGGCCGAAGGTGGTGCTCAAGGCTGAGGGGCCGACCCTGCTTCACAAAACCGAGCTGGGCGCGGTCCGTCTCGGGCTGGACAGCCCAGATGCGGTTCGCCGGGCGGCCCTCGAGATGGGAGCTCAGCTTGAGTCGTCGGGACACCGGGTCGACCGGTTCGTCCTGCAACCGCAGCTGGGGCAGGGCGTCGAGCTGCTGGTGGGCACTGTCAGAGACCCCCAGTTCGGGACGGTGGTGGCATGTGGTGCCGGGGGCACCGCCGTCGAACTTCTCCACGACACCTCCATCCGGCTGGCGCCGTTGGATCACGCCGAGGCGCAGGAGATGCTGGAGGAGCTGACCACCTACCCGCTGCTGGTAGGCTTCCGAGGCGCAGAGCGAGTCGATGTCGCAGCGGCGGCGGATGTCATCGCCAGACTGGCCGCCCTTGCCGACGCCCATCCGGCCCTGGCGGAGATCGAGTGCAACCCGGTCACGGTGACCCCTGAGGGCGCCTTCGTCGTGGACGCCAGGGCCAGGATCGCCACGCCCACCCGAGATCTTCCGGTGGGAGCCAAGCGCGTCTCCAGCTGAGTTCTGGCGAACGGCTCCAGCGCTCGGCCAGCTGCTCGCCACGCTCCGGGGAACTCGCTCAGGTGCGTTGCCTAACGTAGTGGCCCTCGGCCTCGGAGTGGTCCAGCCAGACAGCCCGGTTGCATCGGTCGAGGACGCCACAGCTCCAGATGGCCTCGAAGGGCCACAAAGTCGCTGCGAGCGGGCTCGCTCATCGCCCGGGCTCGCGCTGATGCGTCCTAGATTTCGGTGACCGGCGCCAAGCCCTCGCTTTGAATGCCCGTGTTGACAGCCGCCAACTGATCGCGGATCAACTGATCCATCTCGGCGAGCACATCGTCCGTCCGCTTGAAGAGATCCTGAGCCACCTCCCGAGCCTGGTGGGTGGGGACGGCATCGGAGCGATCCAGGGCCTGCTGCAGGGTGAAGAGACGCCCATCGAGGCCCGCCGCCAACTCCATCTCGTCCATCTCCCCGCGCCATCCCGGCTGGGTGAGCAGCGACTCCATCCGGGAGAGCTCCTCGCGCAACCCGCTCACTCTAGCCCGGAGCGAATCGCTGCAGTCCGGCCTTTCCTCCCACGCGGCCAGCCGATCGCGGAGTTGCCGGCAACGCCGAAGAGCACCATTGACCTTCCTCTGGTGGTCCCGGACCAGGAGCAGCAACCGGTACTGCTGCTGGTAGTCGTCATCGGACAGATTGAGGTTGGGGTCGGGGATGAGTGCGAACTCCTGACTCACCACCTGGTCCTGGCATCGGAGCTCCACCCGGTACCGTCCCGGTGGTACGCGGGGACCGTCGAGGCCGTTCTCGGAAGTGGAGACCATGGTCCGCAGGACCAGGTTTTGCAGGGAGACCCCGTCGATGCAGAGGTTCCATACATGGCGGTGAAAGCCCGCCTCTGTCTCCAACAGGGGTGGGCGCAGGTCATCGTCCTCGTTGGGGGCGGCCGGTGGCTGGTCTTCCCCAAGTCGAGCCGGCTTCTTGCCTCTGAAGCGTCGCAGCTCCTCTCCACTGGCGTCGAAGATGCGAAGTTCCAACTGGTCCGGCTCAACATCCTGGGCCAGGCGGTAGCGAATGACTACCCCATCGGGAGGGTTGTAGCCCGCATCAAGGATGACCGTTCGCAGCCCACCCTCGGGGTTGCTCTCGACCACGGACAGAGCTCGACCTGGGTATTGGGTGCCCCGCTCAGACGGTGTCGAGGACTGGCCTGTGAAGTAGCGGTGCACAGTCGCTGGTACCAGCAGCTGGATTGCCTCTGGTTCGCTCCGCTCCGAGGCTTCCCTGATCAGCTGGGAGTCGTCCAGCACCCAGAAGCCCCGGCCGTGGGTCGCGGCCACCACCTCGCCGTGCTTGGTGGCAATATCATAAATCGGCACCGGGGGAAGGTTCAGCCGCAGAGAGCGCCAGTGGTCCCCCTGATCAAAGGAGCAGTAGGGACCGTGCTCGGTTCCCGCGTACCAGGTGGCCGGCTGCCCGGGGTCGCAGCGCACGACTCTGACGAAGTCGCCCTCGTCGATCCCACTGATGACCGGCGTCCAGGTCACCCCTCCGTCGGTGGTGCGGTAGATGTATGGCGAGCGATCCTGAAGGCGGTAGCGGTGGGCCGACACCATGGCAACGTTGGGGTCGTGAGGGGATAGCTCAACGCCCGAGATCCAGGACCACTCAGGAAGTCCGGGCAGCTCCAGGTGCTCCCAGGTCTCCCCCCGGTCTGTGGTGCGGTGGAGCAGCCCATCATCGGTGCCCACCCAGAGGATGTCAGGGTCGTGGGGCGACTCGGCCAGCACTGAAGCGGTGCAATAGACCTCCGCACCTGAGGTGTCCTTGGTTATGGGTCCCCCCGAGGCACGCAGCTTGTCGGGGTCGTTGCGGCTCAGATCCGGGCTGATCGGCTCCCAGCTCATGCCCTCGTCGCGGCTCACAAAGACGCGCTCACCGGCGGCATAGAGCACCGAGGGGTCGTGCCGAGATAGCAGGATCGGATAGGTCCAGGCGAAACGATGGCGAAAGGAGCCGGGGTCCTCGGCGTAGGTCCACTCCGGCCAGATGGTGATGAGACCGGTCTGCCCCGATCGGTGGTCGTACCGCAGAAGGGGGGCGCCACCTCCTCCGGAGCTGCCCACAGCTCCGGAATAGACGATGTTGTCGTCTCTGGGATCGACCGCGATGTAGCCGCTCTCCGAGTGACCCACCTCCTCGCACTGGTCGCGCAGGATCGCTCCCAACTTGGAGCGACTGGGCACCCTGATCGCGGAGTTGTCCTGCTGGGTTCCGTAGACCCTGTAGGGGAAACGGTCGTCGATCGCGAGCTTGTAGATGGCGGCCGTGGACTGGTTGTAGACGGTCGAGAATGTCTCGCCACCGTTGAGTGACACACAGGCCCCACCGTCGTTGGCCTCGATCATGCGGCGGGGGTTTTTGGGGTCGATCCAGAGGTCGTGGTTATCCCCGTGAGGAGTACCGATCTGACTCCAGGTCTTGCCTCCGTCGGTGGAGCGGACGAAGTTGTAGTTCATGGCGTACAGCGTCTCGGGGTCGATCGGGTCAGGCACGATGTGGCTGTAGTACCAGGGCCGTCCCAGAAGGGAGCGATCATCGGAGATCCGGTCCCAGCTCTCACCGCCATCCTCGCTGCGAAAGAGGCCGCCCTCCCTGTCGGCGGCCTCTATGACCGCCCACACCCGGTCTGGGTGGGTGGGGGCGGACGCGACTCCCATCCGCCCGAGCAAGGACTTGGGGAGTCCAGGGTGCCCGCTCAGGTCCTTCCAGCTGTCCCCGCCGTCCGTGGATCGGAGCAGGCGGCTTCCCTTACCGCCGCTGCTGAAACCCCAGGGTTCGCGCTTTGCCTCCCAGAGCGTGGCGTAGAGGAGGCGGGGATTACCAGGTGCCATCCAGAGGTCAGCAGCCCCGGCCTGCGGTGTGCCTGGAAGCACCAGCTCCCAGGTTGCCCCACCGTCTTTGGAACGGTAGATTCCGCGCTCAGCAGAGGGACCGAAGATGTCGCCCAGAGCGGCCACGTAGACCAGGTCCGGGTCGGTTGGCGACACCCTGACCCGGGATATCTGCAGGGTTTCCTTCAAGCCCCGGTGCTGCCAGCTGCGGCCGCCATCGGTGGACCTGTAGACGCCGTCCCCCTGGATGACGTCGTTGCGAGGGCAGGCCTCGCCGGTGCCGACATATATGACCTGAGGATCGGACTGAGCCACCGCCAGGGCTCCGACAGACACCGAATTCAGGTGGCCGTCGGTGATGTTCCTCCAGCTGGTGCCCGCGTCCCTGGTCTTCCAGACCCCGCCTCCGCAGGATCCGAAGTAGAAGACCGCAGGGTCGCCCGGATCTCCGGCGACCGCGACCGACCGGCCGCCCCGCGGCGGCCCGATGAAACGCCACCCGAAGGCGGTGCCAATCTCATCTCCTTCGGGCATCGCGTTCCTCCCTTGCCGACGGAGTAGCACCTGCTCCGTCGTTGCAATCGGCCAACAGACGGATCAATGTTAGCGGGGAATCGGTCCGTTGCTGGGCTCGTGGAGGATCAGCGGGTGGATGGGGGTACCGATGGAGATCCACTTCGGACGCGGAGCCACTTGACGTTGGCGCCAAGGGGCACAGGACCGTGTTTTGGCACTCGGCAGGACCACTCTCTAAGCCCCTCCGGGAGCTTGGTGGCCAGGTCAGCGAGCTCACCCAGGCGGCCCTCTGGCCCCGGTCTGTTGCCAGCTTTTCGACTTGACGCCGACTGCGCTCGCAGGCTTGAGGTCGGTAGCGCAGGATTGGACCGCAGCGCTCGAGCGGAGCAGCTCACGGCCGGGACCCCATTCGACCAGGGAGCGGTTGTTGCCCTGCGGTGACGCTCCTCCACGATTCGCGCCACGGGTCCCTTACTGATCACCAGTCGTTCTATTGCGGAATTTAAATGCATCAAGAGCCCTGTCCACCGGGATCGCGTGGAGCACGTGGCCATGGCGGCCCGTGGTGGTCTCAGCCATGAAGAGCGCGTTCCCAACCGCCTCCTCTACTGATTCGATTACCGCGGTGAAAATCGGGTCGAAGGCGCTTGGTTCGTGCCAATATGCGCCGTCCAGCACCGTGCGCACTGTCAACTCGCCTCCCTTTACGTCTCTGGGGATGCGAGTAGCGGTGGAGAAGGCCAACACAAGCTCTCCAGAGCCGTTGGCACCCACCGAGCCGCAGCGAACCAAACCCATCCCGCCCCGCGCTGCCAGCCGTCGCAGCTGGTGCGGGACCATCGGGGCGTCAGTGGCCACGATAACGATGCAGGATCCGCTGGGGTGCGCCCCAGGCATGAGGTCGGTTATCTCTAGCCCCAGAGGCACGCCTCCGAGCACGAGGTCGGGGCGGGCACCAAAGTTGGTAGACACTAGGACTCCCACGGTGTAGCCACCGGCCTCAGGGGGTAGGGTGCGCGACGCTGTTCCGATCCCGCCCTTGAAGTCGAAGCACTGCAGACCAGTCGCCGCGCCCACACAGCCCTCTTGCACCTCGAGGTTGCCACGGGCGGCCTCGAGCGCCCGCTCAACGTGAGCGGACGTCACCGGGAACGCTCGGGCGTCGTTCAAGTAGGAGTCATCGCATTCCGTGACGACCGGCATGATGACATCGTCTCTGCCTTGGACGTCATCCTGGTCCGCGATCCAGCGGGCGGTGGCGTCATAAGCGGTCCCGATGGCCAGGCTCGATGTCAGCACAATGGGGCTGTGAAGGACACCCCACTCGTTGATCTGATTGATCCCGATCAATTCCCCGTAGCCATTCACAATTGAGGTGGCGGCGTAGAGGCGCTCGCGCCAAGGTCGTCCTTGATGGGGCCAGACCACAGTCACGCCGGTCCGGATGGCTTCACTCCCACTCGACGAGTCAGCCGAGATGGTGACGTGTCCGACCGACACCCCCGAGACGTCGCAGATGGTGTTCTTTGGGCCTGGGGCAAAGCGGCCGATGTCGATGCCCCACTCGCGAATCCGGCGCGAGTACCCGCTCACTGGGTCAGCCTGGCGCCCAAACTGGCGTGCGTCCGACCGCCCGCATGTACTCGGCTCCGAGCCGCCGCAGGCGCTCGTGGGCTCCCTCCATCCAAGTCACGTCCGCTGGCAGAAACCGCTTGGGCACTTTGGCCACAATGGTGTAGTTGGGGTCAACGACGTTGGCTATCCTGGAGCGTGCCGCCTGCGATACCAGCTGGTAGCTGTCCATCAACGACAGGCCCAGCGAGTCCGAGATCCAGCGGACCAGTTGAGCGTGGGAGATGCGAAACGCATCCTCAAGAGGGCGGCAAGAGCCGGCTACCATGAGCGCCTCGTCGGTCTCCAAGCGTGGCCATTCGCAGAAGACACCCTTGACGACTTCAACCGAGAGCACGGTATTCATCGCGCCTTCGACCGCCGCTCCGCAAGTCTCCCCTTCGCCCATCGTGTAGTGCCCGTCACCTAGCGAGAACAGGGCTCCCTTGACGTTCACTCCAAGATAGAGGGTGGCGCCAGCCCGTACCTCTGGAGAGTCCATATTGCCCCCGAAGGCGTCCGGCACCAGAACGTTGCGCGCTTCAAACGCGGCCGGGGCTACGCCAATCGTGCCGTGGAAGGGCTGAAGCGGGAAGCGCATCTGGAAATCCGAGTCGAGCGCCTGGAAGAGCACCTCCTGCTCCTCTTCCAAGACTCTGTATATCCAGGTTCGCTCGGGTAGCGGCTCTTGCAGAGAGGCCGTGACTCGGGTGGAGGAGAGAGAGCCGAACAGGGACACGGTGGTACTTACTGCCCAATCCCGAGCCGGAGAGACATCGATAAGGTGAATGGCTAGAGTGTCGCCCACCTCGGCACCCTCTACGAAGAATGGCCCGGTCTGTGGATTGATAAAAGGGAACTCGATTGACTTGCCGGGAAGGTCCTCTACCCCGCGGATCCTCCCAGCGAAGCAGTCCTCTGTGTAGAGCTCCAAAATCTCACCCGGTTTGACGCTGTGGACCGGCTCAACTCCGCCGAAGGTCCATGCATATTGATCTTCGGTGGGGCGGAATTGCCTCACGTTTAAAAGAGGGTGGTCCGGCAGGACGCGCTGAGTCATAGTCATCTGTGCTCTCCTAGCTGCCTACCGGTAGCGGCTGCTCGACCGCGTTGGGGTCGGGGAGTTCAGACTGCACCCAATAGCGGCCCGGACGTCGGGCCACGAAGGTGAAGTAGTAGATGATGGCAACGCCGAAAATCACTACCACGGTGATCAAGTCTGAGAGGGTCTGCTGGGTCAGGACCACGACGGAACCGACCAACGCGATGATTGGCGGGATCGGCCAGAGCGGCATCCGCGATGGCCGAGGGAGGTCCTTCTGCTGGACCCTGCTGACCAAAGCGGAGATGGCGATCAGCCCATAAAGGACCACCAGTAAGACCGCGGTGAAGGTGACCACCGTGACCAGGCTGGACTGGAAGCAGAGAACGCTGGCCAGGATCCCGACGATCAAGGTGGCGACCCATGGGGTGCCTTGCTTCGGGCCCACCTTGCCGATCCAGGAACTCACTGGCTCGGGCCAGGCGCGGTCGCGGCCGCTGGCCCACACGATCCGGGAGAACTGCAAGGTGATCGCTATGGAGGCGTTGAAGATCGCCAGCAGGGCCCCGATCGTGATCAGGGTCTGGAAGCCCGAGCCGAAGGCCTTCCCGGCCACATAGGTGAGCGGGGTGCCCGAGTGAAGTAGGCCGGAGATGGTTGGCGCCGCGAAGATGATAGCCACGAAGGGGATCAGTTCGAAGACGATCCCTACGAGAGCGGCCGTCACCACCGCTCGGCCGACCTCCTTGGCCGATCCCAGGACCTCCTCGGCAAAGTTGATACCACTGTCGTACCCGTTAACGGAGAACAGTGAGGTCGCGATCGCCGCCACGACTGCGCCCCCGGCAATGGGTAGCAGCAGGCCGTGGCTGCTCAACGCCTTCGGGTGGGTGAGAATCGACAGCGGCTGGTGCAAGTGGGTGAATCCGGCCAGAGCGATCGCGGTCACCACGATGAGTTCGATCGCCAAGAACACCGCGGTCAACCAGGAGTTGAAGCGGATCTTCAAGAGGCAGATGGCGGTCACGAGCAGCATACCCACCCCAGATATGAGGTTCTCTGGTATTGAGGGCGCCAGCGAGTGCACGTAAGTTCCTATCCCGATCGCCACGCTAGCCGGCAGAAAGACCGCCTGCCCCATGTAGTCGACCATGGCGATGAAGCCCAGCGGGCGCCCCAGGACCCTGGTGACTATCGAGAACAGACCACCGGCGACCGGGAACATCGACCCCAACTCTCCCATACAGAAGGCGACGTTGACGGCGATGAAGCAGCCCAGCAGAAAGGCGATGGGGGACCCGGTGCCAGCCACTGCGATGACAGCCGTCGCAACCACCAACAGTGATGCCGTGGGGGTGATGTCTGAGAGGATGAGCGAGATGTGCCCCAGCGGCGAGACGCTGCGATGCAGCTCCTGTCGATACCCGAGAGCTTCGAGCGGTTGATCTGGTAGCGCCATCTTGTGAATCCCCCCCTGGTTGTACCTTGACTACCGCCCAGTGCCCGGTCGGGTCCTGGGCGTCTTTGCCTGCTGCGGTTGCCTTAGAGCGCAATTGTGAGGCTGCCCAGACGGCGTGTCAACCAACACTTTGTAAGGTTTGAGGTCGAATGGGCTGCCGTATGCATTCCACGACGTCTATCCTGGGCGCTCACGTGCTCGGTGTATGCTAGCTATCACCTTCGGTGGTTTCCGGGCCCAGGGAACTCCTCCAGGTGGCAGAGCAGCGAAGGACCACGTGGCGGCCCACTCGGCCGGGGAGCCCAAGGCGTCCGCCGCTCGTCGGTGGTCAAGCTACAAACGTGCACCGCGACGCGGCTGGCACCGTTTGAGCGGCGCTAGGCGGGCCGGCCACCTGCCCGAGGAAGCTAATGCGCGTTTGAGCTGGGCTTGGCGACACTCATGTGTTTGTATCGGCCCGCTCCTTCGCGATGCTTGCCACGCCCGACCTGGCAAACCAACCCTGTGTGCGCCACGGCCGCTGTCGCGGCCCCCTGCTGGCCCCAGTAGTTGGCTTGACAGGTGGGACGAGGCTCTTTAAGCTTCCCCAATGGCAAGAGGCTTGCTCGAATGGAACGACGCCTCGTCTGTTGCAATTGCCGCGACGGACCTGGGTGCGTAGGGGTATGCGCCTCTTTCACGGACGTCATCTCTGGCGCACGACCACGGTGGCGGTGGCGGGCTCGCTGTTGATGGCGGCATGCTCGAGCACCACCACGCCCCCCCCGACCAGCAAGGGGGGCATCGTGACCTACGCTGAGCTCCCCAGCACACCGCCTAACTACATCTTTCCCATGGAGAGCGGGGTCTATCTGGACGTCAACAACGCCGGCCAGTTCTCCAGCATCATGTATCTCCCTCTGTATTGGTTCGGCAAAAATGGGCAACCGGTGCTCAACAAGACCCTGAGCCTGGCCTACCCGCCCGTCTTCTCACATAACAACACCGTGGTGACCGTGAACATGAAGCACTGGGTGTGGTCCAACGGGCAGCCGATCACGGCCCGCGATGTGCTGTTCTGGATGAACCTGCTCGGCGCGGTCACCGACCCCGGCGCTCCCACCGTGGGCAGCAGCAGCGCCCCGGGACCCGGCTGGGGCGAATCGGTGCCGGGCGGATTCCCCCAGAACGTGGTCAGCTACCAGCAGACAGGCACCTATTCGATTGTGTTTCACCTCAACGCCTCCTACAACCCAGTCTGGTACCTGGACAATCAGCTGAGTCAGATCTTTCCCCTGCCCCAGAAGGCTTGGGATGAACTCTCCAGCAGCGGGCCGATCGGGAACTACGACACCGGTGCGCAGGCCCGAATCCCGGCGCCGTCGTCCATGGGCCTTCCTGCCAACTCCTATGTGCCGGCCCAGCCCGGCACCGCCACCAGCGGTGCCCTGGGAGTGGCCCAGTTCCTCAACAGCCAGTCCCAGGACCTCGGGACCTATCAGACCAACCCGCTCTGGCAGGTGGTGGATGGTCCCTTCCGGTTGACCCAATTCACTACCTCTGGATTCGTCAAGATGGTCCCCAACAAGGACTACTCCGGATCCCCCAAGCCGTCCATATCCGCGTTTGAAGAGATTCCTTTCACGTCCGACACAGCTGAGTTCAACGCGCTCCATTCCGGCAGCCTGACCATTGGCTACATACCTCCCCAGGACCTCGGCCAGCGAGCCGCACTGCAGAAGCAGGAGGGTTACAGCTACAACCCGTGGTATGTATTCGGGGTCAACGTCTCCCCCTACAACCTCACCAATCCGGTGGTGGGGCCTATCTTCAGACAGCTGTATTTCCGTCAGGCGTTGCAGTCGTTGGTGAACCAGCCCGAATTCATCAAAGCCTTCGGTGGTGGGGTCGGCACCATCAACAACGGCCTGGTCCCGACCTATCCGCCGGGCAACCCCGATGCCAGCCCGCTGGAGAGCGGCCGCCAACTCTATCCCTACAATCCTGCCTCTGCGGTCAAGCTTCTGAAGGACCATGGCTGGACCGTCAATCCGGGCGGGGTCAGCGTCTGCGCCCACCCTGGCACTTCGTCCACGGACTGCGGGGCGGGTATCAAGGCGGGTCAGGCCGCCAACTTCTCCTTGCTGTACGACAGCGGGTCGACCCAGCTGGCCAACGAGATGGCAGCCATGCAGTCAACCATGAAGGCGAAGGCGGGCATCAGTGTGACCCTGTCGCAAGCGCCCTTTGCCCAGGTCATCGGAGAGTCCTTCACCGGCTGTACCTTCGCGGCTCCCTGCAAGACCTGGGACATCGTGGACTGGGGTGTGTCCGATACCTGGACCTATGGGGTTCTGCCCACAGGCGGCGTCTTCTTCTCTGCGGGCGGGGTCAACGCCGGGGACTACACCACGCCCACCCTGACAGCGGACATCGCCGCCACTCACACTGCAGCCACCCCCAGCGCGGAGCGGAGTGCTCTATTCCGGTATGAGGATTACGTGGCCAGGCAGCTTCCGATGCTGCTGCTGCCCAATGGGCCCTTCCAGCTGACCATGTACAAGAGCAACCTCAAGGGCCTGGTCCCGCAGGGCATTTTCTCGGATCTGTATCCCCAGTACTACTCGTTCAGCCACTGACACCTGAGTTATCCGGCCCTACTGCCATTTGTATGGGTGAACTGAGGCGGTAGGCGAGAAGCGCACCGCTGACTTTTCCTAGCCTCTTGATGTCAGCATCGGTGAAGTGCTCCATGACAAGCTTGCGAGTGACCTCAGCCGCCATCTCAGCCAGCCACTCCACCCGTTCTGCCAGGGCGGCCCGCTTAAGGGCATCCGAGCTCAGCTCATCTCGGCCGCAGAAGGCGGTGCATGATGCGGTGGCCGTGAGCGCCACAGAGGTGGCGCTACCCGGTTGATCTGTCATCTCCTGAAACCCTCTGCTGAGCTTGGATGAGGAGCCGCCTCTTAGCCTCTTTCGAG
>JAJZJU010000146.1 GCA_021809895.1 bacterium
GTAAGCTTGGGCGGTGATCGACCAGGCCCAGGGGCTGGCCCACGAAGCGACCGAGCTGCTGCAGCTCCTTATCCGCAACCGCTGCGTCAACGACGGGACGCCGCAGTCCGGCCACGAGGAGAGGAGCGCTGCTCTGCTGCAGACCTACCTGGAGGGCTCCGGCCTGGAGCTCCAGACCTGGGAGCCGGCGCCCGGGCGAAGGTCGCTTGTGGCCAGGCTTCCAGGACGGGATCGGGCGGCGCCGTCGCTCACCCTGATGGGGCACACCGACGTGGTCCCTGCCGCCCCGGACGCCTGGCGGCATGACCCCTTCGGCGGCGAGCTGATCGACGGCGAGGTCTGGGGCCGGGGAGCCATCGACATGCTGGACCTGACCGCCACCATGGCGGTGGGCATGCGCCGGCTGGCCCTAAGCGGCTTTCGGCCCTCCGGAACCCTCACCTACCTGGCGGTTGCCGACGAGGAGGGCATGAGCCAGTTCGGGGCCTCCTGGCTCGCCGAGCACGTCCCGGAGGCGGTCGGCTGCGACTATGTGATCACCGAGTCCGGTGGCTTCCCGATGGCAACCCCCGACGGCCAGACCCGGCTCCCGGTGGTGGTGGCCGAAAAGGGCGTCAACTGGTGCCTGTTGACAGTGCGGGGAACCCCCGGCCACGGCTCCCAGCCGTTTCGCACCGACAATGCGCTGGTCAGGGCTGCTGAGGTGGTGCGCCGCATCGACCGCTTCCACCCGCCGGCTGAGATCCATGACGTCTGGCGGAGGTTCGTCGAGGGCATCGGGCTCCCGCCCGAGCTGGCGGGCCCGCTGCTGGACCCCGATCGGGTGCTCGACTTCTGCGAGCAGCTGCCCATGCTGGGGCTCGCCCGCCTGGCTCAGGCTAGCACCCACACCACCATGGCCCCGACCATGATGAGCGCCGGCACCAAGATCAACGTGATCCCCGATCTGGTCAAGCTGCAGGTGGATGTCCGCACCCTGCCCGGCTGGGACGCCGCCCAGGTGCGCGCCATGCTCCAGGAGGCGATCGGGGATCTGGGCGACCATGTCGAGATCGAGATCCCGATCTGCGAGCGGGCATCCTCCTCGCCGACCGACACCCCCCTCTGGGACGCCCTGCAGCGGGTCACCGATCGCCACTACCCGGGCGCGCGCAACGTGCCGTTTGTGACCGCGGGGGCGACCGACGCCCGCTTCGCCAGGGCGCTGGGGGCGGTCGCCTACGGCTTTGGCCTGCACAGCCGCAGCATCTCCTTCGAGGACTACTCGGCGATGTTCCACGGACTCGACGAACGGGTGGACGTGGACTCGCTGGCGCTCTCCACGAAGCTGTGGATGGAGCTGGCCCGCGACTTCCTGGGCTGAGAGCCGAAGCCGGAATCGGGTGGAGCGATCCGCTGGAGCGGAAAGCCAGGTCTTGCCCCTGCCGACCAAAACGAGGACGGCCGGCCCAGGTGGCGGCCCAGGAGAAAAGGCGATAGGCGGGTGAGCCTGGCCCGCTCCCGGATCTCGAGTGTCGGCAGAGCCGGCCCGCGAGATACGGGAAGCTGCAGCCGGCGATTCAGCAGAGCCCGGCCGTGGAGGAGGGTGCGGTCCCGGGCTCAGAGGGAGGCTGGCCCAGGACCACGAACGAGTGAGTTCAGGCTGCCTCCGCCTCGTCCCGCTCCGCTCCGGACGCCGCCAGCACCATTCCGGAGGGTTCCAGATCAGGGCTCGCGGATGCGCCCGCCCGCCGCGCAGCGATGTCGGGGCCGCCTACCGGCGCGCCACCCCGGGCGGGGGCCAGCAAACGGGAGGCGGCCCGCTCGGGCCGGAGCATGACGATGGCCACCAGCAGCGACAGCGCCACCGCCGCCGCCGCCACCAGGAAGCCCTGGTGATAGCCACCGGTCAGAGCCGCCAGCTGGCCGGAGCCCTTCGCCAGCAGACCCCTGGAGGAGCTGCTGGCCACCCCGGCCACCACCGCCACTCCCAGGGCCGCCCCCAGTTGGAAGGCGACGTTGGCAAGGCCCGAGGCGAGCCCTGAGTCCTGGGCCGGGGTGTTGGACATCGCCAAAGAGACGCTGGGCAGGAAGAACATGCCGGCCCCGACCCCGAGCAGCAGCATGGCGGGCAGGATGCTCACCAGGTAGCCGGCATTCTGGGGAGCCTGGGCCAGGAGCAGGAGGGAGGCGATCAGGAGCAGGAGCCCTGAGACCACCATCCTCTGGGCCCCGAACCGAGCCATCAGCCGCTTGGTGATCAAAAGGGAGAAGATTGCGGTGGCTAAGTTGGCCGGCAGGAAGGCCAGGCCGGTGGTGATGGCGCCGTAGCCCAGCACCTGCTCCAGGAAGAGGGCGGCCAGAAAGTAGGTGCCGAACATCCCGACCGGAAAGAGCAGCCGGACCAGGTTGGCCCCGCTGCGGATCCGGGAGCTGAAGATGCGCATCGGGACCAGGGGTGCCTTGATGGTGCTCTCCACCACCACAAATGAGATCCCCGCCAGCAGCGCCAGACCGGCAGCGACCAAAGTTGGGGTGGCAGTCCAGCCGTCCTGGCTACCGGAGACGATGGCGTAGACCAAAAGCGACGGGGTGGCGGTCACCAGAGCGGCTCCGGCCAGGTCAACCCCGTGGTGCAGCCCAGGGCCGGGGTGGCGAGGGATCAGGATCGAGGCCAGAACGACCGTGGCCAGTCCGATGGGCACGTTGATGAAGAAGATCCAATGCCAGCTCACCGCCTGGGTGAGGACGCCCCCCACCAGCAGGCCGATGGATCCGCCGGCGGTGGCCACGAAGGCGTAGACGCTCATCGCGGTCACCCGCAGCTTGGGCTCCGGGAACAGGGTGACCAGGATGCTCAGCACCATCGCCGCCATCACCGCGGCACCGGCGCCCTGGACGAAACGAGCCGCGATCATCAGCGCCTGGGTGTCGGCCATCCCACAGAAGAAGGAGCTCAAGGTGAAGAGCGCCACCCCGGCCAAAAACGTCATCTTGCGGCCCAGCAGGTCTCCGAGACGGCCCGCCAGCAGGAGCAGACCGCCGAAGGTGATCAGGTAGGCGTCGATGACCCAGGCCACCGACGAGACGGTGAAGTGAAGGTCGTGCTGCAGAACCGGCAGCGCCACATTCACCACCGTGGCGTCGAGGACGATCATCAGCTGGCCCACACAGAGCACCACCAGCGCCAGCCAGCGGCGCCGGTCGCTCAGCGCCGGGCCGGCGGGAGAGTCAGCCCCCCTGTCCCCAGCCCGCCTTGCGACCCCGCCCAGCTTGAATTTGCCGATCGCTATCACACCCAAGTCCCCTGTGGTATTGTTCGAGGAGCATCGTACTAGATTGTTCGATGGTTGTCAAACTATGCATGAGCGTCACACCCCAACCGGGACCGAAGACGTCGCCCAGCCGGTCACAGTCGCGGCGATCAGCACCTTGCTGCACGCCCTGGGTGATCCGGTGCGGCTGGAGTTGGTGCGAGAGCTGAACCTGGCCCAGGAGCCGGTCCCCTGTTGCCGGCTGCAGGCTCCGGTGACCAAGTCCACCCTCAGCTACCACTTCCGGATCCTGCGCGAAGCCGGAATCATCGAGCAGACCATGGAGGGGGTCCGCAAGCTCACGACGCTGCGACGCGAAGAGCTGGACCTCGCCTACCCTGGACTTCTGGACAGCGTCCTCAGCGCTCCCCGGGAGTCCCCCAAGCCCAGATGATCAGTGGCCCGGCCCGAGCCGGATCATCGGGAACCATCTGCCCGTCTTTCCCGCAGGTCGCAACAGCGTAGCCGCGACCGCCTCCTCCTCCACCCCGCGGCCGGTGGGCCAGAAGAGGGTGAGCTGATCCTGGGACTCTCGACCCGACCGCGCTCCCCCGGCACCTCGGCCCGCTCGGTCAGCTGCCGGGGGCGCAGCCGCTGCAGTTCCGCCGCCCCTCCGGCAGGGGGTTGGCAGCAGCTGGCGGAGAAGTGTGCGGTAGTGCCCATAAGGGCGGTTGAGTGAACCGGGAAGAGGTTGGCGCGTGGGGCAGTGGGTCAGGCTATGGGCGACTTCTGTTGAGTGCGCCCTCCG
>JAJZJU010000039.1 GCA_021809895.1 bacterium
CGCAGCCTATGCGCTCCTACGACACTCCCCTGCACCTCGATTCACACCAGCCACCTAGAGGGAGGACCGCAAGCGGTAGCAACCGCAAGCGGCAGAGTACCGAAGCGAGGCCCAGGCTCGGACTGCCCCATAGTAGTGATGAGGCCCGGTAATGCGGGTGGAGCGAAGGGGGCAGGCTACTCGGACTCGAACGGCAGTCAACCACAGCGGTGGGAGGAACTGGTGAGCGAGTCAAAGCCGTTCAGTATTTCCAAGCAGGTCGTCTACGAGGCGTACCTGAAGGTCAAGGCCAACAAAGGGGCCGCAGGGGTTGACGGGGAGTCGGTCGAGGAGTTCGAGAAGAACCTGAAAGGGAATCTGTATCGGATCTGGAATCGACTTGTCTCGGGGAGCTACTTTCCGCCGCCGGTGCGAGCGGTAGAGATACCAAAGCCCGGTGGCAGGGGAACGCGTGTACTGGGGGTGCCCACAGTCGCGGACAGAATTGCCCAAACCGTGGTCAAGATGTACTTGGAGCCAGAGGTGGAACCGATCTTCCACCCGGACTCGTACGGGTACCGGCCAGGGCGGTCGGCGCTGGCCGCGGTGGGGATCTGCCGGAAGCGGTGCTGGAAGACGGGCTGGGTCATTGATTTGGATGTCCACAAGTTTTTCGACACGATTCCGCACTCCCTCGTGTTGAGGGCAGTGAGCAGACACACGAACCTCAAGTGGATCCTCCTCTACACGGAGCGGTGGCTGCAAGCCCCGCTGCAACTGGGGGATGGCACCCTGCAAACAAGGGACCAAGGCAGCCCTCAAGGGTCTGCAGTCTCCCCTCTATTGGCGAATCTCTTCATGCATTACGCGTTCGATATGTGGATGCAGCGGGAGTTTCCCGCAGTCCCGTTTGAGCGCTACTGCGACGACGTGGTGGTCCACTGCGTCAGTGAGCAGCAGGCCCAGTACGTACTGGCCGCGATCACCAAGCGATTGGCTGAGGTTGGATTGGAGGTCAACCCGGAAAAGACACACATCGTGTACTGCTGGGATGGCCACCGCCGGGGTTCGTACGAGCCTCGGCAGTTCAACTTCCTTGGCTACACCTTTCGCGCTCGGCTGGCCAAGAACCGGAAGACGGGGGAGACGTTCCTCAGCTTCCTGCCGGCAGTAAGCGATGAGGCGGGCAAGGCGATGCGGCGGCAGATCCGGGGCTGGAGGCTCCACCTGCGTAGCGGGCACACGCTGGGAGGGATGGCCCGAGAGGTTAACCAAGTGGTACGAGGGTGGATCAGCTATTACGGGCGCTACTATCCGTCCTGGCTGCAGTTCACGCTCCGGCGGATCAACGAATATCTGGTCCGATGGGCTTTGCGGAAGTACAAGAAGCTGCGCAGGCACCCAAGACGGGCGCGGAGGTTCCTGGCCAACGTCGCGCGACGGGAACCAACCCTCTTCGTTCACTGGTGCAACGGTGCGCGGCCATTGGCTGGGTAGCAGGAGCCCCGTGAAGTGAGAGTTTCATGCGGGGATCTGAGAGAGCCGGGGGGTGAGACTCCCCCCGGCCACTCGACTAACGGGGATGGGGTGCGGGGAACTTGGGGCGCTGCGATGGCGACCGCCACTGCCGAACCATGCTTCATGGCGTCCGCAGGAGTCAGGTTACGTAGTCGATCGCGGTGGCAGTGATCTGGCGTGGCCCAAAGAAGCCGCCGAAGCCGACGAACGGAACGCTCACTGTGATTTGGCAACCTGGCGTGGGGCTGCTACTACCCCCCTCTGGCGGAGGCGCCACGTTGTTGATCAACGTCTTACCGTACTGGATCGACCCCGCAAGCGGTCCGGCAGCCCTCTGGGCCGTGGCCAGCATCGTCGAATATGGTCCGCTGGGGTCGGTTGCGCTAGGGCATGGCGGCACCGAGCTGCCTGTGAAGTTGACGGCGGCCACGCCCCAACGAGCAGCCGCTTGGGCGGAGTCGTTGGCGATCTGCACCTCGAAAACGTAGGTGGTGACGCTGAAGAGTCCGATCACCAAGGCGAAGAAGAGGGGAGCGATCAGCGCAAATTCTACCAACGCAGCCCCCACCATGATCCGGCGTGAGCCCCCCGTGGCGGGGGGCAGTGGGCCGCTGAATCGCCGCCTTCCAATCCTCACGGCATTATCAGGACGGTAACGCTGGTCTGGATCTTCACCGGCGACGGCAGCAACGGAGTCAGGAGTGGGAGCTCGCACACAAGCGTGATCGGTTGGTAGTAGTCAGGCGAGACAATTGGAGAACTGGGGTATTGCGACCCCAAGGTGAGCGTGAGGTCGCCGGTAGGGCACACCAGGGGAGCTGTCCCGGTATTGCTCTGGGCTATCGCTTGCAATTCGGCTGTGTTTGTGGCACTGCTGTTGTAGGTAAAGGTGTCTGGATTGTTGGCTGCGTAAAGAGCAGCCGACCGGGCGCCGTCCGCGATCTGGATACCCACAAAGTACGCACGCGCAAGGTCCGCTCCTCCGGCGAGCAGCAGGAGCAGGATCGGTACTACGAGTGCGAACTCGACCAAGCTCTGTCCTCGGAGATTAGGCCTAATTGACAATTTGTATTACTGCTAGTTCGCTAGGGTTGCTGAGCAGCGATCCACATGTAACGGTGCTCGAGCAGGTAGGCACCCCCGTGGCGCTGCCAATGGTGGTGACCACTCCCTGCACATTCGGGCAGGCGTCCACTGTGATCTGCACAGCCACCATGCCCTGGACTCCGATCGTGTAGATCCCGTCGCCGGACAGGCCCGAGGTCAGGGGCACGAGTACCGTTTTACCCACCGCGAGTCCATCTCTAAAGTCAATTGGGGAAGTGGGCCAACCTCCGCAGGTCGTCCCTCCCTTGGTGGTGCTGATCGGAGTAGTTGTGCCGTTAGTGGGGAGCGTGACCGGATTCGGAGAAGGATCGTGCAGGTACCCGTGGAAGTCCTTAGAGTGCCCGTTGCAGGTACTCTCGGTGGACCCCCATTTTGGACTTGCCAGGAGAACCGTGTCTCCCACGGAAAGAGTTGTGCCAGAGGTGCCCTTGGCCCCTGTACTGGCCACTATAAGGGGCTGAACATTGCAGGCCACAAAGGGTGCGTAGGTGCCGCTCAGGGGCAGCCCGAAGGCGACGGTGGCGGTAGCGGCCTCGTGGGCCTGACTCACCCCCACGATCTGGAGCAGGATGGTGTGATGGGAGTTGGCGGTAGCTACCGTAACCCCGAAGGGACCCTGCCAGGTGTTGCCGGAGCACCACGTCGATGACGGCGCGGAGTCCGTTGTCAGTGGAGGCGTGGCTCCCGGAGCCCAATTAACGAATTGCATTCCCACGCCGCCTGCCCCGGTGGCGTGCCCAGAGGCGGTGACAGCCTTCTTCGCGATGCCCGTCACGACCGTTGTGATGTCGGACGCGGTGTACGGCAGGGAGCCTGAGCTAGCGCAGGAGTGGAAGTCGGCGGCTAGCATCGTCGCGCCGGCCGTGGCGGAAGAGTCGGAACCGGCCTGGAGGGCGCGCTGGTCAACGTAGCTGGTTCCCCCGTCTATTGCCAGACCCACGATTGCGACCATTGCGATGGCGGCCAGTGCGAAAAGGACCGCAACCTGCCCTGACTGTTCCTTTCGATCAGAGCCTTTCATCGACAGCATACCTCTCATGTTGTGTGTTCCTCCGGCTCCCATTATGGCGAGATCTGACGGTGTGTGAACCGGCCGTCATGAAGTTGTTGCGCGGGCGGTCGCGATCGCCCCCAAGTCGTGCCGTCGCTTGTGGCGACTTCGTTGCCCGAGTGATCCACGTCTCTGGTCGTCCTGCCTTCGAAGTTTGGGTAGCCGGCCGTTCGCCCTGAGCCTGACGTGGCAACGCTGAGCGACCTCTGTGAGACAGTGTCGGCGGACGGCCGTCCCTGCGGAGCGAAGAGTGCTGGTTCGTCGCCTTGCCACCAGCTCCGGCCCCGGGTGCCAGGGCCTCCCGCTGGCAGTCGACCAGTCGAGGGCCATGGAGCTGTGCCCGTCACACTCCCCTTCCTACCGCGGGAACGGCAGCCTGGTCGGCGTTGATCTCGGGGCCGCGTGGAGCGCTCAACTTTGGTCATCCCTGCCCCTCCCGAGCCAAAATGCTTAGGCGTGGGCCATGCTCCAGATCGAGCGACGGGTGGACGCAGCTAGGCTTCTGGGCATGACCGCTACTGGTTCTCGGCTCCATGAAGAGGGAACGCCCTGTGGGGCCGCTCTACCCGCCAGGTGCCAGTGACGAAATAGTCAGTGTCAAAAGGTTGTTGGAGCAATTGTCGGCTCGATCCGCGGCCTCTGCGTCGTACCCCTGGGGTTTGACCTCCTCCGAACTCAGGGGCTATACTTAGCCCAACCTGGCTCGGCCAGGCGTTTTTGTCTTGGGAGTCCTAAGGTGCCTGCCACCATCATCACCCTCCAGTGCGGCGAGTGCCGCGAGCGCAACTACACTACCCAGAAGAACAAGCGCAACGACCCGGACCGGCTGGAGCTGCGCAAGTACTGCCGCCGGTGCCGCCGTCACACCGCTCACCGCGAGACCAAGTAGGGCGGAGGCGGGTAGCTCAAAGGGGCGTAGCTCAGCTGGTAGAGCAGCGGTCTCCAAAACCGCAGGTCGCGCGTTCGAATCGTGCCGCCCCTGCAGAGCGGCTGAGAGGATCTGAATTTGGCCAACGTCGCAAGCGACACCTCCCCGGAGCGGGCGGAGTCGGGGAGCTATTTAAGAGAGGTATGGAGCGAGCTGCGCAAGACGGTCTGGCCCACCTGGCCGGAGCTCCGTCAGATGACCGGCGTGGTGGTGGTGGCCGTGGTCCTGCTGGGGGTCTTCCTGGGCCTGGTCGACTTCGGCCTGACCGCCGCCCTGGCGCCCCTCTACACCACGACGACGCCCGTGGTGACGCCCGCCCCGACTTCGGCGGTCGCCCCCACCCCGGTGGTCACTCCATCCCCGGCGGCCTCGCCGAGCGCGGCCGCAACCCCCAAGCCGTCCGCCACGCCATGAAGTCATCGGGAGCCAAGCCGTGAGCGCAGCCCAAACCTCGGAAGCTACTGAGCAAGCCAGCTGGTACGTGATCCACGCCTACTCCGGCCATGAGGACAAGGTCAAGGCCAACCTCCTGAAAAGGGTGGAGTCGATGGACATGCACGACAAGATCTTCGACGTGCTGGTCCCGACCGAGGAGGTCCTGGAGATCAAGGACGGGCAGCGCCGGCACGTCCTGAAGAGGATCTTCCCGGGCTACATCCTGGTCAAGATGGTGATGTCGGACGAGTCCTGGTACGTGGTCCGCAACACCCCCGGGGTCACCAGCTTCGTGGGGTCCGGCACTCGCCCGGTCCCGCTCCAGGAGACCGAGATGCGCTCCATCCTCCACCAGATCGGAGGGGACGTGTCCACCAAGGTCCAGGTGGAGTTCAAAGAGGGTGACTCGGTGCGGGTGGTGGACGGTCCTTTCACGGACTTCCACGGCAAGGTGGGCGAGATCAACGCCGAGAAGGGCAAGCTCAAGGTGATGGTGAACATGTTCGGCCGGGAGACCCCGGTAGAGCTCGACCTGCTCCAGGTCGAGCGGCTGCGATAGGAGGCAAGTCTCAATGGGCAAGAAGAAGGTCAAGACCGTACTCCGGCTGGCCATCGAGGCGGGCAAGGCGAGCCCCGGCTACCCGATCGGGCCGGCTCTGGGCCAGCACTCGGTGAACATCATGGAGTTCTGCCGGGCCTACAACGACCAGACCGCCTCCCAGGCGGGTCTTGTGATCCCCGCCGAGATCACCATCTTCGAGGACCGCACCTTCACCTTCATCACCAAGACCCCGCCCACCGCCGACCTTATCAAGAAGGCGGCGGGGATTCCCAAGGGTTCCGCCAAGCCCCCCCGGGAGCAGGCCGGAGAGCTGAGTCACGAGCAGGCCTTGGAGATCGCCAAGACCAAGCTCCCCGACGTCAACTCGGGCGATCTCGAGGCTGTGGCCAAGATGGTGGAGGGGACCGCCCGCTCCATGGGAGTCAAGGTAACCGCCTGACGCAAGACCGGTGGGAGGGCATCAAGTGCCCGCCACAACCACCATTAGGAGACCGATATGACAGCAGGTCACGGCAAGCGCTATCAGGAAGCGGCCAAGTTGCTCGAGGGCAAGGAGGCCCTGGACCCCAAGGAGGCGATAAGCCTGGTCAAGCAGGTGAACGCCTCCACCTTCCCGGGGACGGTGGAGCTCCACGTCCGTCTGGGGGTGGACCCCAGGCATGCCGACCAGATGGTGAGAAGCTCGGTGGTCCTGCCGCACGGGACCGGCAAGAGCCGCACCATCGCGGTCTTCGCCCAGGGGGAGAAGGAGCGCGAGGCACGCGATGCCGGAGCCGACATCGTCGGCGGTGAGGACCTGGTCAAGAAGGTCCAGGAGGGCTTCACCGAGTTCGACGTCGCGCTCGCCACCCCTGACATGATGGGCTCGGTCGGACGTCTGGGCAAGATCCTCGGCCCCAGGGGGCTCATGCCCAATCCCAAGGCCGGCACCGTCACCTTCGACATCGCCAGGGCGGTCAAGGAGGTCCAGGCGGGGCGGGTGGAGTTCCGGGTCGACCGTTACGGCATCATCCACGTGCCGGTCGGCAAGACCAACTTCGCAGACGAGGATCTCTACCAGAACTTCGCCGCCATGATGGAGGCGATCGTGAAGGCCAAGCCCTCGGCCGCCAAGGGCTCCTACGTGAGGGCCTGTTTCCTGGCTCCCACCATGGGTCCCAGCGTGAGGGTGGATCCCCTGCTGGCCGGACGCCTGAGTGCTGCCTGAGGCGGGAGGATCACAGTAGCCCGACGATCGAGCGGCATCAGGGAGCATGGTCCAGGGCGAGCCTCTCTGGGCTTGCTCTGGGGATCGTTCCCCACGGGGTCTCCGCAGATCGCGAAGCTTGTGCTGGGCCGCGATGACTCCCAGATGCGCCCCGTCGATTGGGGCCAGTTCTGGGAACTCCTATATAATCCAACTCACGGTTGCAACATTGAGATCAGCCGGCACCCGAGACCGCAGGGGCAACAGAGCTCAAAACCCCACCCTGCGCAGGTGAGCCAGGCGGAGACGCTGTTCAGCGCCCTCGCTCAGCCCTCCTGTCTTGAGTCCGGCGCTCCAGGAGGCTTTGCGGAATGATCGCCGACAAGCATGGCGCGGCTCGGATCCCCGAGGCCAAGCAGGAGAACGTGGCGGCCCTGGCGGAGAAGCTGGGGCGGATGAAGAGCGCGGTGCTCACCGACTACCGCGGCCTCACGGTCGCTCAGTTGGAGACCCTGCGCCAGGCCCTCCGCCAGGAGGGGATCGACTACGTGGTGGTGAAGAACACCCTGGCCCGCCGGGCCAGTGGCGAGGCCGGGCTCAGCGAGCTCAGCCCCCACCTGGTGGGACCGACCGCGATCGCCATCAGCTACGACGATCTGAGCGCTCCGGCCCGGGTCCTGATGGAGTACGCGAGGACCAACCGCCGCCTGGAGATGGTCCGGGGCGGAGTCGCCGAGGGGACCGTGCTCTCCGCGGCAGAGGTTCGCCAGCTGGCGGAGCTGCCCAGTCGGGACGTCCTCATGTCCCAGCTGCTGGCGGTGCTGGAAGCCCCCATGTCCCAGTTGGTGGGGCTTTTGGAGGCGCCGGTCCGCGACCTGGTCCAACTGTTGGACGCCAAGCAGGCGGCGGCTTGAGAGCCGCCCCTCTTTCAAAATTGAATTCAAAGCAACCAGCTACCAGCGAAGGAGAGTGAGATGAGCAAGGTGACAGTGGACGACTTCGTCGAGGCCCTGGCGGACTGGACCGTCCTGGACCTGGTCAACGCCAAGAAGGCTATCGAGGACAAGTACGGGATCACCGCCGCCGCCCCGGTTGCGGTTGCCGCAGCCCCGGCCGCAGCAGCAGCCGCCGAGGTCGAGGAGCAGACCGAGTTCGCGGTCATCCTGACCGCCGCCGGCGACCAGAAGATCGCCGCCATCAAGGCGGTCCGCGAGATCACCGGGCTGGGCCTGAAGGAGGCTAAGGACCTGGTGGACCAGGCTCCCAAGCCGGTCAAGGAGGGCGTCACCCGCGAGGAGGCCGAGTCCGTGGCCAAGAAGATCCAGGAGGCAGGCGCGACCGCCGAGATCAAGTAACACGACCCGCAAGCCGGTCAGGGGATCGATTGGCTGGGGTGTCCCAGCAGGTGCGGCTCCCAGGTGTGGTAGCATTGAGCTTCCCTCACCCGTGAAGTTCACCCTACGTTTCCGTTTGCCTGGAGAACTTTAGCCCATGCCGCCAATTCGTGCTGCCATGCCCTCTGCGCCCGCCCGCCTCAGCTACGGCAAGATCCCGGAGATGCTCCAGGTTGGAAACCTGATCGAAACTCAGCTGAACTCCTTCAGGTGGTTCGTGGAGTCGGGGCTGCGCGAGCTCTTTGACGAGATCAACCCGATCACCGACTACACCGGCAAGAACTACGAGCTGCGCTTTCTGGACTACAGCTTCGGCGAGCCCAAGTTCGACCAGGAGGAGTGCCGCAACCGGGACATGACCTTCTCGGCGCCGCTGCGGATAATGACCCGCCTGCACATCAAGACCGGTGAGGCGGCGGGGGAGATCAAGGAGTCCGAGGTCTACCTGGGCGACTTCCCGATGATGACCGGGGAGGGGACCTTCCTGGTCAACGGCACAGAGCGGGTGGTGGTGAGCCAGCTGGTGCGCTCGCCGGGTGTCTACTTCACCGCCGGCGCCGAGCACCCGGTCACGGGGCGTCCTCTTTATGCGGTCAAGTTCATCCCCAACCGGGGCGCCTGGCTGGAGATCGAGACCTCGAGCAAGGACATCCTGACCGCCAAGATCGACCGCAAGCGCAAGTTCCAGGCGACCACCCTCATCCGGGCGCTGGGCTACCCCAGCGACGATGACATCCGCCAGTTCTTCCACGAGGTCGACAACGACCCCGAGCGCCGCTACATCGACGCCACCTTGGAGAAGGACCCCAGTCACGACGTCAACGAGGCCCTTATCGAGCTGTACCGGAAGATCAGGCCCGGAGACCCTCCAACCGTGGAGAACGCGCGCAACCTGCTGCAGGCGCTCTTCTTCAACCCGCGCCGCTTCGACCTGGGCCGGGTCGGCCGCTTCAAGCTGGACAAGAGGCTCGGCCTCTCCGAGGCGGAGGCGAGGGCGCGCGCCGAGGATCCCGAGCTGCGGGTTCTGGCGCACGAGGACTTCATCAAGATCATGCGCCGCCTCATCGAGCTCAACAACGGGCACGGCGAGGCCGACGACATCGACCACCTGGGCAACCGCCGGGTGCGTGGGGTGGGGGAGCTTCTGCAGAACCAGTTCCGCACCGGGCTGCTGCGGATGGAGCGCATCATCAAGGAGCGGATGACGATCTGCGACGCGACCACCGTCACCGCCGCCTCCCTGATCAACGCCCGGCCGGTGGTGGCCGCAATCAAGGAGTTCTTCGGGTCCAGCCAGCTGTCCCAGTTCATGGACCAGACCAACCCCCTGTCCGAGCTCACCCACAAGCGCCGGCTCTCGGCACTTGGCCCAGGCGGACTCTCCCGTGAGCGCGCCGGCTTCGACGTCCGGGACGTCCACCACAGCCACTACGGCCGGATCTGCCCGATCGAGACCCCTGAGGGGCCGAACATCGGGCTGATGGGCTCTCTGGCGACCTTCGCCAGGGTCAACGACTTCGGCTTCATTGAGACTCCCTTCCGGCGGATCCACCACTCTTTGACCCTGCCCAGAGATGGCGAGCTGCTGGTGGGCCGGGAGCTTCGCGACGAGGTGGCGGGCCTTGCCGCGGGCACTGTCGTTGGAGCGGCTGAGCTGGAGATCCTCACCAAGGCGGGAATCACCGAGGTCGGGATCGTCCCCTGGGTCACCGATGAGATCAATTTCCTGTCCGCTGACGAAGAGGACAAGTACACGGTGGCGCAGGCCAACGCTCCCATCTCCCCGGAGGGGAGGTTCATGGTGGAGCACACCCCCGCGCGCACCCGTCACACCTTCAAGGACGTGCCCATCGTCGATGTCGACTACGTGGACGTCTCGCCCAAGCAGATCGTCTCGGTGGCGACCGCCATGATCCCGTTTCTGGAGCACGACGACGCCAACCGGGCGCTGATGGGATCCAACATGCAACGCCAGGCGGTGCCTCTGGTCAACAGCGACTCCCCGGTGGTTGGCACCGGCATGGAGCTCTACGCGGCCAAGGACAGCGGCGAGCTCATCACCGCACCCTCTGCGGGCACGGTGGTCGGGATCAACGTGCCCCTGGGTGAGGTCGACGAGCGGGTCCGGATCGTCCGCAGCGGTCAGGACAGCGGGCTCGGCATCCTCTTCCACCCCGACGACAAGGGCCCCGATGTCTGGTACGGAGTGCACAAGTTCGTGCGCAGCAACCAGGGCACCTGCCTCTCCCAGAAGGTGATCGTCAATCCTGGCGACCACGTCGAGGCGGGGGCGGTCATGGTGGACGGGCCGGCGACCGACAAGGGCGAGCTGGCCCTGGGCCAGAACGTGCTGGTCGCCTTCATGCCCTGGGAGGGCTACAACTACGAGGACGCGATCCTCATCAGCGAGTCCGTGGTTCGCGACGACAAGTACACCTCCATCCACATCGAGGAGTTCGAGGTGGAGGTGAGGGAGACCAAGCTCGGACCTGAGGAGATCTCCAGGGAGCTTCCCAACGTCGGCGAGGAGAGCCTGCGCAACCTTGACGAGCGCGGCATCATCTACGTCGGCGCTGAGGTCCAGCAGGGGGACATCCTGGTCGGCAAGACAACTCCCAAGGGGGAGTCGGAGCTCTCCGCGGAGGAGCGCCTGCTGAGGGCGATCTTCGGAGAGAAGTCCAAGGAGGTCCGCGACAGCTCGCTGCGGGTGCCCCACGGGGAGCGCGGGGTGGTGGTCGACGTCAAGCACTTCAGCCGCACCAACAAGGACGAGCTGCCCGCCGGGGTCAACGAGCTCATCCGGATCTACGTGGCCCAGAAGCGCAAGATCAGCCAGGGCGACAAGATGGCGGGCCGGCACGGCAACAAGGGCGTCATCGCCCGCATCCTGCCGATCGAGGATCTGCCCTTCATGCCCGATGGCACCCCCGTCGAGATTGTGCTCAACCCGCTGGGCGTTCCCAGCCGTATGAACCTCGGACAGGTGCTGGAGACCCACCTGGGATGGGCCGCCTCGGCGCTCGGGATCAAGGTCGCCACCCCTGTCTTCGACGGCGCGACCGAGCCCGAGATTGAGGACGAGCTGGAGCGGGCCGGCCTGCCGCGCGACGGCAAGGTGATGCTCCGCGACGGCCGCACTGGGGAGTTCTTCGAGCAGCCGATCACGGTCGGGATCATCTACATGCTCAAGCTCCACCACCTGGTGGAGGACAAGATCCACGCCCGCAGCACCGGTCCCTACAGCCTGGTCACCCAGCAGCCGCTGGGCGGCAAGGCTCAGTTCGGCGGCCAGCGCTTCGGGGAGATGGAGGTGTGGGCGCTGGAGGCCTATGGCGCCAGCCACATCCTCCAGGAGATCCTGACCATCAAGTCGGACGACATCGTGGGCCGGGTCAAGGCCTACGAGGCGATCGTCAAGGGCGACAACACCCTCGACGCCGGCATCCCGGAGTCGTTCCGGGTTCTGGTCAAGGAGCTGCAGGGGCTCGGCCTGGGGGTGGAGATCATGTCCGAGAACGAGGAACAGATCGTGTTCGCAGAAGACGACATGCCCGACATGCCGCTGGGACTTGGCATCAACCTGGAGCGCGACGAGCGCGACGATGCCGAGGACATCGGCCGCTGAGAGTGACCTTTATTTCCGAATCCGTTATGGGCGCAGCCGATGTCGGCGAGCTGGCTGCGCCCTGGTACCCGCTCATCCACCAATTCGCCAGGAGGCGGACAGGCCTTGCTTAAGCTGGAAAACTTCGATGCCCTGAAGCTGTCTCTCGCCAGCCCGGAGACCATCCTCTCCTGGTCTCACGGCGAGGTGACCAAGCCGGAGACGATCAACTACCGGACCCTGAGGCCGGAGCGGGACGGGCTGTTCTGCGAGAAGATCTTCGGCCCCACCAAGGACTGGGAGTGCCACTGCGGCAAGTACAAGCGCTACCGCTACAAGGGCATCATCTGCGACAAGTGCGGCGTGGAGGTGACCCGCAGCAAGGTGCGGCGGGAGCGGATGGGACACATCCGCCTGGCCAGCCCGGTCTCGCACGTGTGGTACTTCAAGGGCATCCCGAGCCGGCTCGGGCTGCTGCTCGACATGTCACCCCGCAACCTGGAGAAGGTCCTCTACTTCGCCAACTACATCGTCACCCGAGTTGACGAGGATGCTCGCGCCCAGGCGCTTCTGGCGCTCGACCCGGAGAAGAGCGACCGCATCTCCGAGCTGAGGAAGGCAGCCTCCTCGGAGTTGGAGAGCTTCCTTGCTGCTCAGGAGCAAAAGCTCAAGGACGTGGAGGCGGCTGCGGAGAAGGAGGTCTCCCAGGCCACCACGGCAGCCGAGGCGCGGCGCGAGAAGCTGGAGTCCGAAGCCGACTCCCTGGCCCAGCGGATCGAGGCCGGGTTGGGCAAGAAGGCGCCCAGCGACATGACCCTGAAGGAGCAGGACCACAAGCAGGTGGTGGTCAAGCGCGGCACACCCCTCACCGAGGAGCACGCCGAGCAGCTCCGCTCCGCGCTGCAGGAGATGCTGGCCGCGATCTCAGAGGAGGAGACCAAGCGCGTCAGCCAGATCAAGGAGCGCTCGGCCGCGGAGTCGGCCGCTTTGCGCCAGGAGATCGATCAGCGCCGGGAGGCTGGCGACTCGGTCGGCGATGAGGAGCTGGCCAAGATCAGGGCCGAGCTGGACGAGACCAGATCCCGTCTTGAGGGCATCACCGTCCGGCAGCTGCTCACCGACTCCGAGTACCGCGATTACACGGAGAAGTTCGGCTCTGTGTTCCGGGCCTCGATGGGGGCCGCCGCCATCAAGGAGATGCTGGACGCTATCGACCTGGAGGCCGAGTCCGTCCACCTGCGCGAGGAGTTGCTGTCGACCAGCGGCCAGCGCAAGCTGAAGGCGGTCAAGCGACTGCGGGTGGTCGAGGCCTTCCGCAAGAGTGAGACCAAGCCCACCTGGATGGTCCTGGAGGTCCTGCCGGTGATTCCCCCCGAGCTGCGCCCGATGGTGCAGCTGGACGGAGGCCGGTTCGCGACCTCGGACCTCAACGACCTCTACCGGCGGGTGATCAACCGCAACAACCGCCTGAAGAGGCTCTTGGAGCTGGGCGCTCCCGAGATCATCGTGCGCAACGAGAAGCGGATGCTGCAGGAGGCGGTCGACGCCCTGATCGACAACGGCCGGCGCGGCCGGGCGATCACCGGGACCGGCAACCGCAAGCTCAAGTCCCTGAGCGACATGCTCAAGGGCAAGCAGGGCCGCTTCCGCCAGAACCTGCTCGGCAAGCGGGTCGACTACAGCGGTCGCTCGGTGATCGTGGTCGGCCCGGAGATGAAGCTGAACCAGTGTGGCCTGCCCAAGCGGATGGCGCTCGAGCTCTTCAAGCCGTTCGTCATGCGGGAGCTGGTGAGCCAGGGCTTCACCCAGAACATCAAGAGCGCCAAGCGCATGGTGGAGCGGGTCAGGCCAGAGGTCTGGGACGTCCTGGACCAGGTGATCCAGGACCACCCGGTGCTGCTGAACCGGGCGCCCACCCTGCACCGTCTGGGGATCCAGGCGTTCATGCCGATTCTGGTCGAGGGCTCGGCGATCCAGATCCACCCGCTGGTCTGCACCGCATTCAACGCTGACTTCGACGGCGACCAGATGGCGGTCCATGTGCCGCTCTTCAGCGGGGCCATCGCCGAGGCCAAGAACCTCATGATGTCCTCCAACAACATCCTCTCCGCCAGTGACGGCAACCCGGTGGTGGCTCCCTCCCAGGATATGGTTCTGGGGGCGTACTGGCTGACCGTCGAGCGCGAGCCACTGGCAACCGCCGAGGACAGCAAGCTGCGCAGCTTCAGCTCCGCCGACGAGGTCCTGCTCGCCTATGACACCGGCAGCCTGGCTCCTCACGAGCCGGTCAGGGTCCGGATGCCACGCAACCACGTGGAGGTGGTGGAGGAGGGAAGCGACCCGAGCGAGCGGGTGATGGTGAAGACCACCGCCGGGCGGGTTCTCTTCAACCAGATCCTTCCACTGGGGCGTTCGGTCCGGGAGGGTGCTGACGGCGATCCGATGGTGTTCCAGAACCGGGCGTTCGACCGCAAGGAGCTGCGCTCCCTGGTGGCGACCTGCTTTAGGCTCTACGGCAACCTGGTCACCGCCGAGGTGGTCAACGACATCAAGCGGGTGGGATTCTCCTTCGCCACCAAGTCGGGCACCACGATGTCCGCCATGGACATCAAGACCCCTCCCGAGAAGGCGGGGATCATCGCCGAGGCCGACGGCGCGGTCGACGAGGTGACCCTGCAGCACCGCCGCGGGCTCATCACCGAGGACGAGCGCTACGGCAAGACAGTCGAGATCTGGACCCAGGCGACCGACCAGGTGACTCAGGCGACGATGCGTCACTTCGACACCTTCTCTTCGGTGTTGCTGATGTCCCAGTCAGGGGCTCGAGGCTCCGTCCAGCAGATCCGCCAGCTGGCGGGCATGCGTGGGCTGATGGCCGATCCCACCGGACGAATCATCGACATGCCGATCAAGGCCAACTTCTCCGAGGGGCTCGCCGTGCTGGAGTACTTCATCTCCACCCACGGAGCCCGCAAGGGGCTGGCCGACACCGCACTTCGGACGGCGGACTCGGGCTACCTGACCAGGCGGCTGGTGGACGTGGCCCAGGACGTGATCGTGCGGGAGGAGGACTGCGGCACCAACGCCGGCATCTGGCTCTCTGACCTGGCCCAGGAGGGAGAGCCATTCCTGGAGCGGATCCAGGGCCGGACCGCGGCCGCCGACATCACCGCCCCTGATGGGAAGGTGATCGTGTCGGCTGGGGATGAGATAACCGACGCTCTGGCTCGCCAGGTGGTGGCGGCCGGGGTGGACCGGGCTCGGGTGCGCAGCGTGCTCACCTGCGGGGCCAGGAGCGGTGTCTGCCGCCTCTGCTACGGGCGCAACCTTGCCACCGGCAAGCTTGTCGAGATCGGCGAGGCGGTGGGCGTGATCGCGGCCCAGTCGATCGGAGAGCCTGGCACTCAGCTCACCATGCGCACGTTCCACACAGGAGGCGTGGCGGGCCTGGACATCACCCAGGGTCTGCCTCGGGTGGAGGAGCTCTTCGAGGCTCGCATCCCCAAGGGCAAGGCGACTCTGGCCGAGTCCGGGGGCAGGGTGGAGGTGGTCCGGGCCGACGGCACCCGCAAGGTGCGGGTGGTGGCCCACGACGAGTACGACGTCAGCCAGACGATCGAGAAGGGCATGGAGCTCGACTCGGCCATCGCCAAGGGCGCTCTGGTGGGCGAGGGACAGGTCCTGGCCCGCGGCACCAAGGCGGGCAAGCCGGTCACCCTGCAGGCGCGCATCGGAGGCAAGATCACAGCGCTCAAGGCGGGAGCCGGTGGCGGCGAGCTCACCATCCGGGCCCTCGAGGAAGAGGTCAAGGAATATCCGATCGCGCACGGGGCCCAGCTGCGGGTCTCCGATGACGATGAGATCAAGGCCGGGGACGCGCTCACGGCGGGCTCGGTCAGCCCCCAGGAGCTTCTCTACATCAGCGGCCGGGAGGCGGTCCAGGACTACCTGGTGCGTGAGGTTCAGAAGGTCTACCGCTCCCAGGGTGTGGACATCAACGACAAGCACATCGAGGTGATCGTCCGCCAGATGATGCGCAAGGTGCGGGTGGAGTCCGGGGGCGACACGGAGTTGCTTCCCGGCGAGATCGTATCCCAGTGGGAGTACGACCAGGCCAACGCCGAGGTGCTGGCGGAGGGCGGCGAGCCCGCGATAGCGTCGACGGTCCTGCTGGGGCTGATCAAGGCGGCTCTCAACACCGCCAGCTGGCTCTCGGCAGCGTCCTTCCAGGAGACGACCAGGGTGCTCACCGAGGCCGCCATCTCGGGCAAGGTGGATCGCCTGCGCGGTCTCAAGGAGAACGTGATCATCGGCAAGCTGATCCCAGCTGGGACCGGTCTCGACTACTACCGCAAGTTGCGCGAGGAAGCCATCAGGTTCCTGGAGGAGGCGGAGGCACCGGCCGAGACGGTTCCCGCCCTCGAGGGCGAGCCTTTGGCCATCGAGGTCCCCGAGGCCGTGGCGGCCTTGGAGTCCTCAGCGGACTGAGTCCTGAGTGCCGGCCGGGGATCGCCCCCGGCCGGCATCTTCTCGCTTCCGGAATAGGTCGGGGTCCAGTCTCCCGTGAAGGGAGGATCCGGGCCGGTACTAAGCCGCGCGGCTCGAATTGCCGTCCGATCGCGGGCAGGGCCCCCGTCGAGGCAGGCAAGACGGTACTCAGGTCGGCTGTCGGGCGCGGTCCCGCCAGAGCCAGCGGACGATCACCTGGGCCTCTTTCACCAGCAGTCCCAGGCTGGGATCCGGCTCCATGCACGGCCCTGACTCCTTCACACACGGGATGTTGAGCAGCACTCGGCATCGCCGGCACACGAAATGATGGTGCCACCCCAGGCGTCCCTCCAGAAAAGCCGCACCCAATTGGTCTGGAGCTGAGATCGCATCACGACAGTCCCCAAGGGCATGCTCGAGAAGGTGCCTGGAAGATGAGTCAGTATCTACCATGGTATGCTATAAAGCCATGAGGACAGGCGAGCGTGTTCGACTGGGATGAGGCCAATCTCGAGCACATTGGGAGGCACGGGGTTGAACCGGGCGAAGTTGAGGAGGCTCTTAGCGACCCTCGTCGGCTCTCGGACGGTGCCTACAACTCCCGAGGTGAGCGACGCTGGGCGATGCTCGGAGCTACAGAGCCTGGGCGGATTCTCTTCGTAGTCTTGGCAAGAAGGTCTCGTGGACTCCGGGTCGTGACCGCCAGGCCAGCAACGGAGCGGGAGCGTCGCCGATACCGACGCGGAGGAGGTTGACCGTGCCAGAACGAGAGCCAGTGGTGATCGCAGACCTGGCTGAGATCCCTGACTTCACCGACGAAGCAGAAGAGTCAGATTTCTGGGCAACCCATCAATTCTCAGATGCGGTCGCAGCTCAAGCTGAGCTGCCACCCGCCGACCTCCTGCCGAGGCCGCGGCCCCGTACGGTCCCGATCGCCGTGAGGTTCGACTCGTCGACGCTGGACCGCGTCAAGGCGCTGGCGGCTCGGCGTCACAAGGGGTACCAGACCCTGTTGAAGGAGTTCGTGGTCGAGCGTCTCTACGAGGAGGAGAGACGGGATGGCGTGATACCGCGCCAGCGGGTCCGGGGGAGCTGACTGGCTCCAACCCCTACGTCGAAAGCTTCAACAGCCGGGCCCGAGACGACCTCTTCGCCCGGGAGATCTTCGACAGCATCCTGGAAGCCAAGGTTCTCTATGCCGACTGCTGCCACGCCTACAGTGTCCACCTTCCTCACAGTGCTCTCTGCTACCAACCACCAGCGGTCTTTGCCAAGGTAATCAGTCAGTCGTAACGCTTGCGCAGAGTGGACCGACTTTCGGGGTCCCACAGGACGCTTGCCGAAAACTGAACTTCGATCGCGCCGACTGCTGCTGTGTCCGCTGTGCCTTCTCCGAATCGGACTCTCTCGATCAGCCACTGAGCGTCATCTGCTGGTCGAAAAGGAGCTGCGATGGGGCTGGTCGCGGCGGTATGGCGACCGCTCGGACCAGCCCCAGTTGTTCGAACAGCCTGGAGGCTTCGTCGGCCTCCTCGGCCGAGATCGCGTCTGGCCGGAGTTCGCCCAGGGACCGAAGGGACATGGCAAGGTCGTACTTGGCTCCTCTGGTGCGGGAGGCTTCCACGGACTTCCGCAGATGTCCCTGGGCTTCGGTCGCATCTCCTGATCCGACGGCCTGCGCCAGTCCCAAGACGCGCTCGAGCGCGGGTTCGACCATGGCTCCCCCGGGGATGCCTCCTGCTCTCTGAAGCACTCGCTGAGCCAGCTCGCCGGCGGAGGTCGGGTCACCCGCCATCAGCTCGCATTCAGCCACCGCGGACTCCGCCTGCAACAACTGCATGGTCTCGCCCTCGGCGGCGGCGAGGTCCCGTGCCTCTTGCAGGAGCGGCCTGGCTCGAGCGAAATCTCCTCGCCTTGTCAGCAAGCGGCCCATGAGCATCGTCCCGTAGCCGATGAAGGTCGGAGTGCCCGCCGCCTGGTAGGTCCTCAGCGCGTCCTCGAGGATCGCCTCGGCCTGGTCGAGGTGTCCCTGATCCGAGAGCACCTCGGCTATGTTGCCGGCGGTGACGGCGGCGGTCCACTCGTCGCCGGCGCGCACGCAGGCGTCCCGGGACTGGGTGTAGTACTCCACCGCCTCCGACCAGTTCCCCGCGAAGTAGGCTCGGATCCCAAGTTGATTCAGCGCTCTGGCCTCCAGCCAGGGCTGGTCACCCATCTCGCGAAGGAGCTCCAGCGCACGCTGGGCGTGCCGGCTGTCATCACCGAGACCGACTGTCAATTCGGCTATGTCCAGGTAGAGCAGGGCGGTCGCCAGCACCTCCGACGCCCGGGCCTGCTCGGCCAGGGAGACCGCGTCCTTGAGCAGTCTCACCGCATCGGGGCCACGCCCCTGGCGATGGCGGACCAGGCCGTAGAGAGCGCGGATCTCCGCCCGCAGCCTGGGGGTGGTGGAGTCGTCAAGGGCCTCCAGGCTGCGTTCCGCGAGGGTCAACATCCTCAGCGTCAGTGCGTAGTTGCCTGCCCGGTCAGTGGTGAGTGCCACCTTGTGCAGCAGCCGCGCCCGCTCCACCGGAAGAGTGGCCCACCTCCGCGCGGTGCGGTAGGCCACGGCGGCCCCGGAGAACTCTCCCAACCGGCTCCTGGCATCTCCAAGCGCTTCTGCCACCTGCAGCAACTCCGCTGGAGCCACGTCCCCCAGGTCGCGTGCCGCGGAGAGCGCTTGCTCGAAGAAGCTGGCCGCTTCCACATTGGCGTAGACGGACTTCGCCTGATCTCCGGCGAGCCGCGAGTAGCGCCACGCCGACCGGTGTTGGGCCGCGTTTCCGAAGTGCAGCGCCAGCAGGCCGGCTATCTCGGCCGCACGGTGGCCGGCCAGCCGCTCCAGGACCTCACCGGCCTTTGCATGCAGCTCCCGTCGGCGGGCGTAGGGCAGGCCCTCGTAGGCGGCGTCGCGGAGCATGGTGTGGCGAAAGCGCAGCGCTCCTGGGGTGTCTGGGCTGAAGAAGTCGTCCAGAGCGGCCAACCGCCGGGCGGCGTGCTGGCCGTCCAGCATGTCCGCCAAGACCTCCAGATCCACTTGCATCCCCAGGACCGAGGCCACTCGCAGCAGATGTCGGTCCGGTGGGGAGAGCCGATCCACCTGGCTGGCGAGGAGGGCTTCGACCGAGTCGGGTAGCGCGGTGTCGGATCCCGATTGCTGACCGGTCTGGAGCAGTTCGAGCAAGAACAGTGGGTTGCCGCCGCTGCGGCCAGATATGGCGGCTCGTTGATGGGGCGCCAGAGGGCGCGTGGCGGTCACGGCTCGCACCAGCTGAGACACCGCGTCGTCACTCAGTGGCTGCAAGTCCAAGCGGATCGGTCCCTCCAGGTCGTCGAGCGGTAGGCCGCCCGGCTGAGGACGTCGGCCGGCCACCAGCAGCCATGACTGGGACCAGAGCTTGGATATGAGCCGTCGCAGCAGGCTGGAACTGGAGTCGTCCATCCACTGGACATCGTCGAAGACCAGCAGCGCCGGATATGGCAGAAGGACGGAAAGGAACTCGACGAAGGTGGCCTCCAAACGCTCATTGCGGAAGCGGCCGTCCAAGGCCGTCGACTCGGGCGTGGCAGGGACCTCGGCCGCGGCCACGGTGGCCAGCAGAGGCAGCCAGGGGGTCAGTGCGGGCGCACTCCTTCCAACCTCGGCCGTTAGCCGGTCCCCGACCAGAGCCTGGTCCGCATCGGGATCGACACCCAGGCTCTGGCGGATTAGGGTGCGGGCGGACGCATAGGGGATTGTGGAGCGGTACTCGTCACAGACGACCCTGAGCACGCGGATGCCTGGAACACGATCCTCCAGGGCTTCGATGAGGCGGGATTTTCCGATGCCTGGCTGCCCCACGATCTCTGCGCAGGCCCCCCGACCACCACGGGCCCTGGTCAGCAAACCTTCCAGTGCCGCCAGCTCTCCATCACGTCCAACCAGGGGGGCGGCGGGGACGCGGCCCGGGGCTGCGGACGTGGTCATGGGGCCGACCAGATGCGCCGTGACCGGGGCGGCCTTCCCCTTCACCATGAAGGGCTCCAACTCGGTGGTTGCGAACTGGACCCGGCTGTGCCGCAGGACGGTGTCGGATGCGTACACCTCTCCGACCTTCGCCCGTGCCATGAGTCGGGCGGCGAGGTTCACGGCATCACCCTTGGCAGAGTAGGTGCGGCGATAGGGGGGGCCGAAGCCACCCGCGAACACGCGGCCTCGGTTGACGCCCGCGCGCAGACCGAGCGGTCCGCCCCGGTCCACTACCTCTCTAACCGTGACCAGCATCCGGCCGTCGTCGTCGTCGGTGGCGTTGGGAGCCCCGGACACCAGCATCACCTTGCCGCCGTCCTCGGCGATGTCGGTCTCCCAGAAGGTGACCTGGTGCTGCACACTCACCTCCTGGATTGTGGTCATCAGGTCGGTGAGGGCAGTTGCTAGGCCATCCTCGCCGCTGCCCGCCAACACGGCTGCCGAGCCGCTGAACTCGACAAACCCCACCGCCACCTGGCGATGCTCGCTCTCAACGGGAGCCGCCGCCAGATGGTCCCTGAGTCCGGCCGCAAGGCACATGGACGGGCGCCAGTTGGGGTGGAGGTCGGAGACGGGTGCCTCCAGACGGGGTATTGGCGGGGCAGCTCTGATGAGAATCCCATCGGCCTTGGTCTCTCCCAGCGCCCCCCGATCCAGCCGGCGGGCTGTCTCCTGGCTCACCAAAATCTCACCGGCCTCGGCGACTGCTTCCATGTGAGCGGTGCAGGTTGCCCCGGGCCCTGTGACCAGGAACTCTCGGTGGCGCCCGCCCACCAGGTAGAAGTGGAATGGTCCACTGTGGATTCCGACTGACATGCGCAGGGTCGACGGCCCCACCGAGGTCTTCACCCGGCCGACCCGCGCCATCGCCTGCTGCATCCTCCACGCCGCCGCCACCGCCCGCTGGGCGTGGCCATCACCGCTGTACCAGACCAGCACCGCATCACCGCCCCACTTGATCAGCTCTCCAGAGTGGTGGTACGCGATCCCGATGAGCTCGGCGAACATGGCGTCCAGAAACCCCGTGAGCTCCTCCGCTCCTGCCTTGCCGCGTCCAGCCAGCAGTTCGGTGAGCCGGGTGAACCCGGAGATGTCCACAAAGGCCATGGTGCCTTCGAGCACGGCGGAGGTGCGCTCGGGTGCAGCTTCCAGCCACTCCAGAGTTAGTCGGGGCACGTAGGGGAGGAGCTCAGCATTGCGGGCCAGGTCGGAATCGCCAGTGCCGGACTCGAAATCCCCAGCCAGCCTGTTGGGACTCACGCCCATTGGCCCATGCCCTCGGGACAGAGATCCGGCTCCGCGCGACAATTTTCCGCGTCAGCCTGGCTGAGCATGCTCGGGCCGGTAGCCAGTCCGGGCGCTACAGCGATCTGAGCTTTCTGCTGGCGGCAGGCGCGCCAGAGGAAGCCGGAAGATTCAGGTCCTCGAACCGCAGACTTGATGGGATCACCACCTCGTGTGTGCCACCACGGCCACAGGGCCCACGCTGCGCGAGGCCCTTGCGGCCAAGTCGCTCAGGTCGAGGCCCTCACCACCGACTCCGGCTTACGGTGGAAATGATAGGGAGGGTGGGCGTAGTGCGCTATCTCGGGCCAAGAGTCTCCCCAAGTCTTAGCGTAGCTATACGTATTGATCTCGCGATCGAGCGCTAGCTGCTGAAGGCTTGAGTGGTGGGTGCCCTGCCCAGGAGGGCTACAGGCACGTCCGAGGCGACCCTTTGTGGACCTCGGAACTGCGGAGATGCGTGGTTTGGCGGTTGAGGTTGACCTCGGCGTCGGGCGACGCTTCCTCGTGGCCGAGTGGTGTTGTTGCGGCGTAGGACCGAACTTGCGG
>JAJZJU010000040.1 GCA_021809895.1 bacterium
TACACGATCGCCGCCGCCAGCACCGCAGGTCCAGCCACCGCTGTGCCTATCGCGGCGCCCAGGCTGAGCTGAGAGAGCATCCGGTAGGAGAGGAAGAGCCTGGGGCTGATGGGAGCCAGCAGCAGCCACTCCACATCGCGGGCGAAGTAGACCGAGGCCAAAGCGAAGCTGACCGACGTTGCCAGGGTGAAGGCGAAGAGCACCACCATCAGGGTGGTGAGGCCCCCCTCCAGAGCGCGAGCCGAACTCAGCTGCCGCGAGCGCAGCAGCGTCACCACCCAAGGGGTCGCCCCCACCCAGACGAGGGCTCCGACCGCAGGTACGATCAGGGTCGCCAGCCGGCGCCCGGCCCCACTGTGCCAGCAACCGTTCCAGAAGCTGAGCAGGCCGGCCCGGATCAGACCGGCGAGCTGTCCCCGCCAGCGCAGCTCCGGCATCGTCTCTGGGAGATCCGGCACCGCCGCCACCGGTCAGGCGCCAAGGGCGGAGATCAAGCTGGATGTCTCCTGGTCGGTGGCTCCTGTGACGCTCATGAAGGCCTGCTCCAGGGCCCCGGGGTGTCCCGAGTTGGCGCCGGCCGCCCTTTCCAGCTCCGCCACCGTCCCGACCGCCACCAACCTTCCCTGATTGAAGATGCCCACGCGGTCGCAGAGCGTGGCCGCTATCTCCAGGGCGTGGGTGCTGAGGAACACCGTGTGGCCGGTGGCGCACAGCGTCTGCAGCATCACCTTGAGCTGGCGGGCGGCCTGGGGGTCCAAACCGACTGTGGGCTCGTCCAGGAAGAGAACCTGCGGGTCGTGCATCAGCGCTGCGCAGAGAGCCAGCTTCTGTCGCATCCCGCGGGAGTAGGACTGCACCAGCTGGCCGGCCGCCTCCTCTAGGTCCAGGGCGGACAGCAAGGCTGGAATCCGCCGCTGGCGCCGCTCCCGGCTGATCTGATGGAGGTCACTGGCCAGCTCCAGCATCTCCAGGCCGGTGAGCTTGTCGTAGAGAGGGGCCTGGTCGGGCACGTAGCCGAGCCGGCGGCGGGCCTCGGTGCCCTGACGCTGGATGTCGTAGCCGCCTATCGCCACCCGCCCCCGTGATGGCCGCAGCAGCCCCACCGCCATCTTGATGGTGGTGGTCTTGCCCGCGCCATTGGGCCCGATCAGGCCGAAGAGCTCACCGGGACCGACCCGGAGATCCAGGTCCTCCACCGCCAGACGTCCGTCGAAACTCTTCTCGACCCCCTCGAAGGCGATCGCGGGGGGCGGGCTGCCGTCTGTCACACCCGCGATTATCACCGCCTCCTCTTGCTCCCCATTCGCTGATGCGACGTTGTAACCTCAGAGCATGACCACAATCACCAACCGCCCCAGCGCAACCCGGACCAGGTTCCATCTGGACGACCTCAACCTCTCACAGGGCAAGCGGGCCCGTCTCCACACCCTGCTCCACGACCACGGGCCGGGGAACGGCACCCTGCTGCTGCTGCCGCTGGACCAGGGATTGGAGCACGGACCGGTGGACTTCTTCGTCAACCCACCGGCCAAGGATCCCGACTTCCAGATCCGGCTCGCGCTGGAGGGTAACTATTCCGGGATCGCGCTCCAGATCGGGCTGGCCACGCGGTACCTGCCCCACTACGCGGGAAGGCTGCCGCTGGTCCTGAAGGTCAACGGCAAGACCTCCGTGCCGAGCTCCGACGAGGCGTTCTCCCCACTGACCTCGTCAGTTGAGGACGCGGTCCGGCTGGGCGCGGCGGCGGTCGGGTACACCTGTTACGTGGGCTCGCCAGCCCAGGACCGCGACCTGCGCCAGATGAACGAGGTGAGAGCCGACTGCGAGCGTTTCGGGATGCCGCTCATCTGCTGGTCCTATCCCCGCGGTTCAGCCATCGCCAAGCGTGGCGGGCAGGACAGCCTGTACGCCATCGACTACGCCGCCCGGGTGGCCTCCGAGATGGGTGCGGACGTGATCAAGATCAACATCCCTAGGGACCATGCTGAGGCCGACTCCACATCCCCGGCCCCCTACGACTCACTGGTCGAGGACCGGCGCGAGATGCTGGCCCGCGTCATCGGTTCCGCGGGACGCTCACTGGTGATCTTCGCCGGAGGCAGCAAGCTCGGGGATGACGAGCTGCTGGGACGTATCGACGACTGCATGGCGGCGGGCGGCACCGGGTTCATCTTCGGCCGCAACATGTGGCAGCGGCCGATGGATCAGGCGCTGGAGATGACTGCCAGAGTGCACAAGGTGCTGAGCGGATACGGCGACAGCTGACCGGCTCAGGGCCCGAACAAAGGCGGCAGCGCTGCCCGGGTGGCGATCCCCAGCAGGGGGCCCATGGCCACCACGAAACCGAGGAAGCTCACGCCGCAGAGCACAACTCCGACCAGCGCGACCCGGCCCGGCAGGACGATCTCAGGTCCGTCGACGCGGGCGTCGAAGATGACCATCACCCACCGGTAGGCGACCAGGACTCCGACCACACCGGACACCAGTGCCACCAGGGCCAGCCAGCCGAATCCGGCCCTGAGGGCGGCCTCGACGCTGAATATCCTCACGAAGAATCCCGCCAAAGGGGGCAGGCCGGCAGCGGCGGCCACCAGCAGGGCAAGCATCCCAGCCAGCCACGGGGTCCTCGCCCAGAGGCCTCGCAGCGCCACCTTGGTGTCCTCCTCGCCGGCCCCTCGCAGGGCGCCCCAGAGTCCGAGCGTGGCGGCGGCAATTGGCACCAGAGAGAGCAGCAGATAGAGCAGGGAGGCGGTGGCCGGCTTGGAGACGTCGAGCAGATCCAGCAGGCATAACGCCACCTGAGCCACCACCAGAAGCTGGACCGCCCGCAGCAGCCGGCGCTCCCGCAGGGCCAGGATGGGCGCCACCACCAAGGTCAGGGCCGCCACCACCGAGACGGTCACGGTCCAGTCCTGCGGCATCGCGCCCAGCGCTCCCGGCAGAAGCCGCAGCAGGGCCGCCATCGCGGCCAGCGCGGGCAGCACGGTGCGGGCGGTCCCGGCTGCCAGGGGAGTGCGCTCAAGCTCCAGCGCGCGCCAGCCACCGAACGGGAACACCCCCAGTTGCCCGAGGGCTCCCACCACCAGCAGCAGCGCCGCCAGACCCATCAGGGGGTCGACCGGGAGCGACTGGCGGGCGATCGAACTGAGGCTGGTGGTCCCGCTCAGGCCGGCCACAATGGCCTCGCCGCCGATAAACGCCAACAGCAGCGCTCCTCCCAAGGTCAGTGACCGGGTAGCCGTCCGGAGCGCCGTCAGGTTGGTCTTGCTCAGCCCCTGGGCGATGGCCAGGGGCAAGCTGGTCAGGGCGAGCCCGACCGCCAGGCTGATAAGGTCGGCCGCCGAGGCGGTGAAGAGAACCCCCGCGGTCGCCATCAGCAGCAGTGCGTGGTAGACGCCGGTGTGGGGAGCCACCTCCACCTCTGCGTCGGCTCCGCAGAGGACCACGGCCCCGGCCGCGGCCAGGCCGACGGCGTAAAAGAAGAGGGCGAACCTGTCGATCAGGAAGCTGCCGTGCTCAACGTCGGGCGGGTTGGGACCGAAGGACGAGTGCCAGAAGCCAATGCTGGCCAGAAACGCCAGCAGCAGTGCCGCCAATGCCACCCAGCGGCTGGGCGCGCGGCGGCCCCAGTCGCCCCGGGCCTGGCCCAGGTCAAGCCAGCTGCAGGCGGCAGCCCCCAGCACCAGGATGCCAATCGGCCCGAAGTCCTGCAGAAAGGCGAGGTTCACTTGTGGGTCCCCTTGGGCGCCGGGGCGGGAGGGGGGGCATAGCTGGACACCCGTGCCGCCACCAGATCGGTTCCATGCACGGTGTAGGGAACGAAATAACCAGCTGAGAACCCGAACACAATCAGCATGCCGGCCATAATCCAGCCGGCGTAGAACTCCGACCCGTGCGAATCAGCGATCGCCAGCTGGAGCTCCGCCTTGGGCCCCGTCCAGAAGATGGCGCCCAGCAGCCTCCAGAGGGAGGCGGTCAGAAGTAGAAGCCCCAGGCAGGTGAGAGAGGTGACGTAGCGGTGAGCGACGAAGCTTCCCAGGAGCAGTTGGAACAGGCCCGGGAATCCCGCCAATAGAGGCACCCCCAAGAGCCCGGCCACTCCCAGCGCGAACAGGAGACGCAGGCGCGGTGCGCCAGCGGCGGCTCCGGCCAGGTCCGTCAGCTGCCGTCGGCCGGCGCGGTCACAGAGGGCACCCACCGTCAGCACCAGCAGGGGCGCGAAGAACACATAGGCGAAGGCCAGTCCCAGCGCGCCCGAGATCGAGGTCTCGGAAAAGGAGATCACCCCCAGCAGCACGGGACCGGTGATGGCCACCAGGGCGAATCCCACGATGCGTCGGGGATCGCGGCTGCCGCGAGCGGCCAGCGCTCCCCAGAACAGGGCCACCAGAGCCAGGGCCAGCAGGGGCCGCACCAGCTGCAGGGAGGCCAGCGGGTCCATGTTCAGAAGAACCCGCACCAGGCCGTAGGCGCCCACCGGAAGGGACGCGATGGTGAGGAGCATTCCCACCGGGGTGGGAGCGGACGACACCCCCTCCACCAACCAGCGGTGAAGCGGGAAGATCGCCATCCGGCTGGCAAAGGCAAACAGCAGCAACACCGCCACGATCAAGGCGGGCGCGCCCTTGACGGGGTTGTTGGTCCCCAGGGTGAGGAAATCGAAGGTGACGTTGCCGGTCCTCAGCAGCATGAGCAGGATGGCCGCCAGCAGGGCGGCGCTGGAAAGGGACTGCGAGATAAGGACCCGCCGCCCGGCGCCGCTGCCACCGGCCGCGACCAGCACGCTGAGGGGAACCACAGGGAGGGCGAAGAACACCAAGAAGAGGAGCAGATCCTGGGTGGCGAAGGCGCCGGTCAGCGACACCTCCACCAGGAGGACCATCGCGAAGTAGGTCCGGTACCGCTCTCTCTGCCGCCAACTGGCCAGGATGAGGGCGGGAAAGACCGCGGTCACCGCGAACAGCAGCATCAGGTTGAGGCCATCGGTTCCTAGGTGGTAGTCGAGCTGTAAGAAGAAGTGCCGCAGCCAGGGCGCATTTAGGGCCGGTTGCGCGAGCGCTCCCTGGGAGGGGCTGCCGACCTCGCCGAGAACGTCGAAGATGGCGATGAGGAGCGGGATCAGGGTCGCGAACAAAGCAGTGGTGCGCACCCTGAAACGCTGCAGATCGGTGTCCACCGGCAGGCCCAGCACCAGCAGGGCGCCTACCGCGGGCACGAATACGATCAGAGTGAGGCTGATGTCGGTGGGCATCTAGGGCGCTCCCAAACCAGCCGGGTGGAAAGCCCCCAGCCAGACCGCCACGCCAACTGCGATCGCCACCACCACCAGCGCCGCCACACTCGATCCCAGGCCGCGGTTGAGCCAGCCCAGGCCCGCCTTCGGCTCCCACTCGGTGGCGTCGCCGAGGGCAGCGGCGGCGGAGTCGAACAGGGGGTCCAGCACGCGGTTGCTGAACGCCACCACGGCGCGCCCAGGCCAGACGGTCACGACCGCCTCCGCGCCCAGGAAGAGGGCGCTGCCGTCGACCCAACGCAGCCAGGGGGGATCCGCCAAGGTCCCGGCCGCAACCGGGGCCAGTGCGAAACCCACACCCGCCCCCACGAGGGGCAGCACCAGAATCGAAAGCAGAGACAGAACGCTGACCCCCAGGGCGGTGCCTCCCGGCTTGGAGCTCAGCATCGAGCCCACGCCCCAGTGAATCCCGGGCAGGCTCACCAACCCGCTCAGCAGCGCCACCACCACGCCGGAGCGCAGGATGGTCAGCTGTCCCCCCGGCCGCGCCTGGCTGAAGTGGCGGCGGGCCTCCCTGGCCTCTCGGGGGTCGGTTGGCTCCTCGCCCTTGAGCGCGAAGGCCGCGATCCGACCACACCCGAGCGCCAACAGCGTGGCGGCCAGTAGGAGGCCGCCGCCGCCAACGATGCGCTCCCAGTCCCCTGATTGGGGCAGGCCGCTGCCGGGGCCGGAGATGGCAGCTGTCAGAATCGCGGATCTTCCGAAGAATCCCCCCGCGCCGACCAGGCCAGAAGCCGCCGCCAGGGCGCCGAACAGGGTCGTCACCGCCGGGCGAGCGTGCTTCCAAGCCGGGCCGAGGCGGCCGACGCGCACCACTCGCAGATCCCTGGCCAGGTGGCTCAACACGCCGGTCAGTACCGCCGCCACCAGGACCGCCGAGACCGCCATGGCGAGCGCCGCAGCCGGGGATCCCAGCCCGAAGCCGATCAGGACAGAGCTGGAGAGGCTGGCCACGACCAGGGCCCCGAAGCGCCGAAGGTCATGCTCCCGCGCCGCCAGGGCGGCGGTGACCACCGCGCTGGCAGCCGCCAGCACGATGAGCGCGGGCAGCACCCCCGCTGCGACCTCGAGCAGAGGGAAGGTCTCCAGAAGAAGCGCGGCGCCGACGGCCACCCCCACCGCTGAGGCCAGCACAGCCGCGGTGGCGCCGGGCGCGCGGCCCAGGCCCCGCCACAGGAAGTGGAGCGGAATCGTCCCGCACGCGCAGGCCGCTGCCACCAGGATTAGGACCGCAGCCAGGGTCAGGCTCCGGCCGCCCACCCCATGAACCTGGCCCCTGACCGCCAGTTTGAACATGGCGGCGAGGGAGGTCAGGTTCAGCCCATAAGGGCTGATAGCCGGCCCCTTGTGGTGGACGTTGGTGGCGGCCACATCGACCGCCCCAGAGAACTTCACGTACAGGAATATCACCGCCAGAAGGAGGGCGAGAGCGCCCGCCCTCCACCCCAGGTACACCCGCCGGGCCACCCGTCCCGCATCCTCGCCCAGGCCGCTGCCGATGATCAGGGCCGCCGTCAGCCCACAGAGCTCGAAACCAAGGAGAGTCTGAAATAACCCAGGAGCCATGATCAGGAGCACGGCGCCGAAGCCAAGAACCCCGGTCATCCGCATCAGGCCAGATAGGCGGGGATCGCTGCGCAGCTGGCTCATCATCTGGGTCTGGCCCAGGGCCACGGCCAGCGCCACCGCCACCACCAGGACCACCGCGGCGGCGTTGGCGGAGTATCCCACCCCGACTTGGAAGTTGGGAGAGAGCAGGGTGGTGGAGGCCGCGTTGAACGGTGTCTGGGTTACAGGGAAGGTCCAGAAGACCAGCGTGGACTGGTGGGTCTGGGGCAAGGCATGGACGGCCGCACCCAGCACGATCAGGCCCGCCAGCACGGTCAGCCAACTAAAGACCGCGACCGCCATTGCCGCTCCGCGCCTGGTCTCGGCCAGGTAGCTGGCCCCCACCCCGGCGATCGGCAGCAAGAGCAGGGCCCAGGTCGCATCGAAGATGTTCACCTCAGTCGGCCTCCCCGGCGGGGTCGACTTCCGAGTCGGCTCCAGACTCCTCTGACACCGGCTCGGCGCTCGAGTCCGCTTCGTCGCCCGCGGCGTCGAGCTCAGCGCGATCCGACCCTGGCGCCGGCACATCCACGCCAGCTCCGGACCGCGCCAGTGGCTCCTCCAGCAGATCGGACCGCGAGCGGCGCCAGAGCACCATTGCCAGGGCCGACCCCACCCCGGCGCAGAGCACGCCGAGCACCTCAGTCACCAGCGCGTAGGCCTGGAGTTGCGCGGCGCCGACGGGAGTGGGCGCCGAAGTCGAGAACCCGACCAGACCGGTGGCCACTCCGGAAGCCCCGACCAGCAGAGCGGCCACCGCCCCGAAGGCGTCGCGGCGGTGGAGCAGAGTGAACATCGCCAGCCCCAGCAAGCAGCACGCGGTCAGCAGGAGTGCCGCCGAGGTACCGCTCACCTGCCGGCTCCGCGGCGGGCCTGGCGGGCCGCCTCTCGGGCCGCGGCTCGCTGGCGAGCGCGACGCTGCTGCTCGGCTGAGCGCCGGCGCCGCTGAGCCTCGGCCTGGTCCTCAGCCACCTCGCGGCGGTCCCTGCCGACCAGGGCGGTGGTTCCGATCAGGACCGTGGCCGCCACCAGCACCAGACCCAGAAGGGGAACCCCGGCCCCCAGCACAACCTGGTGTCCCACCGCCCCCAGACTTGGCATCTGCCCAGAGTGGCTGTGGAAGCTGGCTCTGGCAGCGACTCCTGCTCCCACCAGCAGCGCTACCACAAACAGGGCTGCAGCCGCCTCCAGGCCGATAGCGAGTGGATCCCGAGGCACGCGTCGGGGACCGGCCTGGAGATCTCGCGCCAGTGGCGCCAGCGCCAGCAACCCGCCCACCCCCCCAAGAAGCAGAGCTCCTATGGCCGGCAACACCGCCCCGGCGACCGCCATCGCCAGCGCGACAGCGACAGCGACCAGCAGACAGGCAAGGAGTTGAAAAGACCTGTCCCGCCGTAACACCACCAGCAGTCCGGCTCCCACGGCGACCCCGCCCAGCGCTGCGGCTGCGGTTGCGGCTGCAGTCAAGGGGACCTCCTGGAAAGACTCATGTCAGGTGGACCGGCACAATCTGGCTGGGCGGGCTTGGGTGGAAGAGGGGCACGGCCGGTCATTTTATGGGACCGCCATCGCGACCCCGCCAGCCCACCCCCACTCAGCGGTCGCGCAGGATCAGGCGATCCGCGAAACGCTCGATGCGGATCCGTACTGAATGGGGCAGGGCGATCAGGCTGGAGAGCGCCTCGGAGCTCCAGCCGTCGGCCACGGTGCGTGCGGTCGCCAACGCACCGCTGTCCCGGACCAGGGCCAGGATGTCGGTGCGCAACTCCCCCGCCTCGGCGGGCTCCGCCCGCTCCATCTGCTGCAGGCGGTTCAGGACCAGGCGGCGCTGGGGGCCTCGGAGGGCGCACACCAGGGGCAGGCCGCAGATGCCTTGGGCGAGGTCGATGCCGGCGGGCTTGCCGGTGCGGCCGGGGTCGCTGAAGTCGAGGCAATCGTCGATCCCCTGGAAGGCGAGGCCAAGCTTGCGAGCGAACCTGGTGACAGCTTGGACCTGGCGCCGAGACGCCCCTCCCGACACGGCTCCGATGGCGCAGCAAGCCGCCAGCAGAGAGCCGGTCTTGAGCTGCGCCACTCGGATGTACGGGGCCAACTCACCAGACCACACCGAGCGGCGGTCTAGCTCGCGCAGCTGCCCGTCCGCTATCTCCACCAATGCGTCCGCGAAGTGGCGGGAGATGCGGGGATCGTCCAGGCGGGCCACCAACCCGGAGGACCTGCCGAGGTAGTAGTCGCCGACTCCAAGAGCCACCAACGGGCCCGAGAGAGCGGCCACGGTGGGAGCTCCCCGCCGCGATGTCGCCCCGTCCACCAGATCGTCGTGGCACAGAGTTGCGGCGTGGAGCAGCTCCATGGCGGCTGCCGCCTGGAGGAGCTTGTCGGGGCGGAACTTACCGCCGATCTCACCCGTCAGCAACACCAGCCGGGCGCGGATGCGCTTCCCGCCCGCTCCCAACAGCGTTGCCATCGGTTGTGCGACCTGCTCGGGGTCGGTCGCCAGCACCTGACCCAGTCGGACCTCCAGCGGGTCGTCGGCCGAGAGCAGACGGTGGAGTGCGTCGGGGCGCCCGGCGACGGCCGGGGGACGCCGGCCGGCCAGCACCCGGCCGGCCCGCCACCAGCGAGCCTGGTCGGAGCCGGAGAGCCTGGCGGCCCTGGCCCCCGATAGGCCACAGGCGGGAAGTAACCGGCGCGATGCCACCTCGGCGCTTCCGGTGGTCAGCAGCGCGCTGCCGGCCTCCGTCAAGCCGTCTGACAGAGCCGCCTCCAAATCGACGTCAGAGTATCGGGACAGGGCTGCCGCGGCCTGGGCCAGGCAGTAGTCGCCGGCCAGGGTACCGAGGCCGACCGGCTGGTACCCCGAGGCTGCCGACGCATGCCACTCCAGGGCCCGCTGAGTGAGTTCGGCGGCGGCCGCCGCGTGGATGGCCGCCAGGCCATCTCCCCCCCTCGCCTGAGCAGCCCGGAGGGTGAGCCGGGCCGGAAGCCCCATCCGTTCCTGCGAGGGCCCGACCGCGCCCGCCCATCCGACACTGGAGACCAGATCGCCGATCTGGCGCTCCGCCGCCCGGACGGCGACCAGGCGAGCCGGGTACACCGGGTCGCCGGTCGACTCCAGAGCAGCAGGACGAGGGCCGACAGCCATCAGTCCGAAATCTGCAAACGCAGCCACGACCACAGAGCGGACAGCCCCATGAGGACGATCAGGGCCACAACCAGCAGCAACAGCATCCCGCCCGCTGCGGAGGAGCCGGCGCCGAGCAGAGTCACCAGCAACAGGAGCAAGGACACAGTCGCCGCCAGACCAAACAGGACGCCATGGCGGGTCCCCTGGCCGAGTCCCAGGCGGCTCCACCGGCTGGGCACCGGCGCCAGCACTCCGAGTCCCACCACCAGGGCAGCCGCTATCACTCCGACCACCACGGTCAGCACCGTCGTTCAGGCCTCGCTATCAGGGTTGGCGGCGGGGCCAGTCGGCACGGCGGCCATGATCCGTGACGACGAGGGTGGCGGCAGCAGTAGGTACACGGCCACGGCCGCCAGGGCGATCCCCCCGAAAATTATGGTTGGAATTCCCACCCCACTCCCGGGCGCTCCGCCGAAGCCACCGTTGAGCTCGCCGGCCTCGGTTGCCAGGCTGGCGATGATGGCCACCCCCGAGACACCCAATGGCAGACTGGGCAGATCACGAGCCGCCTGCAGGGCAGCGGCCGCAGCCACACATCCCGCCAGCGCGACCATGAGCAGAAACGCCTCCACCGGCCAGGCCATCAAGCGATTCCTTTCCTCACCACCGCTGCCACTTCCCCGCCTGCCAGAACTCGATCCTCATCGTAGAGGACGAGGGATTGCCCGCGAGCGATACCGATCTGTGGACGATGGAATTCGACCTCCGCCACGCCCTCCGGCAAGCGCCTCCAGGTGGCGGGCTCCGGTTCGGCATGGGCCCTCGTCTGGGCCAAGCCCACCACCTCGCATTCTTGCAGAGGAGAAGTCGTGTACGAGCAGCGGGCCAGGCGGCAGGAGCTTACCTCGAGGGCACGACGGGGCCCTACCACCACCAGGTTGTTGGCTGCATCCACCTCAACCACATATCGCGGCTCGGAGTGCGCGGAGCCGTTCTCCCCTCCCAGCCCTTGGCGCTGGCCCACGGTGTAGAACGGGATCCCACGATGGGTACCGACCTGGGCTCCCGAGAGGTCCACGATGGGGCCCGGAGCAAACTGCCCCGCCAGCTCTCGCTCGAGCACCAGCCGGTGGTCGCGACCGCCGACGAAGCAGAGGTCCTGGCTGTCAGGCTTGTGCGCGACAGCCAGCCCCAGGTCGGACGCCAGTTGACGAACCCGAACCTTCTCCAATTCGCCCAAGGGAAGGAGAGTGTGCGAGAGGACATCGCGGTCGCAGCGGTAGAGGGTGTAGGACTGGTCCTTGCGCCGGTCCAGTCCCCGGCGCAGGTGCAGGGTGCCACCGGCGGCCTCCGTGATCCGCGCATAGTGTCCGGTCGCTACGTGGGTGGCCGAGACCGCTGAGACCCGGCGCAACAACTCCTTGAACTTCACAGTCTCGTTGCAGCGGATGCAGGGGTTGGGGGTGCGACCGGCGCCGTACTCCTCCAGGAAATCACGGATCACGGTGCGCTCGAAGTGGTCGCGCATGTTGAGGACGTAGTGAGGAATCCCCAGCCGCGCGCAGACCCTGCGAGCGTCTTCGACCGCATCAAGCGAGCAGCAGCCACCCTCGCCACGCTCCATCTCATCGGTGCCCCAAAGGCGCATGGTGACCCCGATCGTCGCCAGCCCGGCGGCGACGCAGAGCGTGGCCGCCACCGAACTGTCCACGCCACCGCTCATCGCCACCGCGACGGTGGCGCCCGCCGGCACACGGCTGGCGAAGGAGACGGCCTCGCCCGGGACCGCGCGTCCAAGGTCGTCAGCAGAAAGCCTCCGAGACGGCGCCATCGGGCCCGCGGCTCGTGTCATGACTGCAGCGGCGGGCGGCCAGGCCATGGCGGCCCCAGTTGGACGGCGGTCAGGCGACGCTGAGCAGACCGCCCGCCACGGCGGGAACGATGCTCAAGTCGTCGCCCGCCTGCAGGGGAGTCTCCAGGCCAGCGGCGGCGCGGATGTCCTCGTCGTTGCGATACACATTGACGAAGTGACGCAAACCCCCGGAGGGCTCGAACAGACGAGCCGCAAACCCAGGGAAACGTTGGTCCAGGTCGCGAAGCGCCTGGGCGACCGTGGCTCCATCCACGTCCACCTCGGAAGCTCCCGCCGTGAGCTGCCGCAACGGGCTCGGGACGCGCACCTTGACACTCACGAGATCAACCTCTTCATGGTTCCAGTATAGATGAGCGCAGTAACTCCGCCGCCGCCCGCTCCCCGCTCAGCGCCGCCCCCTCAATGGTGGGACTGACCAGGTAGTCGCCGGCCAGGCGGACCCGGCCCGAGGGAAGGGCGTGGACCACCTGGGCCAGGCGCCGGAAGTGCCCGGTCTCGAAGGTGGTCACCGCCCTCGACCACAGATGTGCCCCGCCCTCCAGTACCGGCCGGCCCAAAAGGTCAGGGAACATGTCCAGCGTTCGCGCCAGCAACCAGGATTCCCGGTCCTCACCCTCGCCCGCGGCAGCGGCCGGCCCGTATATGGCGAGGCTCACGACCCTGCGATCGCCGACCACCCGGCTGGAGGCCAAGGCGGCGCGTCCGCGTGGCGAGGAGACCAGGCGCAGCCCCTGGTCCGCGTCTCGGGCGGGAAACTGCCACCAGCCCCTGGCCACAGCCGAGTGCCGCACCCCCAGCAGAAACTGCTCCAGCGAACCGGTCGCATGGAGGATGGCGGCAGCCTGGGACGGCAGCGTGGCAAGCACCGCCGCCCCCGCCTCGAGCTCACCTCCGCTCTTCAACCGCACCCGCACCCGATCCCCCGCGAGCTCCAGCGAGAGCACCTGGTGGGCCGGACCCCGGCGCACGTCCAGACCCTGGGCCAGGGCCAAGGGCAACCGGTGCAGGCCGCCCCGAAGTGTGTGCGGGCGGGCACCCAGCACGAGTCGCCCGGCCTGGAGCACCAGCACCTGGCTCATCTCCTCCAACTCGCAGAATGCGTTCCATTCGAAAGCCGGTCGCAGGGCCGCCTCCACCAGGCGGGGGGGCACGCGCCGGGCCGCGTACTCCGCGATCGAGCGGTTGTCCAGGGGGGCCGCCCGCAGCGGTCGGGCAGGATCCAGGCGCCACCAGTTAAGACCGACCTCCCCCATCGCCCTCAGGATGGCCGGAAGGTCCCCAAGCCGAATCGGCAAGCGTTGAGTGGCAGCCACCGGGACGAGGTCCGCGCTCAAGCCCAGCCGCCCCAGCCAGCGCCGCGTGCTGCGATAGAAACTCCAGACATGACTGGCGCCGGCGTCGATCACGGTCGCACCGCAAGGGATGCTCAAGACCCGACCACCCAGGTGGTCGCTGGCCTCCAGCACCACCACCTCCCGGCCGGCGTCGGCCAGGGTCCGGGCCGCCACCAGCCCGGACATTCCCGCCCCGATCACCAGAGCCCTGGAACCTGCCGCGGGATCGCCCGGGATGGTGTGCTCTCAGCCGGCGGCGGGCGGGGCGGCGGCTGGGGTGGGATCATGCTCGGCCACGATCACAACCGCGGTCCCGTAGGCGAGGATCTCACTGACTCCGGGAGCCAGCTCGTTGGAGTCGTAGCGCATCGCCACGATGGCGTTGCCCCCCAGGGCGGCGGCGTGGTGCACCATCAGGTCGAAAGCCTCCTGACGGGCATGGTCGCTCATCTTCATATAAACCGTCTGGCGGCCGCCCACGAACTGTTGTAAGCCGGCTCCCAGGTTGCCGACCACCGACCGAGATCGGATCATCAGCCCCCGGACCACACCGAGCTGGCGGACGACTCGATAGCCGTCAAAGCCGTTGCTGGTGGTCACCCAAAGCGGGGGCGGCGCCTGCCCGGTCTCAGGCGCAGGCTGGTAGCTCACGACGGCAGTCTATCAACGCTCAGATTTTGCGTTCGCCAGCTGCCGGCAGGAGCACGTCGAGGCCCTCGTCGTCAGCCCTCTTGAGGTCGTCCAAGAGCAGCGCGTCATAAGCGAATTGGGACCAAGTCTCCATCTCCAGATAGTAGGAGCCCAGCTGCGCAAGCGGCTCCATCCCCCCTTCCAGCTTGTGGTCTTCCCGCAACGCCAGCCGGGCTGATCCGGCCGACACCACGATCAGCACCCCCAGATGCACCTGACCCACGGCGCCGGCGTCGTCCTTGAGCAACCCCACCGGCCGACCGATCAGGTCGCGGTCGCACACCACCTCCTCAGTCCACTCTCGCTGGCATCCGGCGCTCCAGGCCAGAGGCGGGCTGCCGTCACCGGCGTTGATGTGGCCGCCCACGCCCAGGGTGACCTGGCCGCGAAGCCGGCGCTCGCTGCCTCCCCGCAGCCGGCGCATGACCAGCACGCCACCGTCACCGAGCACCACCATGTGAGGGATCACCTGCTGCCACTCGGGCGCGCTTTCAACCTCCGAGCGGGGCCGAAACTCGCCCCAGGCACTGATGCCCTGGAGCAGGCGCCCGACGCCGCCGCGACGGAGTCCGTGCCAGGAGCCGTCGGGCATGGCCCGCGACCGGGGCACCACCAGCACCTGCTCGCGGCCCGGAATGCGAGCGACCGCCGCCGGGGAAGGCATGGCCAGCAAGCATAGACAATGAACCCACCTTGGGACAGCAAATGCGGCCCAGCCCATGACCGCCCCGGATCGAGTGTGCATCGTGGGCGCGGGCCTGGCCGGTGGGCGGGCCGCCATGACCCTGCGCCAGCGTGGCTTCGATGGTGAGATCGTCATGGTCGGAGAGGAGGACGAGCCCCCCTATGAGCGTCCGCCCCTGTCGAAGGCGTACCTGGGCGGGGAGACGCCGAAGTCAAAACTCTGGCTCCAGCCGCCGTCTGGGTGGCGAGCTCTCGGGGTCGAATGGCGGGGCTCGACCAGGGCGGTCGCCATCGATCGTCAGAGGCGACGGGTGACTCTCGGCGGCGGCGGGGAGATCAGCTACTCCAAGCTGGTCCTGACGACCGGTTCAACTCCCTCGCGGCTCCGGGTCCCAGGAGGGGAACTGCCGGGCGTCATGACGCTTGAGACCATTGAGGACGCGGAGCGGCTGCGAGACCTGCTGAACCCGCATCCGCGCGTGGTGGTGGTCGGCGGTGGTTTCCTGGGGTGTGAGCTGGCCGCCGCCGCGACCCAGGCGGGGTGCGATGTGAGCCTGGTCGAGATGGGACCAGCCCTCCTGCCGGGCCTGGGTGCGGAGGCCGGCAGGCTGGCCAGGCAGCTGCAGGAGGATCAGGGATGCCGGGTCCGGCTGGGGGTCACCGTGGCCAGGCTCGAAGGACGCTCGGAGGTGCGTTCGGTTCACTTCGACGACGGCTCCAACGCCCCCTGCGAGCTGGTTCTGGCCTGCGTCGGCTCCCGGCCGAGGGTCGAGTTGGGGGCCGCTGCGGGGCTGGCCCTCGACTCGGGCCTGCTGGTCGACCGAAGCTGCCGGACTTCGGATCCCTCGATCTTCGCGGCAGGCGACATCGCCTCCTTCTGGCACCCCATCCTTCGCCGGCGCGTCCGCCTCGAGCACTGGGACAACGCCCAACGTCAGGGAGCTCACCTCGGCGAGGCGATAGTGGGGAGCCGGCTCGGTTACCACCCCATCCCCTACTTCTGGTCCGAACAGTACGGTCGCATGATCCAGCAGGTGGGGTTTGCCGGGCCCAGCCACGAGCGGGTGCTCCTGGGCCGCCCCGAGAGCGGCAACTTTTCGGTGCTCTATCTCGCCGGCTCCAAGGTCGTGGCGTGCCTGGCTGTCGACCGCTACCGCGATCTGGCGGCTGCTCGGCGCCTGATCGAAGCGAAGGTGGCGGTGGACAGGGCCGCACTGCTCGACCCCGAGGCCGATCTGCAAGCCCTCGCCCGAGCGGCCATGGCATCGGGCCGCCACGCTTGACTATGGACATAGTGTCCCAGAAGCCGTGGTCCGACTCATCCTGACAGGCCGATGCAATAGGAACACTTTGTCCGTAAGCTTGCAACCAGAGTGAGCGGCAGGGTGGGTGTGCGGGTGGCTGTCACGGGGATCGGGATGGTCACTCCCCTCGGCACTGGAGTCGAGGAGGTTTGGGAGGCGCTGGTCCGCGGCACGTCGGGCGTGCACGCCATCACCGGCTTCGACGCATCCTCCTACCCCACCCGGATCGCCGGGGAGATCTCCGATTTCGACCCGGAGCTCTACATGGACCGCAAGACCGCTCGCCGCGCGGCCCGCTACTGCCAGCTGGGCCTGGCAGCGGCTCGGCTTGCGGTCGAGGGGTCTGGCCTTCGCCCCGAGGACATGGATCCAGATGCGGTCGGGGTGGTGGTGAGCTCGGCGGCCGGGGGCATGGAGGAGATAGAGCGCGGCCATGCGGTGCTGATGGAGCGCGGTGTCAGCCGCATCAGCCCCTTCATGGCGCCGATGATGATCACCGACATGGCGGCCGGCCTGATCGCCATCGAGATGCATGCTGGCGGTCCCAACTACGCCGTGGTGTCCGCATGCGCCAGCGGTGCCCACGCCCTGGCCGACGCCGCCGAGGTGATTCGCAGGGGGGACGCCGTGGCGATGATCGCAGGCGGCGCCGAAGCGGGCATAACCCCGTTGCTGATGGGCGCCTTCTGTCAGATGAGCGCGCTCAGCCGTCGCAACGACGAGCCCGAGCGCGCATCCCGGCCGTTCGACACCGGCCGGGATGGGTTCGTGATGTCGGAGGGGGCGGTGGTCATGGTGCTGGAGGAGATGGAACACGCCACCGCCCGAGGCGCCGTGATCTGGGGTGAGTTGCTGGGGGCCGGATCGAGCGCGGACATGTACCACTTCACAGCCCCGGACCCCGAGGGCCGCGGCGCAGCCCGAGCCATGGCGGCGGCGCTCCGGCATGCCGGGCTCAGCCCCGACGCCGTGGACTACATCAACGCCCACGGCACATCCACCTCCCTCGGCGACATCGCCGAGACCACCGCCATCCACCAGGTCATGGGGGAGCACGCCCACCGGGTGGCGGTCAGCTCCACCAAGTCGATGACCGGCCACCTGCTCGGGGCGGCCGGTGCGATGGAGGCAGCCGTCTGCCTGCTTGCGATGCGAAGGAGCCTGATCCCCCCCACGATCAACCTGGAAGATCAGGACCCTCGCTGCGACCTCGATTACGTGCCCAATGTGGCCCGCCGGGCCGAGGTGAGGGTGGCCCTTTCGAACTCTTTCGGGTTCGGAGGGCACAACGCCTGCCTCGTCCTCGGTCGCGGCGACGCCTAGATCCGATTCAAGGAGACGCGCTTGTCCGATCCAACGACCGACCAACCACTGGACTTCGCCGATCTACAACAGCTGGCCGGCGAGATCCTGGGAGTCGACCCCGAACGGGTCCAGCTGGATGTCAGTTTCGCCCGGGACCTGGCCGCCGACTCCCTGGACCTAGTGGAGCTGATTATGGCGATCGAGGATCGCTATCAGGTGGCCCTGCCCCCGGAGGAGCTTGAGCAGATGAAGAAGGTCGGCCAGCTCTGGGACTACCTTCTGGAGCACCGATCCGCTCCATGAGCCTGCATCCGATCGGGCTCAATCCGCCCGTGGCCCTGCTCTTCCCTGGCCAGGGAGTGCAGCGCCCAGGGATGGGACTGGAGCTGACGCGCCGGTTTCCCCTGGCGGCCAAGGCGCTGGAGCGGGCAGAGCATGTGCTGGAGATGCCGGTCAAGAGGCTCTGCTTCGAGGGGCCCCCGGCTGAGCTGCTCCGCACCGAGAACATCCAGCCCTGCCTGGTGGCGGTCTCGTACGCCGCCTTCGAAGCGTACCGCGGAAGCTTCGGGATCGATCGGATCGCGGTGGTCGCGGGCCACAGCCTGGGAGAACTGAGTGCTCTGGCCGCCTCCGGGTCGGTCACCTGGGAGGAGGCGCTGCTGCTGGCGCGTGAGCGGGGCCGCCTGATGGCGGATGCCGCGTCCAGCACTCCAGGCAGGATGCTGGCCATCGTCGGCCTGCGGCAACCACAGGTGGAGGAGATCCGCCAGCAGGCGGCGCGGGCAGGCGGCATATGGCTGGCCAACCTCAATTCGCCCGACCAGTTCATCCTGAGCGGGGAGGTCGCGGCAATCGAGGTCGCCGAGTCGCTGGCGAACCGGGCGCGGGCCCGCCGGGTGGTGGTCCTGGACATACCCCTGGGCGCACACTCCCCGCTGATGGCCAGGGCGGCCGCCAAGCTGGCCGAGACGGTGCGGGCTTTGCCGCTGAAGGCGCCCCAGATCCCGCTCATCGCCAACGGCAGCGGCTTTGTGCTCCACTCGGCCGCCTCGATCCGCTCCGAGCTGGTAGGACACCTGCTGCGGCCGGTGCTGTGGGCCCGCACCATGGCGGCGATGCAGCGGTTGCGGATCGCCACCGTCGTCGAGCTGGGGCCGGGAAGGGTGCTGGCCAGCCTGGCCGCCAAACACATGGCAGGGGTATCCACCTGGAATGTGGACGAGCTCCTGCTGGACAGCCCGGACGCCTGAATGGATCTGGACCTATCCGGCCGCAGAGCGCTGGTGACCGGCGGCGGCAAGGGCATCGGCAGTGCCATCACCGCCGAGCTGGCGGCGATGGGAGCCAGGGTGGTGGTGAACTACCTCTCCGACGAGGCCGCGGCCAGGGTTGTGGCCGAAGGGCTGAGGGAGGTTACCATCCACCAGGCTGACGTCGGCGATCCGGTCCAGGTGACCGAGCTATTCCGCCAGCAGGGGCCGTTCGACATCGTGGTCAACAACGCCGGCATGCTCAGGGATCGGCTCCTGCTGCGAATGACGGCCGACGACTGGGACCAGGTCCTGCGCACCGATCTCAGTGCCGGCTTCCACGTCACCAAGGCCGCCGTGCCGCACATGATGAAACAGCGCTGGGGGCGGATCGTCAATGTGAGCTCCATCGTGGGGTTGGGCGGCAACCCCGGACAGGCCAACTACGCGGCGGCCAAGGCCGGTCTGATCGGGCTCACCAAGTCGGTCGCCAAGGAGCTGGGCTCCCGCGGGATCACCTGCAACGCCGTGGCTCCCGGCTACGTGTTGACCGAGCTCACCTCCAAGTCCATCTCCGAGGAGATGCTGCAAGAGCTCATCCGGATGACTCCTCTGCGTCGCGCCGGGACCACCGCCGAGATCGCGGCCGCGGTGGCCTTCCTGTGCAGCCCCGCCGCCTCCTTCATCACCGGCGAGGTGGTGGTGGTCGACGGGGGGCTGTCTGCCTGAGCGCTGGCTCAGCCGCGCAGCTGGGAGATCGCCTCGGCGACAGCGCGGGCCGGGTCTGACCCCTCCCCTGCCCGCTCTATGAGAAAGCTACCCACCGCCACGGCGTCGGCCAGGCCCGTCAGGGCCAGAACCTGGTCGCGGCGCCGCACCCCGAAGCCCAACGCGAGAGGCAGGTCCGTTTGCATCCTCGCGCGTCTGAGGAGCTCCGGGCCCTCATCCGCCGTCGCCGCGCTGGAGCCGGTCACCCCGGTTCGCGAGACGCAGTACACAAAGCCGGTGGCAAGCTCGCCGGCGCGCCGGATGCGGGAGTCAGGGGTGGTGGGCGCAACCATGGTCGTGATCGCCAGGCCGTAATGGGCAGCCGCCTCCCCAATCGCTCCCATCTCCTCCAGGGGCAGATCGGTGACCAGGACGCCATCGACCCCACTGTCCGCGGCCTGGCCGGCGAAGTCCCCAAGCCCCATGCGCAAAAGCGGGTTGAGGTAGGTCATCACCACCAGTGGGATCGTGAAACCGGCCGCTCTGGCGGTGCGGATCTGACCCAGCGCCCGGGCCACCGTCATACCGTTCATCAGTGACCTCTGACCGGCAGCCTGGATGACCGGGCCGTCCGCGAGCGGGTCTGAGTAGGGCAAGCCGAGCTCCACCAGGGCCGAGCCGGCCCCCTGGGCCGCCAGCAACATCCCGACCGTGTCGTCGAGGTGAGGGAAGCCCGCCATCAGGTAGGGGACGACCTGGGGCGAGCCGCCCCCGCCTTGGAGTGCCTGACGGATCCGTGCCTGTGATCCCGACCTGGGGTCAGTCACCGGCTGCCTCAGTCAGCACGGTGTCGAGATCCTTGTCACCACGCCCGCTGAGACATACCAGCACCGGTCCCCCATCGTCGGGGCGCGACCCTATCGCCTGGTGGATCGCGTGGGAGGACTCCAGGGCCGGGATGATTCCTTCCAGCCGCGACAGCAGGTGGAAGGCGGCCAGCGCCTGGCGATCGTCGACCACGCAGTAGGTCGCTCGCCCGGTGCTGTTGAGCCAGGCATGCTCGGGTCCCACTCCCGGGTAGTCGAGCCCGGCGGAGACGCTGTGGGTTGGGAGCACCTGCCCATCCTGGTCCTGGAGCAGAAAGGAGCTGGCGCCATGGAGCACCCCGGGACTGCCCAGGTTGAGGCTGGCGCCATTCTCGCCTGGTCCGGCTCCGCGGCCTCCCGCCTCGACCCCCAGAAGGCGAACCTCAGGGTCGTCCAAGAACCCGGAGAAGATCCCGATCGCGTTGCTGCCACCTCCGACGCAGGCGACGACCTGGGCCGGAAGCCGCCCGGCCTGGGCCAGCATCTGCTGGCGTGCCTCCACACCGATCACCGATTGCAGGGTCCTGACCAGCCAGGGGTAGGGGTGCGGCCCCACCACCGACCCGATCACGTAGTGGGTGTCGCGAACGTTGGTCACCCAATCCCTGATCGCCTCGGAGGTGGCGTCCTTGAGGGTCCGAGAGCCGCTGTCCACCGCCTCCACGGTCGCGCCCAGGAGCCGCATCTTGGCGACGTTGACCGCCTGCCGCCGGATGTCCTCGGAGCCCATGTAGACCACGCAGGGCAGGCCCAGCAGGGCACAGGCCGTGGCCGTCGCCAGGCCATGCTGGCCGGCCCCCGTCTCGGCCACGATGCGGTGCTTGCCCATGCGGCGAGCCAGCAACAGCTGGCCCAGGGCGTTGTTGAGCTTGTGGGCGCCGGTGTGCAGCAGATCCTCCCGCTTCAGCCAGATCGGGAATCCGGCATGCTCGGAGAGCCGGGCCGCGAAGTAGCAAGGGGTGGGTCGACCGGCGTAGTCACGCAGCAAGCTGCTGAGCTCATCCAGGAAGCTTTGGTCGGCAAGGGCCGACTTGGCCTCCTCGACCAGCTCCCCCAGGGCCGGCACAACCGTCTCGGGCACGTAGCTGCCGCCGAAGTCTCCGTACCTGCCCAGTGCGGGCGGATCGGTCACCAATAGTCTTCCCGGATCCTTCATGGTTGCCCACTAGTTTGCGGGACCGCGGCCACCGCCGCCCTGGCCCTCTGGACAAACTCCACCACCAGGTGGGCGTCCTTGATCCCAGGACTGACCTCGAGCCCGGAGCTGGCGTCCACCCCGTACGGCCTCACGGCCGCCACCACCTCGGCCACGTTGCCGGGTCCCAGGCCCCCCGCCAGCCACACCGGCCGGTGAGC
>JAJZJU010000147.1 GCA_021809895.1 bacterium
CCCAGCACCTGACCCGCCAGGAACACCGGCACCAACCCTCTCAGCACCGACGTCGCCCCTGGCACTGCCAGACCGACCAGCGCCGCAACCACCACCCAGACCAGCAGTCGGTGGCGCACCGGCCAAAGCAGCCGCATCAAGTTCGCCGAAGGGGAGCGCTGGACATCGACCAAAGGTACGCGACCAGCAGGTGCGGGTCAGGAGCCGGCCTGGCCGCGCCTACTTGGAAGCTGACGGAGGAGTCAGCGAGCGACCCTGGCGCGGATCACCGGACCGGGCGCGGAAGGCTGGGCGGTGATGCAGTCCCCTGACCGCCTCAGCTGGCGCATCACCGCCTCCAGGTCGGCGCTGCTGAAGGCGCTGCGGCTGTGGCGCATGAGAACCAGCTTCAGCCTGGAGGACGCCGGTGTCTCCAGCGGGAAGACCATGGCGGATGTCAGCTCCACGCTGGCCCGGGGCTGGGGCCTCTTGGAGGCCGGCTCGGTCAACAGTCCGGGCATGCCGGTCGTTTCGGCACGGCGGCAGAGGTTCTTCACGCCCGAGCTGACACGGTATTCGCCGCCACCGGTCAAGAGCACTGGTTTGAGGTCTTTGTCCAGCACCGCTGCGAAGTCGGCACGTCCCACCCGCACCAGCCGGTTCACCAGGGGCTCCAGGCCCAAGGGCCCTGCTCCTGGACGGCGGCGGGTGCGAACTATCTGGAAGTTGAGGCCAGCGTTGACCGCCATCCCCACCAGAGCTCCCAACAGCCCATCCGCGATCAGGGGCAGACCAGTGCTGATCAACCCCAGGAACACGATCAGCTGGGTGCCACCAGCGACCAGGGCTGACTGCACATAGCGGCGCATGAGCGGATAGCGCTCCCTTCTGGCGTCGGCGAAGGTGACCCGCAGGTTCATCACGAAGTTCCAACTGAAGGAGACAGAGAAGGCGACTCCCCAGGCGGCCAGGGCCGGCCAGCCCAGCACGAGTCCGCCGATCTCGAGAAGCCCCAGGAAGATGACGAGGCCACCCATGCCCACCGCTGCGAACTTCCAGCGTCTGGCGCTCCCGGGCACATCCCTGATCAGGGACCACAGATGGCGCAGGTAGAGCAGTCCCTGGCTGGCGGTGGCCTTGCTCTGGCCGGCCCCACGGGCCTGGAATTCGAGCGGCACGTCGACCACCCGCGCCCCCTCAGAGCACACCAGCAGCTCCAAAAGGATCTTGAAGCCGACCGGACGGAACTGCAGTCCCTCTATCAGGGCAGCCCGGCATAGAAAGAATCCCGCCAGGGGGTCGCTGCTGGCCCTGGCCTCTGTGAACAGGCCCCGGGCGACCAGGGTTGCGCCCCTCGACACCAGCTTGCGCACTCCACCGGCCAGGCCGGTGCGGCTGCCACCTTGCATGTAGCGGCTGGCCACGACCACATCCGCACCCTCGTGCTCCGCCCGGAGCAGCTCGGGGATCAGCTCGGGGGGGTGCTGCAGGTCGCCGTCCATGACGCACACCAACCGGCCCCGCGCCCGAGCGATTCCCTCGATCACGGCCGTGGAGAGACCTCCCGACCTGGCCGAGGGTTGGCGGTGCAGGTAGCGCACGCGCCGGTCCGAGCTCGCCACCTCGCGCAGCAGCTGCGGGGTCAGGTCGTCACTGTCGTCCACGAAGACGACTTCGAACGCCACTTCGGCGAGCGCCCGGCGCAGCCGCTGGAGCAGAAGTGGGATGTTGTCCGCCTCGTTGCGAGTGGGGACCACCACCGAGAGTTCGACCTGGGCGACCTGCCGGTCCGGCGTGCGGCGCGTCATGGACCGCAGTCTAGGTCCATTTGGTGGCGATCCGGAGCGGTGTCACCGATCCGTTAAGCGAGTGGATGCCGCTGGCAGGGCCCCCAGTGGATCGAAGCGGCCTTCAGCCAGAATCCGGCTGCCGGCCAGCAGCACCGGAACGCGCTGCCCGTATTCATGATTGAGGCCGGGGTCCTCGTCGACGTCATACTCGATCAGGGTGAGCCCCCGTTCCCGGGCGCCCTCAGCCAGAGGGCCACGGACAATCTCGCAGAGGTGGCAGCCGCGCCTGGTCAGGAGCCGCAAGGGCTCAGCCGTCACCTCTGACACCCCAGCTCTCCAGGGTGCTCAGGTATCGAGCTCTCCACAACCAGAAGCATGCTCCACAGGCGAGCCAGACCACCGCCTGCACGGCCACGCCCGGAAGGGTGTCGCGGGCGAGAGTGGATCCGTTCACCGCCAGCCCCAGGTAGACCGGGAGGCGGACCACGGCCAGCACCACCAGGGCGGTGAGGAAGTCGACCAGCCCCAGCACCAGCCGTCGCTCCCGGCGCAGGGTCGACCGCAGGGCCGGTGCCGAAACTCGCTCCATGCCGGGCAGGCCGATGGTGGGCTCGGGGGTGGCGTTGAGCAGCCGTCGCCACCCGACCAACGCCAGAGCGCCAGCAACGATGGCCGGCAGCGTCGCCTGCCAGGGATCTCCCTCGCGCAGCAGGTTCTGCCAGCCGTTCAGGGTGGCTCCGAGGTCGTACTGGGCCGTGTAGTGGCTCTGGGCGCCAAAGGCGAGAAGCGCCAACCCGGTCCCGAGCGCGGTGACCAGGGTCCAGACCCCGACATCCTGGCCGTGACCGGCAGCCGACCGCCATCCGCCTGCCAGCTGCGCCCCCAGCCTGGAACGCACCGGTCGAGAGGCAGTTCTGGGGGCGGAGGTGCTGGCCACGCTCACGAGTTTAGACCGCCAGACCCCTGGATTGATGGTCGAGCTGTGCGCTTCTGCAGCGCCCTCGTCAAGCGCATCATCCCCAGCCGCCACAGGCGCTTGTTTTGAAGGTTGCACCGTTCATGGAGGCGCTGCCAGGACCCTGGCCTCAAGCCCGCAATCGGCGTTGGGGTAGCGCCCGCCTAGCTCAGTACGCAGCTCCTTCCCGAGACCTCCTGGTCGAGCGCCGTCGGCGTCTGCCCAAGCAATGCCCGGTGGCTGCCTTCGGATGGTCAATCGAGCTTGGCCGCTCAGGCGCCGGGAGGCCCGCTCATGACCGCGACATCGACCATTCGCGCCGGCACCGGTGTCGGCGGCAGGCTGTGTAGGGCCCATGTCACACCGACTTCCTCGAGCCGTCGCACCTCAGCGCGCAGCGATGCCGGATCTCCTTCACGAGCGAAGGACCATGTGACGACCAGGTCGTAGTCGGCCGGCACCTGGCGGGCGCGCAGCTCAGACTGGATGGTGCTGAGATCCGATTGCGAGGGAGCGAGGCTCTGGTGCTGGCGGTGAAAGATTGGAAAGAAACCCTGGAGTTTGGCGGCTCTTTCCAGAGGACGCCTCCGCGGCCAGCGTCCCGCCGCCCAGATTGGGATCGGATGCTGCTGCGGCCGAGGCAAAAACGGGGTGGAGTCCACCTGGCGAATTGAGCCGTAGTAGGAGACCGGAGCACCGTCGAGCAGCCCCCGGAGCACGGCCAGGGACTCGTCGAGCGCCGCCCCCCGCAGCCGTCCGTCGGTCTCCTCTCCAAACGAGCTGAACTCCTTCCACCCGTCGTCTCCCAGTCCCACTCCCACCACCACCCGGCCATTGGAGAGCTGGTCCAGAGTCGCGATCTGGCGCGCCATCACCCAGGGCCGCCGCCGGCTCAGGGGAGTGACCATGGTCCCCATGCGGATTCGCTGCGTGCTGACCGCCATGGCTGCCAACGTCACCCAGGGGTACGGAACTGTTCATCGCCAACAGCCTACTAGAGCCCATACGTATGTATTA
>JAJZJU010000041.1 GCA_021809895.1 bacterium
TGGCGGTCGCGATTCTGGACAATCGGATGCAGCCCCGCCCCAAGGAGTGGAACTGGTGGCGGCGCCGCTTCGCCGACCTCCAGACCATCACCTATCCGGTCGTGTTCCTGGCCCTCAGCGTCATCCCGGCCCTGGAGGCCCAGACCCGGCTGCTCTTCGGATCGCATCTCGAATACCGGGTGACCGAGAAGCACTGATCGGCCCGCCGATACAATCCAGAGGTGGTGGATCGCCCGGTCGTGTTCAGCGGCATGCAGCCCAGCGGCGACCTCCACCTGGGAAACCTTCTGGGCGCACTCAGGCCCTGGGTGCTGGAGCAGCACCTGTTCCACAACTACTTCTGCGTGGTCGACCTCCACGCCCTCACCCTGCCCTGGGACCCCAAGGCGATCCAGGCCAAGACCAGGGAGGTGGCGGCGCTCTACATCGCCTCGGGGATAGACCCCAAGACCTCCACCCTGCTGGTCCAGTCGCACGTCCCCGAGCACGCCGAGCTCAGCTGGCTGCTGGGGTGCCTCACCCCCATGGGATGGCTGGAGCGGATGACCCAGTTCAAGGACAAGTCCAGGCGCCGGGACTCGGAGCGTATCGGCAGCGGCCTCTTCACCTACCCGGTCCTGATGGCGGCCGACATCCTGCTCTACCAGACCAACTTCGTCCCGGTGGGGGAGGACCAGCGCCAGCACCTGGAGCTCACCCGCAACATAGCCATCCGCTTCAACCACCTTCTGGGGGAGACCTTCACGGTGCCGGAGGCGAGGATCGGCCAGATGGGGGCCGGCTCCAAGGTCATGTCCCTGGATGACCCCGAGCGCAAGATGAGCAAGACCGACGGCTCGGACGCCGGGGTGATCAGGCTCCTGGATCCCGCGGATCGCATCAGGGCCAAGTTCCGCAGGGCCAAGACCGACACCGGCCAGGCGGTGGAGCTGGACCATCCCTCGGCGGGTGTCGCCAACCTGCTGGAGATATATCGTGCCCTGTCGGGGTGCACCCAGGAGGAGATCGGGGCGCAGTTCGAGGGGGTCGGCTACGGGCGGCTGAAGGATCAGGTCGCGGATCGAGCCATCGCCGCCATCGAGCCCATCCAGGCGCGGTTCCGGGAGCTGACCTCGGATCCCGCGACCCTCGACCAGATCCTGGGGCAGGGCGCGGCCGCAGCCCAGGAGGTGGCGGCCAGGACGATGCAAGAGGTGCGCTCCCGAGTCGGCCTGCTGCCAGCTCAACCGGCCTGATCGGCTGGTCGTGGAGGGCCGGGCCCTCTTCGACCATCGGCCCTCACTTCCCCGGCGCGGCCTGCGCGCCCATCCCTTCTGTCCCGCTCGAAAGAGACGGACTGGGGGGCTCACGGCTGCTGTCGAAGGATGTGAAACGCCGGTTCGGAGGCGGTCAAAACATATAATCCCGCCGATGCGGTGGAGTCGTATAGGCGTCTTTGTTACCGCCGCGGCACTTCCAGCCTATGTCCTGCGGGGCAGCTTGTTGGGCAAGCTGCCGTTCACGGGACTGGAGGTTGTGCTCGGCCTGACCGTGCTCGCCTTCATCATCGAGAGCTTGCAGCAGCGGCGGATGCCGCATCTCGACACCCCCTTCACGGTCCTGATCGGGGTCCTTTTGGTGGCGATGGTGATCGGGGTTGCCGTCAGCCCTGACAAGCGCGACGCGCTCGGCATCGCCAAGGCCTACATCGTGGAGCCGGTCCTCTATTTCTTCATCGTCATCAACGTGCTCCGTTCCAGCTGGGATTGGGAGCGGCTCACCTATGGCCTCTACGTCAGTGGCGCCGTGGTCGCGGTCTCCCAGTTCGTGGCCCTGGTGGGATCGCTGCGCGCGCACACCTTCAACATCAACACCAATCCCCCGGTGCCGACATGGCTGTGGACCAACAACAACTTCGGCGGGATCTTCCTGGACCCTCTGGTCGGCCTGGCCCTGGGCCTGGCCCTCTTCGGCGGGGTCAGGCATCGCCGAGTTCACTGGGCCATGCTGATCCTGCTGGGGCTGGCCGACGTGGTCACCCTGAGCCGGGGTTCCTGGTTCGCCCTGGTGGTGGTGGCCCTGATCGCGGCTGTGATCCACCCGCGGCGCCGGATCCTGCTGCCGGCCCTGGTGGTGGTGGCGGCGGCGGTGCTGGCCCTTCCCCCCATCCGCCACCGCGTCGAGAACGAGCTGAACCCCAACAACCCCGCCAACTCCCTGGTGACCAGGGTCCACCTCTGGCACGCCACCGTGGACCTGCTGGTGGCCCACCCCTTCACCGGGAGCGGCCTGGCCAATTACCAGCAGGAGATCGGGCCCTATCGGGTGCAGCTCCACGACGTGATCCACCAGACCCACGTCTACCCGGATCAGCTGGAGCTGGACTTCTGGGTGGAGCTGGGGGTGATGGGGCTCATCTTCCTGCTCGGGTTCCTGGTGGAGCTGGGCCGCTATCTGATTCCCGTGGTGAGGGCCGGCCCCCTCTCCCACCCATGGGCGGCCGCTCTGGTGCTCGCCTGGGTGGGTATCCTCGCCCACGGCCTGGTCGACAGCCCGTACTGGAAGAACGACCTCTCGGTGGAGTGGTGGGCGCTGGCGGCCCTGGTCGTGGTGGCGGTGGTTCCGGCCACCAGACAGCTGCAGCTGCGCCGTCCCCAGCGCAAGACCTGAGCCCTTGGCGTGAGCCTAGCCCACCGCACGGTTCGCAACACGACCATGCTGTTCGTGGCCCGAACCGGGGCTCGACTCCTGGTCTTCGTGGCCTTCCTCATCCAGCAGCACGCCCTGGGCGCCTTCCGCTACGGCGAGTTCGGGGTGGTGGTGGTGCTGAGCAACCTCTCCAGCATCGTGGGGGACGGCGGCCTCCAGATCGTCTATCTGCGCGAGGGGAGCCGGGACCGCAAGCGGCTGGAGTCCTACCTGGCGGCGATCCTGGGCGCCAAGGTCCCGCTGCTGCTGGGAAGCCTGCTCTGTCTGTTCGTGATGTCGTCCTTCACCAGCCACCCCTCGGTCCTGCCACTCTTGTGGCCCGCCTTCGCCCTGCTGGTGGCGACCTCCCTGGCCAACGTCCTGCGCAGCACCTTCTACGCCACCGGGGAGATGCGCTACGAGGCCATGGAGACCATCGCCGAGGGGGTGATCCTGCTTCTGGGGACGGCCTTCGCCTGGGTGGCGCATCTGGGCTTGCCAGCCTACCTGTGGGCCTATGCCGCCTCCTATCTGTTCACCTGCCTGTTCGCCCTGGTGATCATCTCCCGGCGCTACTTCCACCCGCGGGCGGCGATCGACTACCCGCTGGTCCGCCACCTGATCCAGATGGGGCTGCCCTTCGCCCTGGTCTTCTTCCTCAACACCATCTACTTCAAGATCGACGTCCTCATCCTGGAGGCGCTGAGGGGCGCGACCCAGGTCGGCTACTACCAGGCCTCCTACAAGTTCCTGGAGGGGCTCTCGTTCCTGCCCCAGACCGTCATGAACGCGGTCTTTCCCGCCCTTTCGGTTCTCCACCTTGGCGAGCTGGGGTCGATGCGCGGGGCCTACACCGTCACCCTGCGGTTGCTGGCGGCGATTGCCATGCCGCTGGCGGTGGCGCTGGCCTTCGGCGGCACCGCCCTGGTCGGCTTTCTGCACATCTACCGGCAGTCGGGCCCGGCGGTCAGCATCCTGGCACTGGCTCTGGTCTTCCTGTTCGTCAACAACACCTTCGTGTTCGGCCTGGGGGCGATGGACCGCCAGCGGGACAGCGTCATCCTGTCGGTGCTCAGCATCGCCGTGAACGTGACCCTCAACTTCGTGATGATTCCGCTGTTCCCGCGCGGGACGGGGTATCTTGCCTGTAGCTGGGCTACCGTGATCACGGAGGTGTTCCTGCTGGTGGCCGGATACATGCTGGTGCGCCGACAGCTGGGCAGCCTGCCCTGGGCCAAGTCGCTGACGCCCATCCTGGTCTCCGGGGGGCTTATGGTTGGAGTGATGGGGGTGCTCTCATTCGAGAACGTCTTCTGGGTGGTGCCCGTGGCTGGAATCTGCTACCTGGGGGCTCTGTGGCTGACCGGCGGGGTGACTCCGGAAGAGATCAGGATGGCGCGCCAGAGCCTGGGGCGCAGGCTGGCGCCCGAGAGCGGGGGAGCTGATCTTGGCTGAGTCCGGCCCCCTGATCCGACCGCTGGAGCTCTCTCACGCGGCGACCCGCAACCGGCGCCTGGGGCCCTTGGTCGCGATCCGGGTGGTGGGGGACGCGCTGGCGGTCGCCGTCGGCGCCCTGATCGGCTACGGGTACCGCTTCCATCTCTCCGGGGTGCCCATCCCGGGCGGGGCCATCCCCAGCTTTGCGAACTACGCCATGGCGGTCCCGGTGGTGGTGATGCTCTGGCTGCTGGTCTTTCTGTTCACCGGCCGCTACCAGGTCCAGCGCGGCCAGTCCTTCGTGGACGAGATCCTGGGCTCGGCCGGGTCGGTGGCCCTCTTCGTGGTGCTGGCCGTGGCCCTGGAGGGCCTGTATCGGGGCTTCCCCTACTCCCGCTTGGTGCTCGCGGACGCCTCGATTGCGGCCCTGCTGCTGTTCATCCTGGAACGGGCAGCCATCCGGAGCATCCAGGGAGCGCTCTTCAGCTCCGGGTTCGGTGCGGTCCGGGTCCTGGTGGTGGGCAGCGGCGAGGTCGCCGATCTGCTCATCCGCAGGCTTCGGATGTTCCCTGAGTACGGCTACCAGCTGGTGGGACGGGTGGCGACAGTTCCCGGCCCGAGCACGGCCAACTCGGATCTGGCCACCTTCTCGATCGAGCAGGGGCTGTCCAGGATCGTCGCCCGCGAGCACGCCGACATGGTGGTGCTGGCCCTCGGCGAGGACGGCCACGACCGGGTGGTGGAGTTCGCCAACGCCTGCCTCGGCCAGGGGGCCGAGGTCAAGGTGGTGCCCGACATCCTGGAGATAATGACCTCGGCCGCCCGCACTGAGCAGGTGGCAGGCATGCCCCTTATCGGGCTGCGCCCCAACCGGCTGGTGGGGCGCAACCTGATCCTGAAGCGGGGCTTCGACCTGGTCTTCACCGTCATACTGGCGATCCCGGTCGCCCCCATCGTCGGGGTCTGCGCCGTGGCGATATCGCTCACCTCGAAGGGGTCGCCCTTCTACGCCCAGGAGCGGCTGGGCCTGATGGGCCGGCCCTTCAAGGTCTGGAAGCTGCGCTCCATGGTGATGGACGCGGAGCGTGACACCGGTCCCGTCATGGCCAGGGAGGGTGATGACCGCACCACCCGTGTCGGCCGTTTCGTGCGCCGCTTCAGCCTTGACGAGCTACCCCAGCTCTGGAACGTGATCCGCGGCGACATGAGCCTGGTCGGCCCCCGTCCCGAGCGCCCCTACTTCGCGGCCCAGTTCGAGCGCGACTACCCCCGCTACCGGGAGCGCCTGCAGGCGCCGCCGGGGTGCACGGGGTGGGCCCAGGTGAACGACCTGCGCCAGGGCAACTCGATGGAGGAGCGCATCTTCTACGACCTCTACTACATCGAGAACTGGTCTTTGGGCTTCGATCTCAAGATCCTTCTGCTCACCCCGTGGCGGATCCTTTTCCACCAGCATGCCTACTGAGCTCGACGGCGGCCCGGGTCTGGCTCGGCGAAGCTGGTAGGCTTGCCCCTCGTGAAGGGTCTGGTTCTCAGCGGGGGAAAGGGGACCAGGCTCCGCCCGATCACCCACACCGGCGCCAAGCAACTGGTTCCCATTGCCAACAAGCCGGTGCTGTTCTACGGCCTGGAGGCGCTGGTCGAGGCTGGTATCGAGGAGATCGGGATCGTGGTCGGCGACACCGGCGAGGAGATCCGCCGGGCGGTCGGGGACGGCTCGCAGTTCGGAGCCAGGGTGGAGTACATAAGCCAGCTCCAACCCCTGGGCCTCGCCCATGCGGTGCAGACCGCGCGGTCCTTCCTGGAGGGGTCGCCCTTTGTGATGTACCTGGGCGACAACTTCATCACCGGTGGGATCCATTCGGTGGTGGAGGAGTTCCGCCGCGACAGCCCCGACGTCCTGATCCTGCTGAAGCAGATGCCGGACCCCGAGCGCTTCGGGGTGGCCGAGCTGGAGCAGGGGAGGGTGGTGAGGCTGGAGGAGAAGCCCGTCAAGCCCCGCTCCGACCTGGTCCTGGTGGGGGTCTACTGCTTTCAGCCCAGCATCTTCGAGGCGGTCGACTCCATCTCCCCGTCGGCTCGGGGGGAGCTGGAGATCACCGACGCCATCCAGTGGCAGATCGACCGCGGCCGGCGCGTGACCTCCCACCTGGTCGAGGGGCGCTGGATAGACACCGGCAAGATGGACGATCTGCTCGAGTGCAACCGGGTTGTCCTGGACATGCTCGAGGAGCGCAGGGAGGGGACGGTGTCAGCCGACTCCAAACTGCTGGGCAAGGTGATCCTGGAGGAGGGATCCGAGGTCGTCCACAGCACCATCCGAGGGCCGGTCATCGTGGGTGCCCACACCAGGGTGGTGGACTCGTTCGTCGGTCCCTTCACCGCCCTCTACCATCATGTCCTGGTCGAGGGCAGTGAGATCGAGCACTCGATCGTTTTGGAGCACACCGTGATCCGCGGCGCCAGCAAGATCGAGGACTCGCTCATCGGCCGGGACGTGGTGATCGAGAAGAGTGACACCCGGCCCCGCGCGCACAAGCTGATGCTGGGCGACCACTCCCGGGTGAGCCTGGCTTGAGGAGGAGTTGATGGCCTGGCAGAAGGTGACCGCGGAGATGGAGGATGTGCTCCAGGGGATGGCGGGGGTGCCCCTGGCGGACAAGCTCGGGCCGATCGACCAGGTGATGGTCAAGACCCTCACCCTGCACTTCGACCAGCGCGGCCATTTCACCGAGCAGCTCAAGCGCGGCGACCACGACGACTCCGGCCGGCCCTTCCTGCCGGAGCACGGGTTCGCGCAGATGTCGCGCTCTCTGGCCTACGCCAGGGGCGGCAACCCCCCCGAGCTGATCAAGGCCTTCCACTGGCACCGCCGTCAGTGGGACTACTGGGACATGGTGGCGGGAGACGCTCGCATCGTGCTGGTGGACCTGCGCCCGGACTCTCCCACCAGGGGCAGGATCCAGGTCGTCTTCAGCGGAGAGCGCAGCCCCAAGGTGGTGGCGATCCCGCCCCTGGTGGCGCACGGCTACCAGGCGGTCTCGCTGCGCGACATCCTGCTCTGCTACTACGTCACCGAGCCCTACCGCCCGGATGATCCCGACGAGGGTCGGATACCCTGGGACGACCCCCGCATCGGCTTCGACTGGAGGATCGAGAACATCTGACATGACCACCAACCTTCCAGACGACAGCACCCCCTGGTCGGAGCTGCCCAGGCGCCTGCTGGTGGCCGGCGGCGCCGGCTTCATCGGGTCCGCCTTTGTCAGGCTCCTGCTGGAGCGTGAGCCTGACCTTCAGGTCACGGTCCTGGACAAGCTCACCTACGCCGGCAACCTCGCCAACCTGGCCGCGGTCGCCGACCGTCCGGGCTATCGCTTCGCCGAAGGGGACATCTGTGACCGCGAGTTGGTGGAGAGGCTGGCCGGGGAGGTGGACTGCATCGTCAACTTCGCGGCCGAGACCCATGTCGATCGCTCGATCCTCGATCCCGACGCCTTCATCAAGACCGACGTGTACGGCACCTTCTCCCTGCTGGAGGCGGCTCGGTTGCACCACCACCGCCGCTTCCTGCAGGTCTCCACCGACGAGGTCTACGGCGACGTGGAGCCGCCCGCCCTGTCGCTGGAGGACGACCCCCCCCGGCCGCGTTCCCCCTACTCTGCTAGCAAGGTGGGGGCGGAGATGCAGTGCTTCGCCTACCACGCCACCTATGGGGTCCCGATCCTGGTCACCCGCGGGTCGAACACCTACGGGCCCCACCAATACCCCGAGAAGATCGTGCCGCTGTTCGTCACCCAGGCGCTGGACTCCCTGCCCATGCCGGTGTACGGAGATGGCGGGGCGGTCCGCGACTACCTCTACGTGGACGACCACGCCCGCGGCATCGCGACGGTCCTGGCCCGGGGGACGGCGGGCTTGGCCTACAACCTTGGCCAGGGCGGAGAACCGGTCAACGGCCTCCAGGTGGCGCGCGCGGTCCTGCGCCTGACCGACCGCCAGGAGAGCCTCATCCAGCACGTCGAGGACCGCCCTGGGCACGACCGCCGCTATGCCCTGGACAGCAGCCGGGCGCGGGCGCTGGGATGGGCTCCCCAGCTGGACTTCGAGACTGGGATGGAGCGCACCGTGGCCTGGTACCGCGACCACAGGCCGTTCTGGGAGCCGATCAAGTCGGGAGAGTTCGCCGAGTTCTACCGGCGCAACTACCGGCCCTTGGCCGGGACCGCTCCGGCCAGCAGCTGAGGCGGCCATGAGAGTCCTGGTCCTGGGGGCCGGGGGGCAGCTGGGCAAGGACCTGCTGACCGCCCTGGCCGTGTCCGGCCACGAGGCAATCGGTGCAGCCCGGTCAGATGTGGATGTGACCGACACCTCCCAGGTGCGGGCCGCTCTGACCAGGGGGCACCCCGACCGGGTGGTCAACTGCGCCGCCTACACCAGGGTCGACCAGGCGGAGTCAGAGCCGGAGCTGGCCTTCGCGATAAACCGGGATGGGGCGGGAGTGGTGGCCGGCGCGTGCGCCGAGGCCGGGGTGCCCCTCTGTCACATCTCCACCGACTTCGTCTTCGGCCAGGCCGTCGAGGGCACGCCACGCCCCTGGCGGACCACCGACGACCCCGAGCCCCAAGGTGTCTACGCCAAGAGCAAGCGGGAGGGGGAGGTCGCCTGTCAGGAGATGGGCGGCCCTCTCTACCTGGTGCGCACTTCCTGGCTCTACGGCAACCGGGGGCCCAACTTTCCCCTGGCGATCCTTCGCGCCGCCGCCGCCAGGCGGGAGCTCCGGGTGGTCTCGGACCAGGTCGGAGCGCCCACCTGGACCAGGGACCTGTCCACGGCCATCTGCTGGCTCATCAGCACACCGCACCTCGGCATCCACCACCTCTGCGGCCAGGGGGCCACCACCTGGTACGAATTCGCCCGTGCCACTCTGGAGGAGGTGGGAATTCAGGCCCGGATCGAGCCTGTCTCGACGGCGGACTGGGGAGCTGCGGCACCAAGGCCCCGGTACTCGGTTTTGGACAATTCCCGGTTCCTGGAGCTGGGCGGCCCGGCTCTGGCCGAGTGGCGCAGCGAGCTGCGGGACTACCTTGGCTCAGAGCGCGATGGGGCGGTCAGAGCGGCCTTGAGCGGTGCCTGAACCAGCCCTCGTCACCGCGGTCCGGGTGGTGATCTGCACCTACCAGTCAGCCTCGGAGGTGGCGGATGCCATCTCCTCCTGCCTCGATCAGGGGCTGGCTCAAGAGCAGCTGACGGTGGTCGACAACCATTCCTCCGATGGCACGCCCGAAGTGGTGGCTGGGCAATTCCCCGGCGTCAGGCTGATGTCGCTGCGGCGCAACCTTGGCTTCGCGGCCGCGGTGAACCGCGGTGCTGAGGGATCGGGCGGCGAGTTCGTGCTGCTACTGAATCCCGACGCCAGGCTGGCAGGGGGGGCGCTGGACCACATGGTCATAGCGCTCCTGGCCGATCCCTTGCGTGGGGCTGTGTCCCCTCGGATCCTGCGTCCCGACGGCGCCCTCGACCGTGCCTGCCGGCGCACCTTTCCCAGTCCCGAGATCGCTGTGTACAGGCTCCTGGGTCTGAGCCGGCTGCTCCCCAGGAGCGCCAGGATGGGCGCCTACAACCTCACCCACATCTCTCCCGAATTGCCGATGGTGGTGGACAGCGGCAGCGGTGCCTGCCTGCTGGTCCGGCGCCAGGTTTGGGACCAGGTCGGCGGTCTGGACGAGGGCTACTTCATGTACGGGGAGGACCTGGAGCTCTGCTGGCAAATAAGGGAGCTGGGGCGGCACGTCTGGTACGAGCCCAGCGCCAGCGTCCTCCACCTCAAGGGGCGGAGCTCGGAGAAGGCCGCGCTGGCGATGCTGGTCCATTTCCATTACTCGATGTGGCGCTTCTACTCGCGGCATTACCGTCGTGGGGCCCAGGGCTGGCTGGCCCCTCTGGTGGGCTTGGGAATAGCCGCCCGGCTGCTGGCGCTGCTGGTGTTGAACTCGCTGCGCAAGCGTCCAAGGGTCAGCCCGTGAGGACCATCTGGTGACCGACAGCCTGGATCTGGCGGTGGTGCTCATCAACTGGAACGGCCGCCATGACTGCGAGGGGGCCCTGGCCGCGATCCGGTCCCAGCGGCCCGGTGCGGGTGAGGTGGTGGTGGTGGACAACGGCTCGTCGGACGGGTCGCTGGAGTGGTTTCTGGCCCAACCCGATCTGGTCGTGCTGTCCAATCCCACCAACTTCGGCTTCGCCCGAGCCGCCAACCAGGGGATCCGGGCCACCTCCTCCGAGCTCGTGATGCTCTGCAACCTCGATGTGCGCCTGCAGGACGGATTCCTGGAGCACACCGTCCACAGGCTCCTCTCGGCTCCCGATGTGGGCAGTGTCGGCGGGCTGCTCCTGCGCGAGGAGGGGGAGCTGGTCGTGGACTCGGCCGGGCACGTGCTCCATCGCAGCGGCTGGGTCTCCAACCGCGGCCAGGGTGAGCTGGACCACTTCGAGCACGCCGAGGAGGTCTTCGGGGTGACCGCGGCCGCGGCCGTGTACCGCCGCCAGATGCTGGAGGATGTGGCCCTCGAGGGGGAGGTGTTCTGCGAATCGTTCTTCGCCTACCTGGAGGACGTCGACCTGGACTGGCGCGCCCGCTGGCGTGGCTGGCGCAGCTTCGTCGAGCCTCTGGCCAGGGCCACCCATCGCCGCGGTGGCAGCGGCCTGCACCGCAGTGCCCGGATCGAGCGCCACGTGCTTGCCAACCGGGCCCTGCTGTGGGCGCGCAACGCGCCTCGGAGCTGGCTGTGGGGGCCGCCGGCCGGCAGCGCCGCCGGCCTGGTCGTGCTCCGGTCGGGGCTGGCTGCCCGGCGCCATCCCTCCGCCCTGCTGGGTTTGGCCGACGCCGGACGGCTCTTGCCCGAGGCCCTGCGGGCCAGGCGGCTGATCATGGGGAGGCGCCGGGTCAGCGATGAGGAGATCGAGCGCTGGGCGGAGCCCACCCCCTGGCGAGCCCTGATCGGATCTCACCTCCACTGACGACCGGCAGCGGCGTCGAGCGTGGCAAGCCGGATGGTCCAGCGCCCGGCTGTCTCTGCCAGGGCGGGACTCCCGGCGCTGCTGGAGCTGGCCCTGGACGACCTTCCAGCGCTGATGTACCTTGGCCCTGATGTCGAGTGGCGCAGGACTGTCCTGGCGATGACCGGGGAGCCCAACTTCACCGTGGAGCAGGCCAATCGGCTTCTTCCCGAGCTGCGGCGGCTCCTGGTACAGCTCCAGGAGGAGATCGGGCTGACCACGGCCGAGGCCCAACGGCTCGGGCCGCTGGCCGGTCACAATGGGGGCGGAGGCTGGGCTTCGCGGATCCTGACCGCGGGTCAGCGGGCGCATGAAGACTTCTTGCTGCTGCAGTCGATGGGGATCCTCCTGCGAGACCTGGGAACCGGCCTGGTCGACTTTCCGGCGCAGATTGAGGGCGAGCCCGCCTTTCTCTGCTGGCGGTTGGGCGAGGATGCGGTCGGCTACTGGCACCCGCGCGACAGTGGGTTCTCGTCACGGCGCCCGCTGTAGGCAGCTGGATACCTCCTGTCGGCGCACGATTCCAGAGTGTCGGCACCAGGGCGGGCGGTGGCCCTGGCGGCAGACCCGTGAACGCAACTTCACGCTCGAGCGGTTGGTGGGCGGAGGTTGGCTGACGTCACCGGCGATCGCGGCGCCGCTTCTCGCCCCGCGCCATGGCGACCTCACTCGGGCCGCTGGTGGCGGTCCACGTCCTGGTCGCGGCACTGATCGACCGCTTCTCGCCCCGAGGTTGGTCCAGACCGCCATTCGCCCCGGGTGCAGGTGTCTGGCGGCGCTCCATGCCTGGCCTGGTCAACCTTGCTGGGAGATCTCCAAAGCCAACGAAGGTGTCGCTCGCCACGGGGGGCGCTCTGTCGATAGAGTGTCGGGATCAGGAACTGTCAAGGTGGTGCTCCATGTTCTCCGTCCTCTCCGCCACGCCGATCTCTCCCGCCATCCTGCGCTGGAACTATGCCGGTTACGAGGTGCTGGCCAAGCAGGGGCCGCACGGCGGTCTCTGGAACTCCGCGGCCGCGGCCCTGGCGGAGTGGGGAATCTTCTCCCTGGCGTTTGTGCTGGTGGCCCTCTTCTTCCTGGGGTCTCCCAGCAAGAGGACCCGCCTGGAGGCCTTGGCCGCGGCCCTCGCGGCGGTGGTGGCGCTGCTCATAAATCACGTCCTGGGACTGCTCTGGTACGAGCCGCGGCCCTACCTCTCGAAGTACCACGTTCCCCTGCTGGCGGCGGCCGCCCACGGCAACTCCTTTCCCAGCGACCACCTGGCCTTTGGGGGCGCGATCGTCGCGACCCTGTGGGTCACCAGACGCAGGTGGCTGTCCCTGCTCTCCCTGCTGATCATGGCCGGGGTGGGATGGGCCAGGGTCCTGGCGGGGATCCACTGGCCGCTCGACGTGCTGGTCGGGCTCGGTCTCGGGTTGGTCGTGGGCACGATCCTGGGTGGGATCGCCGTCTCCATGCCCGGCGTGGCGGAACTCATGGAGAAGGTGAGGGTGCCGCGGCTGGTGTCGGTGGTCCTGGCGGTGGTGGTGGTGGTGGTGGGCTTCGCCGTCTTGGAGAAGGCGACCCACATTGGGATAGTCGTCGGTCCCATCGCCATCGGGGCGGCCGTGATGCTGGTGTTCGGAGCGCTCTGGACCCAGACACCCCTGGCAGCCAGGAGTGCCAGCCTGAGCTCCTGACGGCAGGCGCGAGCAGCCACCGGGCCCCGGTCGTCGCCTCTCAGCCCTCTGGGCGGCAGGGATGCCTCCTGCGATGAGGCGCACCACGCTTTGGGGCCGGCCCCTTCGCGACCCAATACCATTGCGGGGTGCAGGCTGAGAAGGTCGTCCCGCAGCCGGATCTGCGGCAGTTCATACGGGATGTTCCCGACTACCCTGCGCCGGGGGTGTTGTTCCGGGACATAACCCCCCTGCTCGCCTCTGCCGACGCCTTCCGGAGCGCCTGCGACCGGCTGGCCGACCGCTACCGGGGCGTGGCTCTGGACGCGGTCGCCACCATCGAGTCCCGCGGCTTCACCTTTGGGGCGGTCCTGGCGTACCAGCTCGGCCTGGGGGTGGTGCCGGTGCGCAAGGCGGGCAAGCTGCCCGCGGAGACCATCAGTGCCACCTACGAGTTGGAGTACGGGAAGGCGGTCCTGGAGGTCCACCGGGATGCCATCCGGCCCGGCCAGCGCATCCTGGTGATCGACGACCTGCTGGCGACCGGCGGAACCGCGGTGGCGACCCGGGAGCTGATCCTGGAGCTGGGAGGCGAGCTCGCCGGCTATGGCTTTCTGATCGAACTGCTGGCCCTGGGGGGCCGGGCCCGCCTGGCCGGGGCGCGCGTCGAGACCCTGTTGGAACTTTGAGGAGACACCGTGGCTGAATCGCTGCTTGGCGCCGACAACAGATCGGACGTGGCCGACCCAGCCCTCGCCGAGGAGGGTCGTGGCCGCATCGAGTGGGCCCGCGCCGAGATGCGTGTGCTGGGCCTGATCCGGGAGCGCTTCATAGCCGACCAGCCGCTGGCGGGGCTGCGGGTGGGCGCCTGCCTGCACGTGACCGCCGAGACCGCCAACCTGGTGCTCGCGCTGCAGGCGGCCGGGGCCGAGGTGCATCTCTGCGCCAGCAATCCCCTTTCCACCCAGGACTCGGTGGCGGCCGGGCTGGTCTCCCAGGGCATCCACGTCTACGCCCGCCGGGGTGAGGACAACCCCACCTACTACCGTCATCTGGAGTCGGTGCTGGCGGCCAGGCCACACCTCACCATGGACGACGGCGGAGACCTGGTGGGTGAGCTGCACCGACGCTCGCCGGAGCAGATGGGGGAGATCCGGGGCGGCACCGAGGAGACCACCACCGGGGTGATCCGGCTTCGGGCCATGGCCGACGCGGGGGTCCTGCGCTTTCCGGTGATCGCGGTGAACGGCGCCCAGACCAAGCACCTCTTCGACAACCGTTACGGCACCGGCCAGTCCACCATCGACGGCCTGATCCGGGCCACCAACCTGTTGCTGGCGGGGCGGACCATGGTCATCTGCGGCTACGGCTGGTGCGGCCGCGGGCTGGCCTCCCGGGCTCGGGGCATGGGAGCCCAGGTGATCGTCACCGAGGTGGAGCCGGTGCCCGCCCTGGAGGCGGTGATGGAGGGATTCCGGGTGATGCCGCTGGCGGAGGCCGCCCCCATCGCCGATGTGATCATCACCGTCACCGGCGACTGCAACGTGGTCGACCGCCGCCACCTGGAGCTGGTCAAGGACGGCTGCGTCATCGCCAACAGCGGTCACTTCAACTCCGAGATCAACCTGGCGGCGCTGGACAGCCTGACCACCAAGGTGCGCGAGGCCAGGCCCGAGGTTGCCGAGCACACCATGGCGGACGGCCGCAAGGTCTACCTGCTGGCCGAGGGGCGCCTGCTCAACCTGGCGGCTGCGGAGGGTCACCCGGCCGCGGTGATGGACATGTCGTTCGCCAACCAGGCGCTGAGCCTGGTGCACATGGCGAGCTCCTGGAAGGAGCTGGGGCCCGGGGTGCACGAGGTGCCGCAGGAGATCGATGCAGAGGTGGCCAGCCTCAAGCTGGCAGCCCTGGGGGTGAAGATCGACACCCTGACGGAGGAGCAGCTGCACTACCTCAGCTCCTGGGAGCAGGGCACGGTCTGAGGCTCCGGCCTGGGGGCGTGGCCGGGAGGAACCGGCACCTTCTTCGCGCTGCACCGGACCTGGAGACGTCGCCAGCTCTCTGAGCCGGCCCCGTCACCGGCCACCGGGGAGGTGGGCGCGGACTGGTGCGGAGAGGTCCCTGCGGCTGGCCCATTCCCGAGCCGCTCTCGGCTGCTGGCGGCGGCCGTTGCCAGCTTCAGGGACGAGGGGCCGCCGGGTCCGACACCGAGGTCTCGCAGACCTGGGCCGTTCAAGCTGGTGCTTCTGGTTAAGATGGTCGGCTCGGCGGCCATGAGGTGGCCATCCCGGGCCCGTAATCCCAGTTCCCAAGACGGGAGCTTTCACCTTGACAAACCGGTCGGCCACCGATTAGACATAGCTCTTTCCCTTAGGGGGACCGAGCAGCAACCGGTTTGGGAGGATCGGCGTTGGAATCGACAATGGGGGGCTCTCTGGCCACCGACACGGCAGGAGAGCATTGGCTCCCCACCGACTCCTGGAACTTCACATCCTTTGTCCTGGGGATGATCCTCGAGGCTTACATCTTCGGCATGGCTGCCATCGCCACGGGCTGGGTCGCGATGCCCACCACCCTGCGCTCGCTGCTGCTCTCCTGGGCCCCACTGTGGCTCATCATCGGGATCGCGGTGGCCGGCCCGTTGTCTGACCGGGTGGGGCGCAAGACCACCTTCTACATCACCATGAGCCTCTACGGGATCGGCGCGATCGGGCTGGTGTTCAGCTTCAGCTACGTGCTGATCCTCATCTTCCTGGCCCTGATGCTGTTCGCCGCCGGGGGCGAGATGAACACGATCATGACCGCATCCCACGAGGTCATGCCCGCCCGCCATCGCAGCAAGACGATGATGCTGGAGATCAACGGGATCAACCTGGGCAGCCTGATCCTGGCAGCGGTATCCCTGCTCAGCGCCTACAAGGGGATCGCCTTTGAGAGGGGCATGATCGCCGCCACCTTCATCGTGGTCCTGGCCGTTCTGTTCTTCGCCAGAACCAGGACCCCTGAGTCCATCAGGTGGCTGCGTGCCCAGGGCATGACCCAAAGGGCCGACGCGGAGATCGCCAGGTTCTACGGGGCGGACGAGTACCGGGCCCGCGATGCCGCGGCCGCCTCGGAGACCCAATCGGCTCAGGCCAAGGGGGCGGTGAAGACGGTCTCGATCGGGCTGCGACTGGTGGTGATCAGCTGCCTCGCCTTCGCGGGCACGACCGGGTTCGGCCTGCTCACCTACGTGTTGGGCCCCGCCCACTTCCCCAAGCTGACGGCGGCGATCCTGCTGGTGGCCAGCGTCACCGGCTTCGTGTCCGGCTTCTACGCGCTCTGGGCGGAGCGCTGGAGTCGCAAGAAGATGCTCCTGGTGGGCTACTGCGGCACCTTCGTGGCGACCCTGATCATCGCTGTGACGACCAGTGCCTGGGCCGCCTCGGCTGCCCTCTTCTTCTTCCTGCTCATCGTGCTGAACGTCTTCAGCAACGTCAGCTACCTGAGTCAGGACACGCTAAAGGGCGAGGTCTGGCCGACCAACCGCCGTGGCACCTACACCGCGGTCGTCCGCTTCGTGGGGATAGGCCTGTACATCCCCACCATCTATCTGACTCAGAGCTTCAGCCTCAGTGCTTTCGTGCTCTTCAGCCTGGGGGTCTGGGCGGTGGGGGCCCTGGCCTCCATCGTCTGGGCTCTGCGCGGGGTCGAGACCGGATCCGGCGTGAGTCTGGATGTGGCCTCGGGGACCGTCGGGCTGGCCTAGTCGGGGTCGCCCAGAGGCAAGCGGCGGGTGGCCCGGCCAGAGCCGGGTCGCCCACCGCTGTCGCCGAGAGCGACCACATCGGCCGTTGGCGGAGTGCAGGCTGTCGCAACTCGGCCCAAGTTAGAATCTGAGCTCCGGCGACTCCCGTTCCGGGGCTGGCAGCGGCTGCTACGGGGGCGCTCATTTCAGGCCCTGAACTACCCGGTCGAGAGCGAAGGAGGAGTGGATGCGTCTCTACATGGCCGGGCCCCTGTTCACCGCCTACGAGCGCGCCTTCACCTCCGAGAATGCGGCCAAGCTGCGCGCCGGCGGCTTTGAGTGCTTCGTACCTCACGAACAGACCGTGGTCGGCCCGGATCAGCGCGAGGGTGCGACGACCGGCGAGGACGGCAGGTACCGGCAGCAGGAGATGGCCGACCTGATCTTCGCCAAGGACAACCAGGGGCTCATGAACGCTCACGCGGTGGTCGCGCTCCTGGACGGGCCGACGGTGGACGACGGGACAGCCTGCGAGATCGGGCTCTTCTACGGGTTGATGCAGCACGACCCCAGCAAGCTCGGGATTGTGGGAATCCTCACTGACACCCGTGCCACCGTCGGGTTCGAGGGCAGGGGGGTCAACCTGTACGTGCTCGGGTGCATCCAGAAGGTGGGTGCGGTCTTCGACTCCGTGGAGGGCTGCCTGGCGACACTGGAAGAGTGGCGCTCGCACCAGGAGCAGGCCGGCGGTGGCTCCTCGGCTCCTGTCGCAGGGAAGGGCTGATGATGCCGCGCCGGCTGCTGCTCATCGACTGTGACACCGGGGTCGACGACGCGCTCGCCATCCTCTACCTGGCGGCCGACGAGGCGGTGGAGATCCTGGCGGTGGGAACGGTCGACGGCAATGTCGCTCCCGAGCTGGGAGCCGAGAACTCGCTGAGAGCGCTGGAGGCCGCCGGCCGGCCCTCGGTGCCGGTGGCCATAGGCGCCGGTGCGCCGCTGCTCCAGGAGTCCCGCCACGCGGAGCACTTCCACGGTGAGGATGGCCTGGGTGACGCCCACCTTGCTCCCGCCAAGAGCCGCCCCACCCAGGAGGGAGCGGTCGAGCAGATGGTGCGTCTGGCCAGAGCCCACCCGGGGGAGATATCCCTTTTGGCGATCGGACCACTCACCAACGTGGCTCTGGCGCTCATGGTCGAGCCCAGGCTGCCTCGGCTGCTGGCGGAGGTCGTGATCATGGGTGGGGCGGTTGCATGTCCCGGCAACCAGAGCCCCTGGGCGGAATTCAACATCGCCCACGACCCCGAGGCCGCTGAGATCGTGCTGCGGGCAAGCTGGCGGCGGTGCACTCTGGTGGGCCTGGACGTGACCGGGCAGGCCATCCTCGAGCCCGCCGATCACCAACGGCTGGGAGGCTCGGCGCCGGCTGAATTCGCGAGCAGGATCCTGCAGCAACAGATGGGGGCCAACCGGAGATTCGAGCTCTGCGACCCACTGGCGGCTGCGATCCTCTTGGATCCTTCCCTGGCCACGTATCAGGAGCTGCCGGTGTCGGTCGACCTGGATGGCCTCCATACCCGAGGTGCCACCATCGCAGACCGCCGGATAACCCTGGCGCCGACCGCCCCGGAGACCAGGCCCAAGGTGGCGATCGCGATGTCCGTGGACGCGGCTCGCTTCCTTTTCGAATTCGCCAACCGGCTGGGGTCCTCCGGTTGAGCTGCGGGACACCCGATGGGGTTGTGTCCAGCCGCGCGACCCAGCCGGACCGAACCGCTCCTGCTGCCCGGGGTGAGGGTGGGCCGGGGCCAGATGGAGGTGTGGAGCGATGACCGAGGTGGTGGTGGTCGGGTCTTTGACCATTGACCTCACCGCCAATTGCACTGAGATGCCCGGCGCTGGGGAGACCGTGCTGGGCACCGACTTCGCCATGGTGCCGGGGGGCAAGGGCAACAACCAGGCGATCGGGTCAGCGCGACTGGGAGCGGCCACTGCCATGGTGGGCCGGGTGGGCCAGGACGAGTTCGGAGATCGGGTGCTGGGGCAGCTAGCGGCAGACGGGGTGGACGCCACCCGGGTGGAGAGGTCGGCCGCGCTCCCGACCGGGATCGCCCATATCAGGGTGGACCGCGGCGGTCAGAACAGCATCGTCATGGTCCCACTCGCCAACTCGGAGATGGATGAGGCGACCGTGGTTCGCCACGCCTCGGCAATAACCTCGGCACGGGTGCTGTTGACCCAGTTGGAGATCCCCCTTGAGGCCACCCGGGCCGCGCTTCGGGTGGCCAAAGCGGGCGGTGTCATCACCGTCCTCAACCCGGCGCCGGCCGCGCCCCTGGATCCGGCGACCCTGGCCATGGTCGACGTCCTGGTCCCCAACGAGTTCGAGGCGAGCTCGTTGACCGGTGAGGCGGTGGACAGTGTGGAGGGAGCGGTCAGGGCCGCACGGCGCCTTCTCTCCCTGGGGTGCGGTTCAGTGATCGTCACCCTGGGAGAAAGGGGCGCGGTCCATGTGGATGCCCGGGGGGTGCTGACGGTGGCGGCGCTGCCCGTGACAGCTGTCGACACCGTTGCCGCGGGCGACGCCTTCTGCGCCGGACTCGTGGCCGCCCTGGCGGCGGGCGAGCCGCGCGAGGCGGCTCTGGGGCGAGCCACCGCTGCGGGGGCCCTGGCCACCACCCTTGCCGGGGCCACCACCTCGCTCCCCACCAAGGCTGCGGTCGACCGCCTGCTCCTTGAGTCTGGGGGGCCGGTCATAACCTCGGTCTGAGCCATAAGTGCTGTCCGAACCGGCTGCTGGCCCTGGGTTATCTCCCGACCGGGTGCGGTCGCGCAACCCAGCCGGCGGCCGGGGGCACTCGTCCCCGCTGCTGGCGCCCGGCGGCCCCCCACAAGACCCGGCGCGGCGGGCAGGTCTGAGGCGGCTTCGTGGCTGGTGAGGTCGTCTCCACCAAGCGGCTCACGATGCGGCAGTTTCGCCCCTCAGACAGGGCCCCCTTCGCGGCCCTGAACGCCGACCCCGCGGTCATGGATCTGTTCCCACGGCCGCTCTCTTACGCCGAGAGCGACCAGCTCGCAGACCGCATCGAGGCCCACTGGAGGGCCAGAGGCTTCGGCCTTTGGGCCCTGGAGGTCAAAGCCACGGGCTCCTTCATCGGTTTCACGGGGCTTTCTGTCCCCGGATTCCAGGCCGCCTTCACTCCGGCCGTCGAGGTCGGTTGGCGGCTGGCGCGCGACGCCTGGGGCTTCGGATACGCAACCGAGGCGGGGGCGGCCAGCCTGCGGTTCGGGTTCCAGGGCCTCAGCCTACAGGAGATCGTCTCCTTCACATCCCAGCTCAACCACAGGTCGCGGGCGGTGATGGAACGGCTGGGGATGGTCCACCGCATGGAGGAGGACTTCCGACACCCGAATCTTCCGCTGGATCATGTCCTCTCGCAGCACGTGCTGTATCGGATCAGCCGGCAGAGGTGGCAGAGTTTGCCACTGATGGCCGAATCCTCCGAGGAGTCCTGAGGCCAGGGCCGGCGCGGTCGCAGCGCCGATGGCGCTCACGACTTCCGTGACCCGACCGGGAATTCACACCAACGGGTGATCCTTGCCTCTTCACCGTCCACATAGCATCCGCCCGGTGCGGCCCGGTGGCCGGTTGATAAACAAGGAGGGCCCAATCGTTGCACGGAATGCTCATGAGGTTGTCGTTCTGGCGCCTGGTTGGACTCGCGGCGGTGGCCACGCTGCTGGTCGCCGCCTGCGGTGGCACGACCACCACGCCCAAGACAGCGTCAGGGGGGACTGTGACCTTCGCGGAGGGCCCCAACGCCCCCCCCAACTACATCCTGCCGCTGGCCAGCGGGGGCTACTTCAACGTGACCAACCTTGCCGATTTCTCCCAGAACATGTATCTGCCGCTGTACTGGTTCGGCAACACCAGCAGCGAGCCTGTCTTCAACGCCGGCCTGAGTGTGGCCAACGCTCCCAAGTTCTCCAACAACAACACCAAGGTCACCATCACCCTGAAGCACTGGCAGTGGTCCAACGGCAAGCCGATCACAGCCCGTGACGTGATCTTCTGGATGAA
>JAJZJU010000148.1 GCA_021809895.1 bacterium
GGGGCTTCCGGACAGAGTGGGTCGGCTTGAACCCGGTACAACCCCGGCTTACGGCGGGGACGGTGAAAGCCGCCCACGAGACAGCCGAGGCGAGACGGGAATCCCCCGGATTTCTCCGTGGGGAGGAGGTCAAGGTCCACCACGTGCAGCTGGCGATCCCGAGCGGGGGCGAAGCTCGGTGCCGGGCCTTTTGGCGCGACCTCCTGGGGATGGGAGAACTCGAGAAGCTGCCGGCGCTGGCTCCGCGTGGTGGCTGCTGGTTTCGAGTGGGATCTCTGGAAATCCACCTGGGAGTGGAGGATCCGTTCGTGCCCGCTCGCAAGGCGCACCCTGGCCTTCTCGTCGAAGGCCTGCATGGACTAGCGGAGCGACCGGTGACTGCCGGATAGCCTGTCACCTGGGACAGTGGATTTCCCGGCCACGGTCGCTTCTACACTGAGGATCGTTTCGGAAACCGTCTGGAGTTTCTCCAAGCCGAGCCGGCCTGAGGCATGCCCGCTTCTGCATCCCCTGGCAGTTCGATCATGGCGGCAAGATAAGCCCTGACCCGGGTCGACCTTAGTCCAGCCTCGATTGGTGTCAACGGACACTGAGACCTGATCAGTGGCGGACACGAAACCTGGACGGGGGCAGCGGCCCAGAGGTAGGAGGTTGCGCTCGACCCACCTGAAGCGTGGAAAGGGCACGAGCTTGGCAGAGACAGAAATTTGGCCTCACCTTGCTGGTGCTCCCAGCTGGAACCGGTCTTCGACCGTTGACATCTGTTTCGACTTGTACCTCCTGCTCCCGCCCGCCACCTACTGTTTCGCTCCAGCGCTGTGGAGCGGGGCATGTCCTGCCGCGGTCGCGGTGGCGTGCCGGGATGATGCAGCGCTCCGAAGTCCACTCGACGCTTTTGGGCCGCCTCAGATGGCTCGCGTCTCGAGCACACCGAGATCGCGGTTGGCGTAGGTGCTGTGCTGCCACTCTTCATTGAGAATCACATGCAGGCAGTGGAGCACCGAGCGTGGCTCGTTAGGGTGCCCTGGGGCGTCCGGTGGGACACAGAGCCGCTCCAGCTCCTCCGCGGTCACCGCGTCGATCTTCTGCTTCACCAAATCCATGCGCTCGCGCCGGACCTCGAGCACCGCATCGAGCGATGGGGTGGCGGCAGAGTCGATTCCGAGACTGGCCGGATCCGTCAGCCAGGAACCCGCCACTCCCCAGGGATGGTAGGGGCGCTCGATCTGCAGGATCATGCGCCCCAGCCAGCAGTCGGTGGCGAAGACCAGGTGGCGGAGGGTCTCGACGAAGCTCCATTCCTCGTCCACCCGCGCATCCAGGAATGGTCCTGGCAACGCCCGGGCCCTGGCAACAGTGGTCTGCCACACTCCCTCGAGCATCTTCCAGGCGACGCTCAGTCCTGCCGGGTCGTTGGCCCGTAACTTCAGTCGCTGCGGGAAGAGGCGATCCAGCTCCGCTTCGACCAACGGGGCGACTTCGACGCCGTTGATGCGGAGCCCCTCAATCTCGCCTGAGATGTCGGCGTTGTACAGCCAGCTGTCCGTGATCTTGAGGTTCTCGAAGTTTGAACTGTGCAGCCTGGCTCCTGAAAAATCCGCATCTTCCAGGCGTATGCCCGCGAAGTCCTTGCGTGTGGCATCGGTCATGGCCCACCTCCCGCTGCGCATTCTCGCCAGTTCCCGCCAACGGTCGCAAGGACGCCCAGCGTTAGCTCGGAGGGCCGCTTGCTGCGCCCTGGGCGGGCCGACGCCAAGCTGGATGTGCGCCTGTCAAGCATCACTGCTCGCCATTGGGCACCTTGGGCCTGGACGGAGCTCAGTCGTCGCGAAAGCGCCGGCGGTGGCGGTGGCGGCGCAGCGCCTGAGATGCCACCGCGAGGTTGGGATCCCGGCCATCGCTCAGTGGAGTCTCCTGGGGAGCTCTGACCCGCACCTGAACCTCTCCCATCAGAGCGCAACAGGTGACGTGGATGCTGGGAGATCCCGGCAGCGGCCGGGTGGAACCTCCCAGCAGATCCTTGCTGCCCATCACGGCCGCGCCCGAGAGGTCAACATCGATCCCCTCAGGCACGATCACCTGTATCGAGCCCATCACCGCCACCGCCAGGATGTGACTGTGTCGGGCCTCGACCTCGACCTGGCGTAGGTCCAGCACGCACTCCCCCATCACCGCTACGGCTCGCGAGGAAGGCCGCAGGTGCCATCGCCCACGCCGCACGGTCGATGCCATCACGGCGATGAACCAATTGGCGCCACGGCCTGCACGCGCAGGAGCGGCCAGGGCGCCGGGCCCAGAGCTCAGATCTACGGTCAGCTGGGCCAGCTCACCGACGGTCCGCGCACTGAGTGCGCTTTCGAGCCGCAGTGAGAAATCCTCCAAGCCGAGCCGACCGTCGGAGCAGGCCTGGCTCAAAACCTCCACCGCCAGGTCACGCTCCTGGTCCGATGCCAGCGGGCTCACCTGGGACGTGGGCGGGCCGGGATGGCTGTCCATGGGCGCAGTTTAGGTGAATTTGGTGGCCAACGGTCCCGGATCAACCGCTGGCCCGACCGTCCCGCACTCTGCGCGTGCCGGCCTACTTCCCAACACGAGAGCAGCGACAGCATGGAGCGACCGCTCCCCCGCTCCTCAGTGAGCCCGCGCAGCCCTGCAGCCGGCTGGAGCTGTCGCGTTTGGGCACTCCATCCCGCTCGCCGAAGGCCGGGCACGCTCCCAGCGGCAGAGACGCTGTCAGCCGCGGGTGCGTACGTGGCCCAGACGAAAGGGCGCGTGGCCGTCTACCTACGCGAACAGGCCTCCTGGAGGGTTGCCGCGCCGGCCCCAATCCTGTGAGCAAGGTACGCATGACGAATGCTAGTCTTGCTTGCGCCGTGCGAAGCAGGATCAATTTGGCCGTGGCGGCGGCGCTGACAGCTGTGGTGGTTGCCGGCTGCGGCCCGAACCCGGATCCAGGCCCAGGCGCCAGATCCGGGAGCGTCGACGCGGCCTTCGCAGGCTCCCTCCAGCTGGTCATGTCCAAGTACCTCGGGCCGGAGTTCACCAGGGCGGACGGGTATCCGTACCAGGGGCGGGGCGGCGGCAGCCTTGGCCTCGCCCAGGAGGTTATATCCGGGGAGATAACCCCAAATGTGTTCATCTCAGTGGGACCGGGACCGCTGGCCCTGCTGGAACCGCGGTACACGCGCTGGGCGTTGCGGATCGCCTCCAGCCCCTTGGTCGTCGCCTACTATCCCAGCGGTCCTTACGCAAATCGATTGAGCCAGATCCGTGACCACAAGCTGCCCCTGCGCGACCTCTTCACCCTGCTGGCCCGGCCCGGTTTTCGGCTCGGTCGCACCGATCCCGCCACGGATCCTCAAGGGCAGGCGTTCGCCATGATGGTCGGGCTGGCGGCGAAGCTCTACCGGCTTCCCCCAGGTTTGGCGGCGCAGGACCTGGGAGGCAGCGATCCCGGTTCGCAGATTTACCCTGAGACCGCCTTGGAGGCCCAGCTGCAGGCTGGTCAGCTCGACGCCGCCAGCGCTTTCGAGTCCCAAGCGGTGCAGCTTCACCTGCCCTTCATCACCCTGCCGTCTTCGATCAACTTTGGAGATCCCCAGGACCAGGCGCGGTACC
>JAJZJU010000149.1 GCA_021809895.1 bacterium
CAAGGTGGATCGGTCCCTGGCCATCGCGCAAGGATGGTGCGGGCCGGCCGGTGCGCAGCGCGATTATCTCGGCACAGATCGAGATCGCCGTCTCCTCGGGGGTGCGGGCGCCGATGTCCATCCCAATCGGTCCCATGATCCGCGCCAACTGAGTTGGGGCGACCCCGGCCGCGATCAGCGCCCGACAGCGCTCCTCGTGGGTGCGCCGGGATCCCAGCGCACCCAGGTAGCCGGCCCGGCTGGCCAGCGCCTCCTGGAGGGCCGGCACATCGAACTTGGGGTCGTGGGTGAGCACGCAGATGGCGTCGCGCTCCTCGAGCGGCGGGCTGACCCCCTGCAGGAAGACGTGGGGCCACGAGCACACCACCTCGTCCGCCATCGGGAATCGAGCCTTGGTCGCGAAGGTGGACCTGGCGTCGCAGACGGTGACCCGGTAGCCGAGCACCTTGGCGACCCGGGCCAGGGCGGCGGTGAAGTCCACCGCGCCGAAGATGACCATGCGGGGCGGTGGCGCGAAAGCCTCCACGAAGACCGTGACCGCCTCGCGCTGCGCCTCCCCGGCCAGCCCGTAATGGCGAAAGTCGGACTGCCCGGCGGCCAGGGCACCCTGGGCGTCCCTCCCCACAACCCGGTCCAGGTCCTGGTTTCCCAGGGACCCCTGGATGGCGCCGGAGGCGTCCACCAGGATCGAGGCCCCTATCCAGGTCTTGCCGCCGGCGATGGGGATGGAGGCTCCCTCTGCCAGCTGGTCGGTCTCGCCGTCGCGTTGCAGCCGGACCACCGTGGCCACGGCCACCGGCACCTCCGCCAGCAGCGCGTGTCTGAGCTGCGGGTAGAACTCTGGCAGCCCGGAGGAGATCAGGAGGTGGATGGTTCCGCCGCAGGTTAGGCCGACCGTGAAGGCCTCCGCGTCGGAGTAGCCGAAGCTCACAACTCTGGCCGGAAGGTCCTCCTCCAGCGCCCTCAGCGCCTCTGTGACCACGGCTCCCTCGACACACCCGCCCGAGACCGAACCCGCGACCTCGCCATGGGCGGATACTGCCATGGTGGCGCCGGGGTCCCGGGGGCCGGAGCCCTCCACCCCGACGACTCTTCCCAGGGCGACCCTCTCGCCGCGGGCCAGCCAGCGGTCGATGTCAGCCAAGACATCCTTCATTTGGCCAAGCCCCCAGCCGGAACGAGGTCCGTGTTGCAGCCATCAGGGGCCGGCTCCGGCCGGCCCAGCGACGGGGTCGCCAGGGATGCTGGCGCGGCCACCGATCTCGACCCGGGCCCCTTCCCCAAAGCCCCATCGCGGCGAGTAAACTCACCCACGGTTCAAGTGTAGGCGCTCGTCAAAGCAGGAGGGGAAGATGCAGACACCCGCTGCGTTTGGGTACGACCGCGCGACCAGTGTCGCCGAAGCCCTGGCGCTTTTGGAACGGCACGGTCCCGAGACCCGGCTGATCGCCGGGGGGCACAGCCTTCTGCCGATGATGAAGTTGCGGCTGGCCCGCCCCGAGCGGTTGGTCGACATCAACCCCATCTCCGATCTGAGCTACATCCGGGTCGAGGGGCAGGAGCTGGCGATCGGGGCGCTGACGCGCCACGCCATGCTGCTCAGCTCCGAGGCGCTGCGCCGCCACTACCCGATCTTCGCGGAGGCGGAGCGGGTCATAGCGGACCCGGTGGTCCGCAACCGCGGCACCATCGGGGGCTCCCTCTGCCAGGGGGACCCGGCCGAGGACCTCTCCGCGGTCGTCTGCGCGCTCGGCGCCCAGCTGGTGATCCGCTCCTCTGCGGGCTCCAGGACCGTTCCCGCCCGGGAGTTCTACCTGGGCCCGTACGAGACCCAGGTTGGCCCGGCGGAGATGCTGACCGAGGTGCGCCTGCCGCTCCGACCTGGTGCCGGCAGCGCCTACGAGAAGGTGGAGCGCCGCGCTGGCGACTGGTCGATCGCGGCGGTGGGCTGCTTCGTGACCGTGGCGGACGGCCGGATCAGCGATGTCGGCATCGGGCTCGCGGCCGTCAACGCACAGGGCTTCTGCGCTCGAGCGGCGGAGGAGGCACTCCGGGGCCAGCCGGTCACGCCCGAGCACCTGGCGGCGGCCGCCGACATGGCGGCCGCCGGCTGCCGGCCGCAGTCGGACCAGCGTGGGCCCGAGGACTACAAGCGACATCTGGTCGGTGAGCTTGCGAGAAGGGCCCTGTGGCGCGCCACTCGGCAAGCCGGACAAGGAGGGGTGTGACCATGCGGGTGACGATGAAGGTCAACGGCGAGACCGTCAGCGGGGAGATCGAGCCGCGCCTGCTGCTGGTCCACTTCATCCGCGACGAGCTGGGGCTGACCGGCACCCACTGGGGCTGCGACACCTCCAACTGCGGGGCCTGTGTGCTCTGGATGGACGGGGAGCCGGTCAAGAGCTGCACTGTTTTGGCGGCCATGGCTGACGGCCATGACATCCGCACGGTGGAGGGGCTGGAGGGAGCCGACGGGCTCGACCCCGTGCAGGAGGGCTTCATGCGTGAGCACGGGCTCCAGTGCGGCTTCTGCACCCCCGGGATGATGATGACGGCACGCTGGCTCTTGGATCACAATCCCGACCCCAGCGAGGCGGAGATCCGGGAGGCTATCTCCGGGCAGATCTGCCGATGCACCGGCTACGAGAACATCGTGAGGGCGGTCCGCTGGGCCGCCGCGCAGAAGCAGGAGGTGGCGTCATGACTGTCACCGACGCGGCGCCGCTCAGCGCGGCGGGCAATCCCATCGGCTTCGGGCGGATGCTGCGCAAGGAGGATGCCCGCTTCCTGCGCGGCCAGGGCCACTATCTGGACGACATCAAGCTGCCCGGGATGCTCCATGGGGCGATCCTGAGGAGCCCCTACGCGCACGCGCGCATCCTCTCGGTGGACACCTCCGCGGCCGAGGCGCATCCCAAGGTCAAGGCGGTCATCACGGGCAAGATGCTGGAGGGGTTGAAGCTGGCCTGGATGCCGACTCTCTCCCACGACGTGCAGGCGGTTTTGGCGACCGACAAGGTGAGGTTCTTCGGCCAGGAGGTGGCCTTCGTGGTGGCGGAGGACCGCTACTCGGCGCGCGACGCGCTGGAGCTGATCCAGGTCGAGTACGAGCCGCTGGAGCCGGTGGTGGATGCCAGAAGAGCGCTGGAGCCCGGTGCCCCCGTGATCCGCGACGACATCGAGGGCAAGGCCAACAACCACATCTTCGACTGGGAGGCCGGCAACCGCCAGGAGACGGATGAGGTCTTCGCCAGGGCCGAGGTGGTGGTGGCCCAGGACATGCTCTACCCCAGGGTGCATCCAGCCCCCATGGAGACCTGCGGCAGCATCGCCCATATGGACAGGGTGACGGGGCAGCTGACCGCCTGGTCGACGACTCAGGCGCCTCACGCTCATCGAACGCTCTACGCCCTGGTGGCGGGGATCCCCGAGCACAAGGTCAGGATCATCTCCCCCGACATCGGGGGTGGCTTCGGCAACAAGGTGGGGATCTACCCCGGATACGTCCTGGCGGTGGTGGGCTCGATCGTGACCGGAAAGCCGGTGAAGTGGGTGGAGGACCGCTCCGAGAACCTGATGTCGACCTCCTTCGCCCGCGACTATCACATGCACGGCGAG
>JAJZJU010000042.1 GCA_021809895.1 bacterium
GTTGGGCTCCGCCGCGGCGGGCATGCGCTCCGCCCTCAGACCCGGTCGGGCCCCCCTGACTCGGGTGGCCGAGCTGTTGGGCCTGGGGGTGGCGCTGCTCACCATGATCCTGGGGTTGGTGCCAGTCCCGGCGATCCACCTGCTCTTCGGGTTGCGGACTTGAGCCACATCCTGATCGGACTGGCCCTGTGTGCCGGGATCCTCCTATATCCCGGCGCACTGACCCTGCTGGCGGCCTCCTTCCTGCTCGCCCTGGCGGCCTCCCCGTCGCGCTGGGCCAGCTCTTGGTCCTGGGGCGATCCTGGCCGCATGTTGGTGCCAGCCGCGCTGGGCTCCTTGGCGGTCGTACCGCTGCCCTGGCCGGGCAGCCCGTTGCGTGCCCTATCGGTGGGCGGGCTCACTCAGGTCGGGATCGGCGGGCTGGCGCTGACGCTCCTGGGGCTCCTGGGGCTGGACCTGCTGATCGCCGAGGAGCGACCGCACCGCCACATCCGGGTTCTGGTCTCCGCCACCTCGTTGGCGGCGATACTTATTCTGGCCGAGGTCCTGGCGGCACCTGACTGGACCACCCTGCTGGCGACGCCTGGACCTGGCGCGGAGGCCGGCCGGGTGGGGCTCGGGCTCATCTGCCTGCTGGCTGCGCCGTGGGCCGCCGGCCCCGATCCCGGCGTGGAGCCCATCGAGGCCTGCGCCTGGGCGGCCCGGATGTCGGTCGCTCTGTTCTTGGTGTTCCCCCAGGTCGTGGGGCTACCGGTATGGGAAGGGATGGGGGCTTGGCTCCTGGTCAGCCTGCTCCTGGGGGGCCTGTGGGGCGGGGGCCGCCGGCTCCTCTCGCGAGGGCCCCAAACCGGGCTTGACCGGTCCCGCTGGTAGACTTAGATTCCCGTGAGGAATTGGTGCGGGGACAGGCCGAGCGAAAGCTGCGGCCAATTACCGGAACTGGGAGGCTTATCAAGGACGTGGCGGAGTTAGTCCTGGCCTCCGGTTCGAAGCGCCGTCGGGAACTTCTGGTGCGGCTGGGACTCAGGTTCACGGTGCGCCCGCCCGAGATCGAGGAAGAGATGGTGCCGGGCATGTGCGCCGATTTGGCGGTCCAGCTGGTGGCCCGTGCCAAGGCCCATGCCGTGATCGCGCAGGTCGGTTCACAGGGTTCGGCCTACGTGCTGGCGGCTGACACCGTGGTGATGGGCCCGACGGGGCTCTTGGGCAAGCCCCTGACCGAGGTCCGGGCCAAGGAGATGCTGCGCTCGCTTCGAGGACAGCGGCACGTGGTCCTCACCGGGGTCTGCGCTCTTTGCCCCAGCACCATGAAGGAGAGCACCGGCGTATCCCGATCGGCGGTGCGGATGCGTGCCTTCGACGATGAGGAGTTGGAGCAGTACGTCGCCGGCGGGGAGCCACTTGACAAGGCAGGAGCCTATGCGGTCCAGGGTCTGGGGGGCTCCTTGGTGGACGCCATCGGGGGCAGGACCGACACCGTGATTGGGCTCGACTGTCAGATGGCGATGCAGCTGCTGAGCGAGGTCGGCTATCCAGACCCTCTGCCCACCGCGCCTGACCATCCGGTGCCCCTGGGCAAGTCGGCCACCACCAGGCGGCCGCTGGCAAGCTCCAATCGCAGTGGAGGGACCCGCTGAACCTTCGGCGACACATGGGGGTGGCCGCCTGCCTTCCCGTGATCGGGATGGCGGCGGCTCTGACGACCTCCTGCGGAGGTTCGTCAGTGCCCACCGCGCTCCAGGTCGCCTCCCTGGTCATCGCTCCGACCGGCAGCTCCGGGTCATCGGAGGCGGTCCCGCAGGGGACCACCGCCCAGGTCCAGGTGACCGTCACCAACCAGGGCGGGTCGGCCTATCAAGGGGTGACGGTGCGCATGAATGTCCCCAGTGGCTTCACCTACACCAGCACCGCCTCCGTGGTGCAGAACGGGGATACCGTGCGTGCGTCTGACATCACCCCGGCTTCCCGTGATGCCACCCTCACCTGGGGCAGCTGGACGATAGGGCCGGGTGCCGCGGGTCAGGCCAGCCAGGTCGTGATAACCGCCAACCTGGAGGCGACCGGTTCGGCGGGGTCGGTGCACGTGGTCCCCGAGGTCTTCGCGACCGGCTATCAGAACTCCATCTCGGGCCGCCCAATGACCCTGCAGGTGACCCCGGCGCCATCGCTCAGCCTGAGCCTCCACGTCAATCCGGCGGCGGTGACCGCGGGGTCGATGGTGACCTACGACGCCGTGATCACCAACACCGGCAGCGGATCCGCCCCGGGTACCTCCCTGGCGATCACACTTCCCTCTGACTTCGACTACGTGACCACCGAGTCCACCTCGGGCAACGCCAGCACCTCAGGCGCCAGCTATCCGATCGTAGGCACGGTGATACCGACGTGGGCGGGGTTCGACATACCGGGGCAGTCGGGATCGGGGCCTGGGCTGCTCACCTTGACCTTCGAGGTCAAGGTGCTCCCGGACGTGGGCCGGGGGGTCTACTCGGCCACCGCTGGCATGGTCGCCGGTAACGGCTCAGCCTCCCAGAACGAAGTCCAATTGAACTACGGCCCGTTCGCCGCCGTGACAGTGACCGGCCCCTGAGTGTGGCGGTGCCCCGTTCCCGGGGCCGGGCCGAGCCCCCGGTCTGGTAAACTCCGGCTTCGGGTGAGCTGACCAATGACAGCTTCAGTGCCCGTTGCGGAGCCGTGCGGCCCCCGCCCATTCCCAGGAGTTCTGAATGTACGCCATAGTCCAGATTGGCGGCCGCCAATATCGGGCCACCCCAGGGCAGCGGGTCGTGGTCGACCGTCTGGATGTTGAGCCTGGGGACGAGATCCAGTTGCAGGATGTGAGGATGGTGGTCGCCGAATCCGGGGACTCGGCCGCCACCTCTGTCGGCACCCCCACGGTTGCCGGGGTCACCGTGACAGCGACGGCCCTGAGCCATCTGCGCGGCCAGAAGGTGTTGGTTTTCAAGTACAAGCCCAAGAAGCGCTACCGCCGCCAGCGTGGCTTTCGCGCCGAGTTGACTGAGATAAGGATCGACTCCGTGGGACCGGCGGTGGAGAGGACCAAGAGGGCGGCCCGAACGGCTGCACCCAAGGTTGCTGCTGAGCCGGAGCCGGAGGCGGTGTCGGCCCCGGAGGTCGAGGTCGTCGAGGCGGCAGGCGACGCGGTCGCCAAGCAGGAGCGCGCCCCGCGTGCTGCTGCCAAGCGGGCCCCGCGGGCGGCTGCGGTCAAGAAGCAGCCAGAGGTGGAGGAGCCAGGCGATGGCGCATAAGAAAGGCGGTGGCAGCAGTCGTAATGGCCGGGACAGCAACTCCCAGCGGTTGGGGGTGAAGGTCTACGGAGGCGAATCGGTCCTGGCCGGGGCGGTGCTGGTGCGCCAGCGCGGCACGAGGATCCTGGCGGGCCCAGGAGTCGGGGTGGGCAAGGACCACACCCTGTTCGCGCTCAGCAGCGGCCAGGTGAACTACCAGCCCTACCGCACCACCCGCACCCGCGTCACGATCAGCTCAGCGGGCGCCCCTGTCGCCTGACACCGCCCGGGCTCTGGCCGGGGTCGCATCATGTTCCTAGACGAGGTGGTGCTGTCGCTGAGCGGGGGCCGGGGGGGTGCCGGCTCCAGCAGTCTGCGCCGCGAGAAGTTCGTGCCCAAGGGTGGACCGGACGGCGGTGACGGTGGCCGCGGCGGGGATGTCGTGGTGCGGGCCCAGGAGGGGATCAGCTCGCTGCAGGGCTTCCAGCTCGAGCGCAGCTTCCGAGCCCAGTCGGGACGTCCCGGTGAGGGGTCCAAGCGACACGGCGCCGACGGCTCCGCGGTCACGCTGTACGTCCCCTGCGGAACCATGGTCTTCGATGCCGACACCGGTCAGCTGCTCGCCGACTTGGAGCGGGCCGGGGCCGATGTGGTGGCGGCCCGGGGCGGACGTGGTGGCCGTGGCAACACCCACTTCGCCACCTCGACCTACCAGGCGCCCCGGCGCCGGGAGCTGGGCGAGCCCGGCGAGACCCGCAAGGTGCGCCTGGAGCTGCGGCTGATCGCAGACCTGGGGTTGGTGGGGTTGCCCAACGCGGGCAAGTCGACGCTGCTGGCACAGCTCACGGGGGCCCGCCCCAAGATCGCGGACTATCCATTCACGACGCTGTCCCCCAATCTCGGGGTGGTCGACCTCGCATCCGGGCGCAGCCTGACCGCGGCTGACGTCCCCGGCCTCATCGAGGGGGCCCACCTTGGCGCCGGTCTGGGAGTCGGGTTCCTGCGCCACCTGGCCAGGACCAGGGTCTTGATCCACCTGCTGGACGCCAGCCTGGGGCGTGCCGGGGTGGTGGCCGCCTACGCCCAGGTTGCCGGCGAGCTCAACCACCACAGTCAAGAGCTGGCATCCAAGCCATCGGTCGTGGCGGTCAACAAGATCGACCTGCTGACAGAAGCCGAGATCGGAGACGTCCTGGATGGGCTTGGTTCCCAGCTCGCCAAGGGTGCGGTGTTGGTCCCGATCTCCGCCAATACCGGGGCCGGCACCGACCGCCTGCTTGTCGAGTGTTCACGAGCCATGTCCGCCGCTGTCCCGAGCCCGGATGAGTCGGGTTCGTTCCGCCTCTACCAGGGGCCCGCACCTCGCGATCGCAGCTTCCAGGTCGTGATCGACCAGGGCAGAGTCGAGGTCAGGGGCGACACTCTCAGCAAGCTGGTGGAGATGACCGACATGGAGGACGAGACCTCGGTGCTCAGGTTGCAGCGGCAGCTGATCAAACAGGGGGTCGAGGACGCTCTCCTCAAGGCCGGGGTGTCCCCCGGTTCCGAGGTTGAGATCGGGGGGGCTTCATTCACCTTCTTCCCGGAGTCGGGAGCGCAGGCGCCTATGGTGCCGGAGATCTCTGCGCCGTGACCGCGCCCCGGGTGATCTTCGGAGGCACATTCGATCCGCCCCACCTCGGCCACATGGCGGTCATCTCGGGTCTGCGCGAGCGGCTCGCCCTGCCGGTGCTCGTGGTACCCAACGGCCGCCCCCCCCACCGGGACGCGCCGGGTGCCTCTGCTGAAGAGAGGTTGGTGCTGGTGAGGCTGGCGGTGGCGGAGCTTGGCGACCCGCTGGTCAGCGTCAGCGACCTGGAGGTCCGCCGCAACGGACCCTCCTATACAGCCGACACGCTTGAGCAGTTGCATCTGGAGGCACCCGGGGGCCGGCTTCTCTTGGCTCTGGGGACCGATGCCGCGGCTGGCCTGCCGGAGTGGGAGCGAGCCGAGGTCATCTTCGAACGCGCGCGCCTGGTCGTCTTCGACCGCTCTGGGGTTGCCGAGCGGGCGTCCTCTGTTATCGCGGAGTTGAGGCGGGCTGGGTACCCGGTGCCCGACGCCATGGCGGTGGGGGTCATGGCCCCTGGGCTCGAGGCGTCCGAGATCCGCGATCGCCTGGGGAATGGCGAAGACTGCTCCGGCCAGCTGTCGGTCGCGGTCCGGCGGGAGATCCTGCGGGCGGGCCTGTACCGCTATGTGCCAGGGCTCGCCAAAACTGACAGTGGGATAATCGCCCCCGCATGACGCCACTTCAGCTGAGCCGCCTGGTCGCGGACGCGGCGCTCTCTCGGAAGGCGCGTAATGTGGTTCGCATCGACCTGCGGGGCAGAACGACCATGGCTGACTACTTCGTGATCTGCGAGGGTGACACCGACCGTCAGGTCCGAGCCGTGGCCGAGGCGATGGTGGAGGATGCGGGCAGGTTGGGCATCCACCCGCTGGCTCGGGCCGGCCTGGAGGAGGCCTCCTGGATCTGCCTGGACTTCGATTCGGTGATAGGACATGTCTTCCTGCCGGGGGAGCGTGCCTACTACGACCTGGAGGGCCTGTGGGGTCCCGCCCGGAGAGTGCGCCCGCGCCGCGCAGGAGCTCTGGTACCAGCCCGGTGACCGGTCTGAGGTTAGGGTGCTTCGTTCCCCAGGGGTGGCGAAGTGAGATCCCCAGCGGGACCCCGGCTGCTGCTCTGTTCGAGACCATGGTCGAGGTCGCCCTGCGCGCCGAACGAAGCGGGTACGGAGCGGTCTGGGTGTACGACCACCTCCAAGGCGTGTTCCCCGACGACCGATCGCCGGTCCTCGATCCCCTGATCAGCCTGGCCACCCTGGCCTGGGCGACCACCAAGGTCAGGCTGGGAGCCATGTGCCTGGCCATGCCGCTCCATCAGCCGACTCAGCTCGCCCATCAGCTCGCCTGCCTGGATGTGCTCAGCGGCGGTCGATTGGAGGTTGCCCTGGGCGCGGGATCCGACCCCGCCGAGGCCCTAGCCTTCGGGTTGCCGGTCCCCAGGCTGCGCGAGCGGATTCATGCCTGCGGAGAGGCGGTGGAGCTATTCCGAGCCTGTTGGGGTCATGAGGTGACCCACTTCGAGGGCCGCTACGCGGTGGTCGAGGACGCTCGGGTGTACCCCAAACCGATCCAGAGGCCGTCTCCGCCCATCTGGATAGCCGGTGGCGGTGAGCGGCTCACCCTCTGGCAGGTCGCCCGCCACGCCGACGGTTGCAGCCTCTTCGGCCCCCCGCAGCGGGTGGCGCGCAAGCTCGACGTGCTGGCTGAGCACTGCCGGGCCCTGGGCCGCAGGCTGAGCAGCATCCGGGTGGCGGTGGTGCTGGACTGCCTGGTGGCGGACACGGAGGCCGGCGCCGATCTGCTGGCCCAGCGGCACAACCGCCACGGTGAAGACGCCCAGTCCTACAGAGCCCGTCGGCTGGTGGGAACTCCCACCGCCTGCGCCCAGCAGCTCCAGGCCTATCTCGATCTGGGAGTGAGTGAGGTCTGCTGCCATTTTCCTGACGCGGCGACCACGGATTCCCCGGAGCGACTGGCCAGCGCGGTGCTGGGGTCGGCCACCTGACGGGGATTGGGTCGCTGCCTCCAGTCGGACGATCCCCAGGGCGTGCCTTGAGGACGTAATCCGCACAGATGAGCGTAGCGGCGGCGAGGGTGGGCGAGACGCGGACCGCTGTCTGCCGGGCGACTCTGAGCCTGACTGACTACCGCCCCGAACCGGGCCCTGCCGCAGGCAGCTGCGGGCAGCGAGCGTGTCCCAGCAAACCCATCCACTGGCCCTTCGGTGCCAGGCCATTTGGCTGCGGTGGCGTGAGGCGAGCGACGGCGCGCAACCCCAAGCCAGCGGACGGAGCGCCACAGGCCCTGTCCGTAGGGGCGGGGAGGTTCACCTCAAGTGCCGTCGTTCATCTGTGACTACAGAGCTCTCTGCTCCACTGCATCACGGGGCGCGGATGCCAGTTGATGTAGGGCCACTCCCGTGTCGCCCGGCTCTCAGGCCCAGTGCCATCTCGGAGAAGTTGGGGCCAAAACTTGTCCGGGAGCCGATGACGTGCTCTAACCGCTCAGGCTCACCACGCGGCGGGGCAGGGTTGTGAACGTAGATTGGCCACTCTCCCAGGCCACATAGGTGTTGCCGGGATGTGTGCTGAGGCCAACATGATGCCCGGCCCGGTCGATTGCCACGAGCTGCATGATTGGCTCGCCGCCGGGAACATCCAGGCCGCTCAGGTCAGCTATCGCCCGCTCCGCGGATGCCTCAAGGCCCAGCCCATGCGCGAGACCTCCCACCACGGAGTGCGCCGTGACACCACGGATCGCCAACTCGCCCCAGCCGGTGCAGGCGGCAGCGCCGTAGCGGTCGTCACAGTAGTTGCCCGCCCCGATCACGGGCGAGTCGCCCAGCCTTCCGGGGTACTTCCATGCCCACCCACTTGTGCTGACCGCAGACGCGATGTGGCCCCGTCCGTCGATCGCCAGGAAGTTCACCGTCCCAGCCACGTGCTCGGGGTCGGTAAACAAGGTGGAGATCCGGTCCAGGAGACCTCGTCTCGAGTCATTGGGTTCGAGGCGGCCGTCAACACCATCGCGCCAGACCTGCCGGGTCTCCTCAGTAAGCAGTTCCTCGGGCTGCATTCCCAGCTCGGAGGCAAGCCGCTCGGCTCCCTGTCCAACCACCATCACATGAGGCAGGCGGTCGAGCACGGCCCGCGCGATGGTGATCGGGTGGCGGTAGCCATGAACCGCTCCCACTGTCCCGGCCCGCCGTGTAGCTCCGTCCATGAGAGACGCGTCAAGTTCGACCGTGCCGAGCAGGTTGGGATAGCCGTCGTAGCCGACCGAGTGGTCGTCTGGGTTGTCCTCAACCTCGCGAGTCGCTGCCTCGACCGCGTCTAGGGCGGAGCCGCCTGAGGACAGGATGGCCCACCCCGCCTCCATCCCCACTGAACCGTTGGCGCTGGCCACGAGAAGCACCATCAGAGCATACGAGAAACCACACCCAGTCCGGTACCTCGGAGGAGCCTCCGCCGTCTGGGGTCTCCCGTCGATCGCGGCGGGAGTGGGAGAAAGTGGCACTACTGCTGTTTGAATGGGTCATGAGCGGTCCGGGAGGGGCGGGCAGAGACCGCCGAGACAGAGCTTGGCCATGACGATGATGGCTTCGGCGGAGTGGAAGCCGAAGCTGCGGCGCATGATGAGGCGGATCTTCTGATTGGTGCTCTCTACGAGAGCGTTGGAGAGCCGGTAGCGCAGGGCTGCTTCGATACTGGCTCGGTACTTGGTGATGGTGCGGGCCAGCTTGACGAAGGGCTGGAGTCGAGAGCGGCGAGCCCACTGCAACCAGCGATTGAGTTCGTGGATCGCCCGGCGCCGTCCCATGTGGAACACCAAACGAAGTGACTCTTTGAGCAGGTAGGCGCGAAATAGCGGTCGATTCAGTCGTGCCAGGCTCTCCAGAGTGGCCTCCTGATGCTCGGTGAGGTTCTCTGGGTTGTGCCAGAGCGCCCAGCGGGCCCCCTTGAGCTCGTGGGCGAGTTTCAGGTCGCCCGCACGGCGAGCCTGGTTCCAGACTGCTCGCCGGACCTCATCCAGGGCGTCAGTGGCCCAGCTCACCACGTGGTACGGGTCAGTGCACTGGATCGCGTTGGGGCAGCGCTGCGTCACCACGTTGACAATCCAACTGCCGCCATCGCGACTCACCCGGCGGAGCTTGCGGCAGCGCTCCTCGCCCAGAGCGTCGAAGAACTGGTGCAGGGTGGCCTCGTCGCGCCCCTTGGCCGCCCACACCAGCCGCCCACTGTCGTGATCGACGATCACCGTGATATAGCGCTGGCCCCTCTTCCATGAGATCTCGTCAATGCCGATCTTCTCGAGGTGGGCGAAGGGATCCCGCGCCGCCTCCGCCGCCGTGACCACCCGGTCGACGATGCTCACGATGCTCCGCCAGGTCACCCGCAGCAGCGTCGCCACGGTGCTCTCCGCGCTGTGAGCTGTCAACCAGGCGGCCTGCTCCTCAAAGGTGCGAGTGAAGCGACTGCCGTGGCGAGCCCACGGCACCCAGGTCACCACCACGCCATGGTCTGGGCAGGTGACCCTGGGATTGTCTGCCTCCAGCACGGTCAGGCTCGATCCCAGATCCAGCGTTCGCCAGCGGCGTCTGCCTCTTCCCAGATCGAACCCCGGACAACGACGCCGGCAGATGCCGCAGCGGTCCCGATCGCCCGATCTGACCCGAACCGAGACCACCAGAATGTTGGTCCCCGCTTCCGCCTCAACTCCTTCGACTACGGCTCCACACAGACCCAGGCCCCTGGCCCATACTCGTGTTTGGCGCATCGCTCGACGACCTCCAGCCGATCTCGGTTGTTGACATACAGAGATCGTAGGAAAAGTCGGCGGTGCGCTTCTCGTCTACCCCCTCAGTTCACCCACACAAATGGCAGTAGGGCCGAGAAAGTCCCGTCCCAGGTTCACCCAAGCCAGTGTCGGCCCGAGCAGTGGGTGTACCGCTGGTACAGGGCTTGGCGTCCGAAGAAACGGCCCCTCACGATTGTCTTCGTAGGGGGTCAGATGCAGAGGGAAGTCGGGAGCCGTATCGCGACCGGCTGGCGGGCAACGAACGCCAGGTATTGGATCATGGCGGCGGTCTCGGCGCTCGCAGTCAGCGCGGCCCTGATCACCGCCCCCTTCTGGTCTCAGCCCCGACCGGCCGCTCCCTCAAGGGCGCTCGGGGCGGCTCAGCAGGTGCCGTTCCAGTTGCTCTGGTAGGCCGGTGGGCAGTTCACCGGCGAGAAGGCGTTGGTGACGGTGTTGGGGAGGTAGTAGTAGGGGTAGGGGCCGCTGCCAACCTGCACCACGTCCGCAGGCTTGGGGTACCACATCACGGGCTGGCCGGCCAGCGCCTTCTCCATGTAGACCTGCCAGAGCGGAGCGGCCCCGCTGATACCGGAGGTGACGCTGTTGAGGGTCTTGCCGTCCGGGTTGCCCACCCAGACCCCGGTCACCAGCTGAGGCGTCCACCCGAAGGTCCAGTTGTCCTCAATGTTGCTGCTGTACTGGCCTGCGGCATTCTGCTTGTCGGAGGTCCCGGTCTTGGCCGAGACCGGCCGTCCGGGCAGGGTGAGGTGGGCATAGGGCCCGAAGTCCTGGATCCGGTTGTTGTTGTTGGAGAGCATCGCGTTCATGATGAAGGCGACATCGGGGGGGACCACCTGAAGGGAGTTGTGGGCCACGTTGTACTGATAGATGATGTGGCTGCCGCTCACCACCTCGAGTATCGATGTCGGCTGGTGGAGCACCCCGCCACTGGCCAGCACCGAGGCTCCGGTCGCAATCTGCAGCTCAGTGAGTCCGATGGAGAGACCGCCCAGGGTCAAAGCTGGCCCGTATGTGTTCTGGGGATTGAGCATCTCCGATGCGCCCATCCGTTCTGCCATGCTCACCACGTTGGGCAGGCCGGTGATCATCTCCACCTTCACCGCCGGGATGTTGATGGAGTTACCGAGGCAGTTCTGCAGCTGACAGATGCCGGTGAAGTTGTGCTCGTAGTTCTGCGGCGAGTAGCCGTTGATGTTGATCGGCTCGTTTAGGACCGGGGTGGTCATGGTGAACTTTCCAGAGGCGATGGCAGCGGTGTACGTGAACAGCTTGAAGGTGGACCCCGGGCGTCGGGGATCTATGGTCATGTTCACCTGGCCCACCGGACCGTTGTAGTTGCTGGTCCCCACCATCGCCAGGATCTCGCCGTCGCGCGGGTCGAGCGAGACCAGGGCGGCGTCTCCGATGTTGTAGTCGCGCAGGAGGCGGGCGTTGTTGGCCGGGTTCTGGATCACTCCCTCTGCCTTCTGCTGGTCGGCCATGTTCAAGGATGTGTAGATCGTCCATCCCCCGGGGTTGAGGTAGGCGTCGCCGAAGCGCGCCTGGAGCCTCTGCTCGGCATAGGCGACGAAGTTGGGGGCCAGGGTCGGGCTTCCCTGCTCCCATGAGTAGTAGGTGAGCGGCTCGCGGTAGGCGGCGTCCGCCTGGGCCTGGGTGATGTAGTGATTTGTGACCATGGTCTGCAGCACGACCTGCTGGCGCAGCTTGGCGTAGTTGGGGCCGGTGGTGCCCACGTAGCCCAGGGGGTCGAAGGCGGTCGGGGCATCTGGAATCCCGGCCAGCATGCTCGCCTGGGCCAGGTCCAACTTGCTGGCTGGGATGTGGAAGTAGAGTTCGGCTGCGGTGCCGATCCCGATGGCCTGGTTGCCGTAGGGAATTCGGTTGAGATACATCTGCAGGATCTGGTTGGGCTTGAAGGTGCGCGCTATCTCATAGCCCAGCAGCAACTCCCTGATCTTGCGGGTAATCGTCTCATCGGGAGTGAGGAAGGAGATCTTGGCCAGCTGTTCGGTGATGGTGCTGGCCCCCTGCAGGGAGGAGGGGTGGAGGATGTCGTGGATGCCTGACTCCAGGATCCGGGGCAGGTCAACTGAGCTGGTGTTCTGGTAGAAGTGGCGGTCCTCCACCGAGACGGTCGCCTTCGTCACCCAGGGGCTCACCTGGTTCAGATTCACGTGGATATGCTGCTCTCCGGGTTCGTGCAGCACGGTCAGCAGGGTGCCGTTGCTGGCCAGCAGATAGCTGTTCCGCGGGGGTCCCAGGTTGGGCAGGTCGGCGACGCTGGGAAGCCCCACCTGAAATGCGGACAGGACCAGAAAGCCGGTGCCGATTCCGGCGCAGCCCAAGAGCACCATGACCGTCGCGACCAGACCCATGCGGCGCAGCCACCGATGCCGTCCCCAAAAGCCCGACTTGCGGGTCTGGACACCTGGGCGGCGCCGGGCCGAGCGACCGCGGCTGGCACCCCTGCCGGTGGTGGAGATGTTGACTTCCTGCATCAGCTGGGAGGGCGGGGCGACGGGCCCCACCGCCCCGAGATTATGGCAGGGTGCGGCAGCCGCGCCGTGGGTCGGAGATGACTGTGCCGGTTACGGGACCGTGGCAAGCCGTTCACAAGGGTGCAAATAGCGACCCCATTTGGGATGAGATTCGTCCCGGCGGTGGGACAGTGATCGGGCGCAGTAGACCGGGATGGATCCCGACCAGGAGTTGAATTCCAAAGCCAATGTCTGCAGTTCCCATGATCGCCCCACCTCCGGCCCGCACCCATATCGGGTTCCCCCCGGTGCCCCAGAGCCCCAAGGAGGCGGGTCTGCCGTTCTCCTTCATCTGTGATCTGGTCCTCAAGGTTCTCTACTTCAACGGCAGCATGCTCGGACGCGACCTGTCGCGCCACACCTGCCTGCCCTGGCTGATGGTCTCCGATGCCATCAAGTTCCTCTCCGACGAGGGCTACTGCGGAACCACTGGGATCCGGGGCGCCGTGGGTGGCGACGAGGGCTTTGCCGAAGGGTTGCAGTATGCGATCAGCAGCGGAGGCCGGCAGCGGGCGCGCGAGTTGATCGAGATCAGCCAGTACGCTGGGCCGGCACCGGTGCCGCTGGAGGTATATGCCGCCGTGGCCCGTCACCAGGGTCGCACCGCTCCGATGGTGACCCACCAGCTGCTGCGGGCAGCGCTGGACCATCTGGTGCTTCCGCCGAGCGTGCTCAACCGCCTCGGCCCCGCGTTGGGATCGCGTCAGTCCATCTTCCTGTACGGACCTCCCGGCAATGGCAAGAGCACCATCGCCGCCGCCTGTGCGACCTTGCTAGGCGACCCGATCTTTGTGCCCCACGCCATCTATGTGAAGGGCGAGGTGATCCGGATCTTCGACCCGGTCCACCACAAGCCCGTGCCAGCGGAGCTGCCACCCCACGACACCAGGTGGGCGTTCTGCACCCGCCCCGTCGTCATCGCCGGTGGGGAGCTGACGGGCCACGAGCTCGAGCTAAGCTTCGACTCCAAAGTAGGCTTCTACGAGGCGTCCCTGCAGCTCAAGGCCAACGGTGGTCTGTTCCTGGTGGACGACTTTGGGCGTCAGCAGCTCAGCCCCCAGGACCTGCTGAATCGCCTGATCGTGCCGCTGGAGGCAGGCTACGACTACTTGAACATCTCTCGCGCCGGCACCACGGTCCAGGTGCCCTTCACCGAAATCCTGATCCTGTCCACCAACCTGCGGCCAAGGGAGCTGGTGGACGACGCCTTCCTGCGCCGGATCCGCTACAAGGTTGAAGTGCCAAATCCCGGGGTGGTGGAGTATGGACGCATCTTCCGGCGCGCCTGCGAAAACATGGGCCTGCCCTTCGACGCCGAGTCGGTCGCCTATCTGCTGGAGGAGCACTACCACAAGCAGAATCGTCCCCTGCACGGCTGTGAGCCGAGGGATATCCTCGACCATCTGGTGCATGCCGCCGCCTACTTCGGTGTGGAGCCGCGGCTAACCCCAGAGCTGCTGGACCATGCCGTCTCGGCCTACTTCGCCAATCTCGAGGACGCCGACGGGATCCCGGTCAAGTCTGCTCACTGAGGCCGCCATAAGTCTCGAGGGGCATTCTGACCGAGCAGGACGCTGACGCCGCTTGCTCTGGGCGTGACGACTCCACCTGCGCTGGACGAAGCCGGGAACGTGGGGATCCGACCTGTCGCCCATAGAGGACTTTCCCATGAGAGGGCCCCATCTGGGCCGTGGCTCTCTCGACGTGGCCAGTGGAGCGAAGGGGATTCGAACCCCTGACCTCTGCCGTGCGAGGGCAGCGCTCTGCCAGCTGAGCTATCGCCCCTGGGCGCCTCAGTATAGAAGACAGCGCCGGGCGAACTCAGTAAGGAGCGCCGGTCAGGCGCTACGACGCTTCCAGCGGGTTCTCTTCAGCATCTTCTTGTGCTTGTGCTTGCGCATCTTCTTGCGCCGCTTCTTGATCACAGAACCCACGAAGAAGCCAACCTCGAATGTGCCCTCAGGCAGGTGGTGGGCAGAGACAAACGGATCCCTTACCCTGGTGCCAGCTCAGTCTACGGGTCCGAGAACGGGCGCGTCAATCTCGAAGTGGATTTGAGGAGGATCATGGAGACTCTCTGGGCCCCCTGGCGGATGACCTACATTGAAGGGGTTGACGACGAATCGCCCGGCGGCTGCTTCCTCTGCGCTGCCGGGCGGCCCGAGCTCGGGGATGGGGATCTTGTGGTCCACCGCGCCGGAGCCGCGGTCAGCCTGCTGAATCGCTATCCCTACAACCCTGGGCATCTGATGGTGGCTCCCCGCAGCCATGTGGGCGACCTTGCGGAACTGGATCCTGCTGAGATGGCGGACGTGGCCAGCGAGCTTCGCCTGGCGACCGCCGTCCTGAAGCGGGCGCTGGCCTGCGACGGTTTCAACGGAGGCTGGAATCAGGGCCGCATCGCAGGTGCTGGAGTCGACCGGCATCTCCACTTCCACCTGGTCCCCAGGTGGTCGGGCGACACCAATTTCATGGCGGTCCTGGCGGACGTCAAGGTGGTCCCAGAGCATCTCGAGGCGACCAGACGCAAGCTGCTCACTGCGTTTGCAGAGGCAACCTAGGACCGCTGACGCGGCGCGGTGAGACCATCAATCCACCTCCCCGACGGGCCCGGGACCCCTGGGGTTGCCCCTTACTTCGTCGGGTCGGTCCCTGACGACCAGTTGCGTTTGCCCGATCAGAGACAAACCCCGTTGACCGACACCACGAAGACATCGGCGAGCTTGATGGCGATAGGGCTCTCACCCGGCATCGGGATCGCGGCAGCGGTGGCACGGCTCGTGGCCGGGATTGGTCAGAGTGGCGTGGTGGGCCCGATTCTGGCTCTGACGGGGCTGGTCGGGTGGGCGTAGTGCGCCCCAGGATTTGCCTGATCGCCGTCTCCTTCAGCGCCCGGTCAATGGCTGAGCCCACAGGTGCGCAGATGCGACGGGGGAGAGGGCAGGTATGCCTCAGATTATTCGCTCAGCGCCTCGGCCAGCCAAACTGTCAGTCGGTGAAGCACAGGTTGTGCAGGCGCCCGGCAAGATCGGCCGGGACCTGGCCCAGGTCGAGCTCCACTCTCTTGTACAGCCAGAGCAACAGATCAGAGGCTGTGCCCGCCAGCACCGGATACCCGGGCTCGGCGCCTCGGATGACCCGAACGGTACCCGCGGTCAGCCCATCGCTCAAAGTCCAGGCGTTGGGATGGTCGCCGCACTGGAGGACGAGGGCTCCGTCCAGGGGTGGCCGCGGCGGGTCGGCTGGATCAACGTCGCTGGACACTGAGACGGTGAGGAACTCGTCGATGGAGTCGGCGGCGGTCGAGGGCGCGATCTCCAGCCTTTCCCCTCGAGCAGTGAGCGCGTCCCAATGATGGATGGCCGCCTCCTGCACCTGGTGCCGTGCCACGAAGCCGACGTTCTGTTGCGCGGGAGCCCAGGTCCAGACGGCTTCCTGCCATCCCGCCGCCCTCAGGGCCTCGACAAGCCGATCTGCACCAGTCAGAAAGGTGCTGATCAGAGCCGCGGGCCGAGATTCGGCTGGCCTTCTCGAGTCGACCGGAGGCTGACGCAACCGTTCCTCGACGATCGTGGACCAGAACCAGTGAACCTGGGTCACGTGGGCGACCAGATCCTGGACCGACCATCCGGGGCAGCCCGGAACCGGCGCGTTCAAGTTGCCGTCCGCCGCAGCCGCCAGGCCCCGGCAGTGGTCTGAGATGGCTGCCAGATAGTCGGGTCGGCTCGTTGCCACGGCAGCAAGTATGGCTCACCGGGCGGGTCCACCATGGCACTTGCCAGAGGAGGCGGTGCCGACGGCCCGTTCGCCGCGCACCACATCGGGCTCAAGGTCGGTCAAGGTGATCGCCCTTGAAGCCACCGAGACCGCCTTGGGGTGGGGCCGTTGCAGTTCGGCGATTGTAGGTTTCCCGCTTCGGCCCTTACGATCTCTCTCGGGACACGTGTTCGGTGGGTGCGGGAGGTATAGCCATGGCTGTGGAAGTCCACGTGCAAGGGCAGATCGAGCCGGGGCGCCTGGCCGACTTTCGAGACGCTGTGGATAGATACCGCGTCTATGCCCGGGAGCACGGCTATGCTGAGCCCGAGGTGCTGTTCGGGCTCAGCGGCAAGATGAACACCATCCGCCTCATCTACACCTATGAGGACCTGAACGGGTACGAGGCGCATGAGACCCGCACCCTGTCCGACCGGGACTACGCTGAGGTCGGTCAGAGGTTGGGATTCGTCAACGGCTCCGTGCGATATGAGATCTACCGCCAGATCCGATAGGCGCTGGGTGTCGGAAAGCACCGGGACGAAGGTCCGTGGCGCCTCTGGGTTTGCGCCGACGGGCTCCGGTCCGGCCGGCCGTCGTGCTGCCACCCACCTACTGAACTAGAGCGCCCTCCCGAAGCGAGGCGTTCAGAGCAGCTTCAGAGTGGCCTGCGGCCGGGGCACGCCCATCACGTCGGCCCGCAAACTGGCCTTCGCGCTCCGAACCGGGTCCGTGGCTGCGATCAAAATCGCCAAGCGCTCTCAATAAGCAAACATCCACTCCTTTGCACGAACCTTGCAACTCTCTTTGCAACAACCCTGGTGGAGCCGGAGGGAATCGAACCCTCGACCTCTTCCATGCCAAGGAAGCGCGCTGCCGCTGCGCCACGGCCCCTAGATCAAAGTGAGAACGGGCTACACGCGTAGTGATTGGGCCGAAAACCGTGGCCCGATCCGCAGCCTGCATCAAGACGTCCGAACCGACTTTGGTCCGGAGATCAAGACTACCAGGTACCAGCCCCGAACCGGCCCGCCCCTGGCCGCCACCCGGAACAGCGACCCGGCCTGTGCCGGGCCGCTGCGGGGAGGGAGGGGTTGGATCGCCGCCCGCAACGCTCGTATCGGGCGGAGCGTCGACAGCAACCACGATGCCATGGCGGGCTTGGTAGGAGCTGAGAGGCGTCTGGGAGCTTGGTGGGACTCCCATGGCCTCAGCGGCGTTGTCAAGTGGTGGAGCTCTGCCAATCCTGAGTCCATGGGGCCTCAGGAAATTCCCAGCGGAAACGCGCAAGATTTGAGCCGCTGTGGCTGATCAGACCAAGGTTTTGGTTGTGGACGACGAGCTCAATCTGGCCGAGCTGGTCTCAACGGCTCTGCGCTACGCGGATTTCGCGACCGATACCGCCCTGACTGGGCAGGAAGCTCTCGCCAAGGCGGCTTCCTTCAAACCCCACCTGATCGTCCTCGACGTGATGCTGCCTGACATCGATGGGTTTGAGGTGGCCAGGCGCCTCGGCGGCACCGGGTCCGAGACTCCGATCCTTTTCCTCACCGCTCGCGACGCGACCGAGGACAAGATCCGCGGACTCACCGTCGGAGGCGACGACTACGTGACCAAGCCCTTCAGCCTCGACGAGCTGATAGCCCGGGTGCGGGTCATCTTGCGGAGGAGTGGCCGCGAGGCGGAGAGTCGCAACGTTCTCACCTTCGCTGATCTGGAGATGGACGAGGACCTGCGCGAGGTCCGGCGCGCCGGCCAGGCGGTGGAGCTCACCGCCACCGAGTACCGGCTGCTCCGGTACCTGCTGATCAACGCACGCCGGGTTCTGACCCGAGCTCAGATCTTGGATCATGTGTGGAGCTATGACTTCGGCGGCGACGCCGGCATCCTGGAGACCTACATCAGCTACCTGCGCAAGAAGGTGGACAGCTTCGAGCCTCCCCTGATCCACACCGTGCGGGGCATGGGCTACGTGCTGCGGCTGCCCCGGACCTGATCATGTCGCTGAGGCTCCGCCTTTTGCTGGGCCTGGTATGTCTGGTCGCGATCGGACTCGCCGCGATCGACGCCGTCACCTACCTCACCCTCCAGGGCTCGCTCACGCAGCAGGTGAACGGACAGCTCAGCAACTCCTCGGGCTCCGTCTACTCCTGCCTCCTGCGCGAGCTGGAGACTCGCACCAACCGCTGCTTTGGCGTGTACGTGCCGGTGGGTAGCTTTGCGGAACTGGTGCGGATCTCGGGCGGTGAAGCGTATGGAGCCACCTCCTTCGGCCGCTCCGCCCCGGCTCCCCGGATCTCCTCCGGGCTGTTGGTGGCTGCGGCGACCCGGACGATGGAGACCACGGTGACAGCCGTTTCGGGACCCGGGTCATATCAGGTGCTGGCGACGCCGGTCACCCCGCCGGTCGGCTCCAACCTTGGTCTGCCACCCAGCATTCTGATCCTGGCCGAGCCGCTGAGCGGGGTGTACGCCACCCTCGCACAGTTGCGGCTGCTCGAGATCCTGGTCAGTACCGCGATCATGGTGGTTCTGGGAGCCGGCGCCTGGTGGACCGTTCAACTCGGGCTCAGCCCGCTCCGGCGCATTCGTGACACCGCCCAGAAGATCGCGGCTGGCGATCTGTCCCAGCGGGTCGAGTCGACTGATCCCCGGACCGAGGTGGGCCAGCTGGGGATCAGCCTCAATGAGATGCTGGCGCAGATCGAGCAGGCCTTTGAGGCGCGCATGGCTTCCGAAGACAGGCTGAGGCAGTTCGTCGCGGACGCATCCCACGAACTGAGAACACCGCTCAGTTCCATCCGTGGATACGCGGAGCTGTTCCGGCGGGGCGCCGCCTCCAACCCCGGCGATCTGGGCAAGGCGATGCAGCGGATTGAGAGCGAGTCCATCCGGATGGCGAAGTTGGTTGACGACCTGCTGCTGCTGGCGAGGTTGGACGAGGGACGTCCGCTGGAGATGAAGCCGGTCGATCTATCCCAGATCGCTGTCGACTGCGCTGCCGACCAATCCGTCGCCGACCGGCACCACCCGATCACGGTCTCGGCCGCGAGCCCGGTGGTCGTGGCCGGTGACGAGGCGCGCCTGCGCCAGGTGATAACGAATCTGGTCCGCAACGCGGTGGTGCACACCCCAGATCAGACCGGGATCGAGATCCTGGTTCAGCGGGATGGCGACCGCGGGGTGGTCGAGGTCCAAGACCATGGTCCCGGCATTCCACCCGAGGCTCAGGATCGAATCTTCGAAAGGTTTGTGCGACTGGACAAGTCGCGGGGCCGGGCCCGCGGCGGAGCAGGGCTGGGGCTTGCGATTGTGGCCGCGATCGTAGCTTCCCACGGCGGGTCGATCCGCCACTTGCCGACGCCCAACGGCGGCGCCACCTTCAGGGTCGAGCTTCCCAGTCAGCAGCCGGCGGCGGGAGCAGCGACTCCCCTTGGTGTGGAGGGACGAGCTCCCGACGGGTCGCTGCAGCACTCTGGCGACGCCCAACTTTCTACTCGGCCGGCTGGCCCCTGACCATCTCCTCTCCAGGCGACCTGGGCGGATTGCTGAGACAGCGCCCCAATCGCCTGCGCTCCAGGTCGTTGGAGCAGCTGGGGCGCAGGG
>JAJZJU010000150.1 GCA_021809895.1 bacterium
CCCACGATGGCTGTTCTCACCGCCCAGCAGGTCATCGTGGACTTTGGCCTGGCAACCCCCTCAGACTTTCCCTCCGCGTGGGCGATGGAACGGTGGCTGGAGATCCGGATGGCTCAGACCGCCGCCCTGTTCACGGGTGCAACCGCCCCAGCGCTCATGGTCCCGGCGCCACAACCACCCCGGCGCGCTTGGCTGCTGCCGGTGCTTGGAGCTCCCTGGCTGGGCGGCTGGGGCAAGCTCAAGCCGCTGCCCTGGCTTCTGGCCGCAACCACATCGACCGCTGTGATATCCGGCCTGGGGGCTATAGCGTTGACGGTTGGGGCCGTCTCCGGCGGTCTCAGTGCGGTTTCGAACCAGGCACCGCTCTTTCCGTCCGCGGGCAGTGCCCAGGTGCTGCTCCTTCCTCAGGCCCCTGCGACAGTGGTTCCAAAGGCACCGCAGCGTTCGCAGAGGCAGACGGCTGGTTCGGGAAGCAGGTCGCGAAGCCCAAGCGCAGCAGGCACCACGCGTCCTGTCGCGACATCTCCTTTTCAGCCGGTTGTCATAGACATGGCCCCACTAGGCGCAACCTCAGCGGCACCATCTCCCACACCGCAGCCGCCTCCCCCACCGGGGTCTGCCTCGATACCTCCGACATCACCTTCGCCGCCGTCCTGCATTCCGGACATTACGGCAGCAGGCGTGGTGGCAGAATCTAGGGGCCTAGAGCTGGCCGCGGGTACTGCTGCGCCCTGTCCGAAGCCACATCCCGAGCTGGCCCTGCCGCAGGCGACATCGCAGCCGCAAGCGCACCGTCAGACGCGCTCCATCCCGCCGACAGCTGCGCCGCCGAGCCACCTGGGTTTCGACCGGGGTCGGGGGCATGGCAGCGGGTCAGTGGTCCCCAGCCGGGATCGAGGCCACTTCCGCATCCCGAGCCAGCCCAATGCCGGATCCGGGCCGAACCGGAGGGCTGGACGACCCACCGCTCGCTCTCCTGGATCACGGTGAGACCCGGGCCGTCGCTTTCGCTGAGTGAAGGAGTTGAGGAGTACCTGACCTACCTGGCCGTGGATAGAGCCCGCAGCCCACAGACAATTCGGGCCTACTCCACGGACCTCGCATCTGCCCTTGAGTTCTGGAACGGGCTGAAGCGCCCTCCCCACGCCGTGTCCGAGCTGTCCCGCGATCTGGTTCGCGCCTACCAGCGCCATCTGGGCGGGTCAGGGTTGGCGCTCAGCTCCAGGGCGCGACGGCTACAGGCGCTTCGGGGCCTGTTGCGATACGCCATGCGAGAGTCCTGGTTGGAGGAAGACCTAGGCTTGCACATCGACATACCGAGGGTCTCCGCTCCACTTCCCAAACCGCTCACAACCGATGACGCGCGCACCCTGCTCGACCACCGTTCCGAGGGCTCAGAGCGCGAACTCAGGGACCAGGCGCTGGTCCACTTTCTCCTCAGCACTGGCTGTCGCATCTCCGAGGCCCTGGGAGTCAATCGCAGCGACCTGAGCCACAGCGGCAGACTGGTGGTCAGGGGCAAGGGCTCGAAGGAGCGGATGGTCCACCTGACCCCGGCGGCATTGTCAGCGATCTCCACCTACCTGCAGGCGCGCCACGACCGCGAGCCTGCCCTATTTTTGAACTACGATCGCCGTTCTCAAGCCGCCGGGGCACGCCGGCTGACCGCCGCCGGGGCCCGCCACATAATCTCCAGACTCCGCCGGGAGCGCGGCCTGGAGGCCCTGCGATCACCTCACGTGTTGCGGCACACCACGGCGACGGAGTTGCTGACGATAACGGGGAATGTCCGGCTCGTCCAAGAGGTCCTGGGCCACGCCAACCTCAACACCATGCAGGGTTACACCAAGGTAGTGGATCAGGCGCGCACCGAGGCCTACCGCGAGTTCTCCCGCCGGCTAGCCACGCGGTCAGGCGTCAAGGAGTCGGCTTTGGGGTCGGAGCCGGGAGAGCGAACTTAAAGGCGTCGAGAAACAGGGTGAACTGGGCAGCGGTGCTGCTGGAGCTGCCCTTGGCGGTTATCAGAAAGGCCACTCCCGGTCTGGCCTGGAAGGCCACCGCCGCGAGGTACCCCGTGCTCGACGCATATGTCACCAGAGCGGTGGTGATCCCGTACACGTCTACTGAGGTGACGGACTTTTCGCCCGTGCCTGTGGGCGCCCCGGGCGGAAGGTTGGCGGTCGTGGCAGCGGAGGTGACGGTGATCACCTGCCCACCCGAACCAGTGAAAGAGATGGTGCCGGCGGTGGTCTGAGCGAATGTCCAGCTGGTGGGGAACAGTGCGGACCAGGCCGGGGTTCCGGTCGACTGATAGCTCTGGAACGAGGCGGTCGAGGTGTACGCGGGGTTTGAAGTTATCCATCCTGTGGCGGTGCTGCCCTTCACCTGCCACCATCCTCCGTCGACGCTGGTCTGGGATATGACAGGAAGGGTCACTCCCTGGGCGACCACGCCCACCACGGCGGCGGTGGTCGATGGGTTGGTTCGAAAGTTGACCCCGTCGGGAGCGATGACGGTCACCGCCTGCGGAAGCGGAGTTGGGGTGGCGCTTGGGGTGGCCGAAGGGCGGGGCTGGTGACGGGCAGGTGGAGGTGACGACAGGGCACACCCGGCCAGGCCGAGCGACGCGAGCGCAGCCAGGGCGCCAGTTCTCATCGCTCCCAAGCGAAGCAAGACGATTAGAGAGTACTCGCTGGAGACGTCCCTTGCACCAACGCACCTGTGCTGGTGACGGCCCGGATGCGGGCCAGGTAGCCCGCGGCGGCTGTTGAGGCCGCCGCCGCGAAGTCCCGCCCACGCGAAGCCGCGCCGATCCCCCGTGACACGCTGAGCAGGTACGGTCCCATCCCGTCGGGCCCTACCGCCGCTGCCAGCGACGACTCCAGGTCGCCGCCCTGGGCTCCGACTCCCGGGATGAGAAACGGGAGGGAGGGGGCTACCGCTCTGATCCGCCCGATCTCATCGGGCCAGGTGGCGCCGGTGACCAGGCCCAACCGAGGTGATGAATCTTCCCCGGCCCAGAGCGCGGCGCGCCGCGCAACCTCCAGGTAGAGGGGAGTTCCGGAAGCGCCCACGGGGAGGTCCTGGAAATCGCTTGCGCCGGGGTTGCTGGTGCGACACAGGACAAAGGCCATCCGGTCCGCCCGCCGCATGAAGGGCTCGAGCGCGTCGTGGCCGAGATAGCCGTTCACGGTGCACGCATCGGCGCCCAGGCCCTCGAAGACTGCGGTCGCATAGGCCTCGGCGCTGTGTCCGATGTCGCCCCGCTTGGCGTCGAGCACCACCAGCGCGTGGCGGCTGGCGGCGGCGATAACCTCCGTCAGCACCTCCCAGCCCGAGGAGCCCATGGCTTCGAAGAACGCTGCGTTGGGCTTGAACGCGCACGCGTAGTCGGCGGTGGCGTCGATCAGCTCAAGGCAGTAGCGCCGCACCGCCTCAG
>JAJZJU010000043.1 GCA_021809895.1 bacterium
CCGTATGTACGCCTCGGCGATCTGAGCGCCTCCCTGACGCAGAGACCTGACCTCGGTTCCATGCAGTTCCAGCCCTGCCTCATACTCCTCCAGCACGTGGTACTCGTGCCATGCCCGGCGGTTACGGGCTATCAGGGGCTGTTCCGCCGTGGGTTTTGCCATCAGACCACCTGAGCCGGAGGACGCCGGCCGCGTAGAAACGCGGCCGGCGTCATGGGTTTGGCGGATGGTGGTTGGACCAGATGTATCAGGTACGCGCCCGCCCCGGTCGCCACCTCGAGAGACTCCCCCTGCGTCCCGAGGACGTCCCCGGGAGCACCAGGACCACTCCCGGCCGTAAGTGGTTCCCCGGCCAGCAACTTGACTGTGCTGCCCACCAGCTGGCAGCGGGTGCCGGGCCAGGGCTGCAGCCCCCGGACCAGGCGGTCGATGTGTGCCGCCGTCATGCTCCAAGAGACCAATGCGTCCTCCCTGGTCAGCTTGCTGGTGTAGCTGGCCTGCTCCTCATCCTGGGGCGCGGGGATGAGGGCGCCTGAGGTGTGTTGCTCCAGGGTGCGCACCAGCAGCTCGGCGGCGATCTCGGCTAGCTCGCGGGTCAAGGCCGGGGTGGTGGCACGCGGGTGCACCCTCACCTCGGCTCGGGTCAGGATCGGTCCCGCGTCCATGCGCTCATCCATCGAATAGATGGTGACGCCCGTGGTCGCGTCTCCTTCCAGGATGGCGGCTGCGATGGGGGCTGCCCCTCGATGGCGCGGCAGGAGCGACGGATGCACGCCCCAAGCTCCGAGCGGGAACGCCTCCAGAACCGACCTGCGCAGCAGCTGCCCGTAGGCACACACGATCAGGAGCTCAGCCCTGGCCGATTGCAACTCCGATACCACAGCGGCGGTGAACCGCGGTGGCTGGGCGACCGCCAAGCCCAGCTCACGGGCCAGGTCGCGCACCGGTCGCGGTGCCGGACGCCCGCGATCGCCAGGCTGATCAGGAGCAGTGACCACTACGACCACGTCGTGCCCGGCATGGGCCAGCGCTCGCAGCGACGGCAGCGAGAACTGGGATGAGCCGGCGAAGGCGACACGCACTGGGAGAGCCTCCTGGAGTGATGGCAGAGGTAGCGATTATGGTCAAGCGGGGAAGTGAGGGATCAGCCCGGATCGATGTCCACCGCCCACCCCCGCCCGATCGGCAGGTGCTCACGGATACCCTCCAGCTTGGCTCCGCGGAGCGAGATCTGCCAGCGGTACAGGCTGCGCAGCTTGGGGATGAAGGCTGGACTGGGCCCCAGCACCTCCACCCCCACCGCGGCGCCGAGCGGCCTCAGCCGGGCGGCCTCGCCTTCACAATCCGTTCGGGCTCGCTCTTCGATGGCGGCACTCCTGGTCAACACCACCATCCTGGTGAAGGGGGGGAATCTGAGTTGACGCCTGGCCTCCAGCTCGGTGCTGGCGAACCCCTCGTAATCGTGCTCCACCGCGCGTAGGACGGCCGGGTGGTCTGGCGAGTAGGTCTGCAGGATGACGCGCGCAGGCTCATCGCCTCGGCCGGCCCGCCCGGCAACCTGGGTGAGCAGCGAAAAGGTCTTCTCCGAGGCCCGAAAGTCGGGAAAGTGCAGGGCGATGTCGGCGTTGACAATTCCCACCAGCCGCACCCCCGGCAGGTCCCAACCCTTGGCAACCATCTGCGTCCCGATCAGCAGGTCGGCACGCCGCTCGGCGAAGGCCTGGTAGATCTCCCGGTGTGCGTCTCGATGCATGACTGTGTCCCGGTCCATCCTCAGGATCCTGGCCTCCGGCCAGAGGCTGCGCGCCTCCGCCTCCACCCGTTCGGTGCCGGCACCGAGAGCGCGCAGGATGCGGCCGTCGCAGCTGGGGCATCGGTCTGGCAGCCTCAGCTGATGGCCGCAGTAGTGGCAGGTGCAAAGGTGCGCCGACGCATGCAGGGTCAGCGACACAGAGCAGTTGGGACAACCAAGGGCCTCACCGCAGGTGCGGCAGAGCACCACGCTGGACACCCCGCGGCGATTTAGGAAGAGGATCACCTGACCTGAATGCTCCAGGGCTTCGCCCACCGACTCGACCAGCATGCTCGAGAAGGGAGAGCGGTTTCCGCGAGCCAACTCGTCGCGCAGATCGACCACGGTAACCGGCGGGAGGGGACGGTTGCCGTAGCGAGTGGGCAGCCGCAGCATCGTTATCGCGTTCCCATGGAGCGCCTGGTGGTAGGTCTCCAAGCGCGGGGTCGCGCTGCCCAGCACCACCGGCACGGAGAGGATGCGCCCCAGACGCCGGGCAACCTCGACCGCCTGGTAGCGGGGAACTCGGTCGTACTGCTTGTAGGAGGAGGAGTCCTCCTCGTCGACCACCACGACCCCGATGTTGGGCATGGGAGCGAATATCGCGCTGCGCGACCCCACCACCACATCCACCTCACCCGCCCTGACCCGCCGCCACTCACGGCCGCGTTCGGCGGGGGTGAGCGCCGAGTGCAGGACCGCGACCCGATCGGGGAAGTGGATGGAGAACCTCGCGACCGTCTGGGGGGTCAAGGAAATTTCTGGGATGAGCACGATCGCCCCCTTGCCCTGGCCCAAGGCCGTCTTGATGGCCTCCAGGTAGACCTCGGTCTTGCCCGAGCCGGTTACACCGAAGAGCAGGAACTCCTCTGCCCTGGACCACATGATCGCCCGCCGGATGGGGGCGAGGGCCAGCTCCTGCTGAGGGCTCAGCGTCAGCTCGGGCGGGATCCTGCTGGGAGCCGGCGGGACGGCTCGGTCGGAGCTCTTGGAGCGCCGTGGTCGAGCGCCCGGTCGGCCGGTTCTGAGAGCGGGCGGGACCATCGCCCTCAGGACCTCGGGAAGAGGACTCAGGTAGTGACTGGAGATCCACTGCGCCAGCGAAATCTGGTGAGGCAGCACCAGGGGCTCTGGGTCGCGGATGAGCTCCACGCAGCGCAGCGAATCCACCGCCGACTCCTCCAGGAGCTCCACCACGAAGCCGAAGATCTTGCGCTTGCCGAACGGGACCAGAACCCGCTGGCCCAGACCGATGTCCGGCTGCAGGCTCTCCGGCACCGCGTAGTCATAGATCTGGCCGGGCGGGCCGGCGGGCAGGTCCGGCACCACCCTCGCCACCAGCGGCGGGCGGGCGGTCACGCCGGGTCGCGGCTACCTGGGGAACTCCCCAGCAGCTCCTCTGCCAGGTCCAGGATCCTCGCCGCAACTTCCTGTTTGGAGGCCCAGGGGATTTCGATTTCACGACCGTCAGCGAGCAGCGCCACCGCCTCCGCCTGCTGCCCACCCATGGCTGAATGGGCCCCGCTGACAGGGTTGGCGACCAGCATGTCGCAACCCTTGCGCGCGAGCTTGGCCCGTCCCCTCGCACGAACGTCCTCCGTCTCCGCGGCGAAGCCGACCACACGGCAGCTCTGGGGCTTTCGGGCCACGATCTCGCCGAGGATGTCCGGAGTGGGGACCAACTCCAGGGCGAGGCGCGGTGAGTCACCGCGGTGCAGCTTCGCCGTGGCAGGCGCAGAGGATCTGTAGTCCGCCACCGCAGCCGCCATCAGCACCAGTTGGGTAGCAGGCAGCCTGGTCAAGACCTCGTCCAGCATCTCCTGGGCAGTCTCTACGGGCACGACCTGGATGTTCGCGAGCCTCGGGACCAGGGCCGACGCGGTCACCAGGGTGACCGTCGCTCCCCTGCTCGCCGCGCCCTCCGCGAGCGCCAGACCCATCCAGCCGCTGCTGCGGTTGCCGATGAATCGGACCGGGTCGATCGGCTCTCTGGTGCCACCGGAGGTCACCAGCACCCGCCGGCCGGTGAGTTCCCCGGAAGGCCGTAACAGCTCCGCGGCTACGGCCAGAACCTGGCTCGGCTCCGCCATCCTTCCCTCTCCCAACTTCCCGGACGCAAGCCGACCCACCACCGGCCCCACGAAATGGACGCCCCTGCCCAGCAGCGTCTGACAGTTGGATCGGGTGGCCGGATGGCACCACATGTTGGTCTCCATCGCCGGGGCGACCAGCACCGGCGCCGAGGTGGCCAGGAGAGTGGAGCTCACGACGTCGTCCGCCAAGCCGGCCGCCATCCGCGCCAAGCTTGATGCCGTCGCAGGCACCACCAGGTGGATGTCCGCCCAGGCCGCCAGGTCCAGGTGGGCCATGCCGGGGCCATCGAGGTTCTCCCCAGGGTCCAACAGCCGGCTGTACACCTGGTGACCGGAGAGCGCCTGCAGGCTCAGCGAGGAGACGAACGAGGCGGCGGCTCCGGTCAGAGCAACTCGGACATCGGCTCCCTCACGGCGTAGATCCGTGATCAGGCCGGGCACCTTGACGGCGGCAATCCCCCCGCAGACGTGAATCACCACCCGCCGGCCCTCAAAGCGGCCTGCTGCTGCACTCATCGTGGGCCCATTGTGGCAGGGGGATCGCCGGCGACGGCTCAGCCTGGGTGCGAGCGCACGATCTCCGCGATCTCCGCCGCCGCCCTCTCCACCTGATCGTTCACAACCACTTGGTGGTAGTTCCCAGCCTCTGCCATCTCCCGCTGCGCATCGCGGGTCCTGACCGCCACCTCCTGCGGATTCTCGGTGCGCCGGCAGGTGAGACGATCGAGCAGCACCTGCGCAGACGGCGGTGCCAGGAAGATGAAGAGAGCGTCAGATCCCTGGCCGCGGAGCTGAGCTGCTCCCTGGACGTCGATCTTGAGGAGCACGTCCTGCCCCCCACGACGGAGTTCGTCCACGCGCGAGCGGGAGGTCCCGTAGCGATTTCCGTGGACGACGGCGGTCTCCAGGAACTCACCGGCGTCGCGCATCGCCAGGAAGCGGTCCTCGGTCACAAACGAGTAGTCGCGCCCGTCGATCTCCCCGGGACGGGGCGTGCGGGTGGTGAAGGCCACCGGACGGCGCAGTTCGGGGGCGAGCTCGAGCAGACGCCTGATGACGGTGTCCTTGCCCACCCCACTGGGACCCGACAGAACTATCAGCCGGCCTCGGCCCTCTCCTTCGAGCTCACTCACCAGACGGCCCCGCGAAGCTCGTTCCAGGGCCACTCGATCAGGTCGGATCCACCCAGCCGGTGGCGAGTTCCGACCAGGTCCGCCGGCAAAGGGCTGCAGAAGACCATCTCGCGGCCGTTGGCGGGGTGGTGAAAGTGCAGCATCGCGGCGTGCAGAGCGGGCCGTCCCGAGCCTGCCGAGGTGGTGGAGTAGAGGGCGTCTCCGACCACCGGGTGACCAATGTAGGACAGGTGCACTCGGATCTGGTGAGTGCGCCCTGACAGCAGCCGCAGCCGCAGGGAGGTATGGTCCGCCAGCCGCTCCAGGACAAAGAACTCGGTGCCGGCGACCCGCCCGTCGGCGGTCACCGCCATTCGCCGGGGCTGTTGGCGGTCCCGCCCTATCGGCGCGTCCACCCGCCCCCTATCCTCCTCGAAGCCCCCCAGCACCATCGCCCAGTACTCACGCCCCATGGTTCGCTCTCGCAGCTGTTTGGCGAGATGCTCATGGGCTTGATCGGTGCGGGCCAGCACCAGCAGCCCACTGGTCCCTCGATCCAACCTGTGGACGATGCCGGGGCGCTCGTCCCCTCCCTGCGCCGACCACCGCCCTCCAATTGCGGGCAGCGCGTCGACCAGTGTCGACCCCCTGTGCCCTGGAGCCGGATGCACCACCAACCCCGCCGGCTTGTCCAAGACCACGATCGCTTCGTCGTCGTAGACGACCCGCGGCTCAAGCAGGGAAGGCATCGACTCCACCACCTGCCTCGGCGCCACCGTCACCAGCATCCCCGGCAAGAGTGACATGGAGGGCCTGGCCATCGGGGCCCCCTCGACCTCCACCAGCCCCTCCTCGATGAGACGCCGGACCTCGGTCCGTCCAACGTTCAGCCGAGCCGCCAAAAAGGCGTCGAGCCGCCTGCAGGCTTCTGCAACTGTGAGATGGAGCGGGCCCTGTGCGAGCGCTTCAGCCATCGCGTCGCCCCTGGATCAAAAAGCGCAGCACGATCAGGACCATCCCCACGGTGATCCCGCTGTCGGCGACGTTGAATACGGGCCAGTGGGGTAGCTGGATGAAGTCGACCACATACCCCTGGGTGAATCGGTCGATGGCGTTGGACACGGCGCCGCCGACCACCATTCCCACCGCCGCCTGAACCCACCAGGCCTCCAGGGAGAGACGCCGCCAGTACCAGAGCGCGACCACCACCACCACCGCGGCGACCAGCAGGAACAGCCAGTCGACGTTGGGCAGGATGCTGAAGGCGGCGCCCGTGTTCTCGATGTAGTGGATGTGGACCGGGGCCGCCGGCCAAAGCTCCTGGCCCAGGGTGAGTGAGTGGCTGACCCAGTATTTGGTCAGGCGATCGAGGAGGAAGACGGCAACCGCCGCCACCGCCGTGGCCGCCGGCCACCCCGAGGCCGTCCCGTGAGTGGCACGACTCTGCTTCTCCGCCCCGGGGGCTTGATCAGTCGCGTCGCTGCTCCTTGCAGGGAATGCACTTGGTGGCGTAGGGGAGTGCCTTCAATCTTTCGATGTCGATGTCCTTGCCACAGCTACGGCAGATGCCGTAGTCGCCTCTGTCCAAACGGTCCAGGGCGTCCTGACACTGGGTCAACATCTGCTCGAGATTCTCTCGGATCGCCAGCAGCCGTTCGTGCTCCTCCATCTCGCCGGCATGGTCGGTTGGGTGCTCGTGGAAGGGCGCCTCGCTTCCAGAGCCTCCAGCCTGCTCCCCCTTCAGATGGGCAAGTTCAATCTCCAGACGGGCGCGCTCACCTTCGACCTGCAGCCGTATCGCAGCTAATTCCCGGTCGCGCGTTGCAGTCGACGTCTCGGTCATGCTCCTACACCTCGATGTTTGGCGATGGGCGCGGCCCGCGTGGACCGGCTGTCGGGCCCTCGTGGGGCAGCGGTGGCATTATGGGCCGTCGTCGGCAGCGATGTCACTACCGTGCCCCCTGGAGCTCTCCGCCACCAGCAGCAGGCCCACCCGCTCGCCCTGGAGCGAGACCTCGCGCCACCTCACAGGATCGCCACTTCCGTCTGGGCCACCCAGCTCGACGCCGGTGAGAAAGCACTGGGCGCGCAACTGAGCATCCCCCAGCCGGATCGCCTCGCGTAATCCGACCGACTGGGTCTCCAGGATCAGGGAGGCGGGGTCCCCTGGGTTCATTCCCGATTGCTTGCGCAGGTTCTGGACCTGCCGCACCAGCTGGCGCAGCAGCCCATCGCGCTTGAGCTCGGGGGTAAGCTCAAAGTCAAGGGTGATCTGCGAGCGCTCCCCGGCTGCTCCCGGTCCCCCGCTGACCACCAGGACATTGATCTCCTGTGCCAGAACCTGCGCCAGCTCCGACGAAAGCTCGACGCCACTCACCACAGCGGACGGTAGCGGCTGGCGGGTCGGCACCCCTGCCACCTCGCGCTGGGCCCTCGCCTCCTCGGCGAGGCGGCGGACCTCGGCCATCTTGGAGATGAGTTCCGGGTCCGACCACTCCGGCCGCTCCCTCGGGAAGCGGGCCAGATGCACCGAGGCCGGCGAGTCCGCCAGGGGCGCCACCAGCTCCTGGTGGATCGCATCGGCCACGAAGGGGGTGAAGGGTGCCATCAGCAAGGCGAGGTCGCGCAGCACCCGCCAGAGGGTTGCGAAGGCGGGAGCGGCGACCTCCGGCTGACCCCTGAAGCGGCCCCTGGAGCAGCGCAGGTACCAGGTGCTGGTGTCGTCGGCCAGCTGCTGGATGGCCCGGCAGGCACTGTGAGCGTCGTAGCGGTCAAGGTGGTGGGTGACCTCGGCGACGGTGCCGTCCAGGCGGGCCAGGATCCACCGGTCCAGGACGTGATCGCCGGTGGGCTCCTCAAGGCTTGGCCGCCATCCCGCCAGGTTGGCGTAGGTGACCAGAAAACTCTGCGTGTTCCAAAGGACGTTGAGGAATTTGACCGAACTCTCCATCACCCTCTGCACCGAGATGCGATACTCCTGACCCACCGTGACCGTGGTGTAAAACCACCAGCGCACAGCGTCCGCTCCAGTGCTGGAGATGAGCGTCCAGGGATCGAGGACGTTGCCTCGCGACTTGGACATCTTTCGCCCCTGCTCGTCCACCACCAGAGAGGGCACCACCACGTTGCGATAGGCGGGCTGGTCGAACAGCATCGTGGACTCCGCTAGCAGGGTGTAGAACCATCCTCGGGTCTGGTCGAGCGCCTCGCAGATGTAGTCGGCGGGATGTTCGCTCTCAAACTTCTCCCTGTTCTCGAAGGGATAGTGCCATTGCGCGTAGGGCATGGCGCCGCTGTCATACCAGCAGTCGATCACCTCCGGCACCCGCCGCATTGAGTCTCCGCAGGAGCAGGGGATGGTCACCTCGTCGATGAACGGTTTGTGCGGGTCGAAGTCTGCTGGCAGACCCAGTTCCTGGAAGCTGCCCACACAGCGCTCCCTACCACAGTTTGGGCACACCCAGATCGGCAGCGGAGTCCCCCAGTAGCGAGCTCGCGACAGGTTCCAGTCCTGGAGCGACTCCAGCCAGTTGCCCATCCTGCCGTCCCGAATGTGGGAGGGCACCCAGCGCACGCTCTGGTTGTGGCCAACTAGCGCCTCCTTGACCGCGGTGGTCCGAATGAACCAGGAGTCGAGGGCGTAGTAGATGAGGGGGGTCTCGCAGCGCCAGCAGAAGGGGTAGGTGTGCAGGATTACCTCTTCCTGGTAAAGCAACCCGCGCTCCCTCAAGTCGTCCTGGATGGCAGGGTCCGCCCGCTTGAAGAAGAGGCCGGCGAACTTTCCCGCAAGCGGCAGGAACCGGCCATCGAGACCGACGGTGTGCATCACCTCCAGCCCCGCCTGCTGGCAGAGCCTGAGGTCATCCTCACCGTAGACGGCGGCGGTGTGCACTATCCCGGTGCCCTCCTCGGCCGATACGAAATCCCCTTCTAGCACCTGCCAGGCGTCCGCCTGAGCGGGCAGGAAGGGATACAGGCGCTGGTACCGCAGGCCGAGCAATTGCGAGCCCGGCATCTCCGCCTCGACCTCATACTCACCGTGCAGCATCGAGAGCCTGGCCTTGGCCAGGATCAGACGCTCGGAGCCCTGCCGGACCCTCGCATAGACGATGTCGGGCCCGACAGCCAGGGCCAGATTGCCCGGCAGCGTCCAGGGAGTGGTGGTCCAGGCCAGCAGACTCGTGCTCGGGTCATCGACCAGCCGGAACCTCACAGTGACCGCGGGGTCCGGGGTGTCGTCTCGGTAGGCGCCCGGTTGGCCGAGTTCGTGGCTGCTGAGGGAGGTCTGGCAGCGCGGGCAGTAGGGAGCGACCCGGTAGCCACGGTACAGCCAACCCTTGTCGAAGATCTGCTTCAGGCTCCACCAGACCGACTCGATGTAGCCGGAGTCGTAGGTGCGATAGGCGCGCTCCATGTCCAGCCAGAAGCCGATTCTGGAGGTCAGGCGCTCCCACTCGTCGATGTACTCCATGACACTGGAGCGGCAGAGGCTGTTGAACTTTTCAATGCCGAACTCTTCGATCTCGCCCTTGGTCCGGATCTTCAGGCTCCTCTCCACCTCGAGTTCGACCGGGAGTCCGTGGGTGTCCCAACCACCGCGGCGCTCCACCTTCCGGCCCAGCATCTGCTGGTAGCGCAAAAAGCAGTCCTTGAATGACCTGGCCAGCACGTGGTGGACTCCGGGGATCCCATTGGCGGTGGGAGGGCCCTCGTAGAAGACGAAGGGGGCGCCATCGCGGTTCTGCTCCAGCCCCTTTTCGAAGACGTGCTCGCGGTCCCAGAGCTGCAGGACTCGCTCCTCCAGTTCGGGGAGGTTCAGGTGGGGTGGAAGTGGTTCAAAGACCGGCATCGGGGCGTGCTGCCATCTCCTGGTGAGCGCCCGTCCGCGCCAGCGAACGGAGCCGCGGACGGTGGGGTGGAACCCACCGAGGGCTCAAGTATGGCGGAGTCGGCGGGGCGCCGACTGGCGGCCCCAGCCCGACGACCGCACGCGACCGGATACCATGCCCAGGCAGGACCACCTCTGGCTGACCACGGAGCGCAAGCCAAGCACCACGGAGGAGAAGCGTTGCCGGACACCGGTCCCGGGAAGATGTGGTTCGGGCCTCAGGTCGACCTGTACTTCGAGGACTTTCACAAAGGGCAGCGCTTTGATCTCGGCTCCACCGAGATCCGGGAGGCGGAGATGCTGGACTTCGCACGCCGCTACGATCCCCAGCCATTCCATGTGGATCCGGCCCAGGCCCAAATGACGATATTCCACGGCCTGATCGCCAGCGGCTGGCAGACGGCCGGGATCTGGATGCGTCTGTACTGCCAGGCGGTGCTGCTGAGGTCGGCGAGCCTGGGCTCCCCCGGGGTCGAGGATCTGCGCTGGCTGGCTCCGGTGCGGCCGGGAGACAGCCTCAACGGCACCGTCGAGGTGCTGTCGGTGAGCCCATCCCGGACCAACCCGGCCCGTGGCACCGTGGTCATCGCGGGGGAGCTTGTGGGAGGTGATGAGAAGCCACGGATGAGGTTGCGAGCCTGGGGACACTTCGCCCGCCGGACTCAGGCCGAGCGAACCTGACAGGAGTCTTCCGGGAGCTGCTGATCCGGCGCCCCGTCCCCACCGGCTGGCGGACGGGCCTGGTGACCAGTCTGGCCCAGCTCGCTCCCGGCGACTGGGACAGGGTGTCTGGCGGCGGCGGCCTGTACCTCGGCGAGCCATATCTGAGGGCCGTCGAGGACGCCTCCGAGACCACGACCGCCTACTACGTCCTGCTTCGGGACAGCGCCGGACGGCTGTTGGCCGGCCTACCTTGCTACCTGTGGGATGGGGGCCCCGATCCCGGCTTGGATCATTACGAGCCATATCGGATGGGCGGCAGGTGGGCCCTGAGCAAGCGGGCTCGCGAGGACCTGTGGCGGCCGACGCTGCTGGTGGGATCCAGGTCGGGTTACCGCAGCTCCTTTGCTCTGGATGCCAGCTTGGAGAACCGTCGGGCGCAGGCCGTCGGGGTGCTGGCCCACGAGGTGGCCAGCTTGGCGGAGCGCTTGGGAGCCGCCAGCGTCGGCTGGATGTGGCTCGAGCCCTCAGCAGCCGCCGCCCTGGCCGCCAACCTGCGCCACCCGGAGGACCTCGTCCTGGCGGGCCCCAACTGCTCGATCGCTCTGCCGTCCGACTCCTTCGACTCGTATCTGCGGCGCTTGAGCTCGTCTCGCCGTAAGTCGGCCCGACGCGAGCAGGATCGGTTTGCCGCCAGCGGTCTCACGGTGGAGCGCTGCAAGCTGTCCGACTGCCTCGAGGTGGTGGCACCTCTGGCGGTGAACCTGCAGCGTCGCTACGGGCACGAGATGTCGGCTGCGGACCTCATGCGTGACCTGTCCGCACAGGCGCGGCACCTGGACGGGAGCAGCCTGGTGTTGGTTTGCCGACGAGGCGTCAAAGCGGTCGCTTTCACGCTGCTCTACCACTGGGAGAACGCGCTGTACGGCCGAGTCGCGGGTTTCGACTATCAAGATCTCGGGGACACCTGCGCGTACTTCAACCTCGCCATCTACGAGCCCGTGCGCGCCGCCATTGAGCTCGGTGTCGATCGCTACCACCTGGGCATGGCCAGTTGGCGGGCCAAGGCCCTCCGGGGCGCAGCCCTCGAGCCCGCCTGGATCGCGGTCTGGGCTCCCAGCCGAGTCAGGGGAGCGTGGCGCCGGGTCGTCGGACATCGCTGGCAATCTGGAGATGGCGCAGCCTTCTGGCAGCGGGAGTTCCCCCGGGCGGTCAATCCGACAGATGACTGGCGATGGACGGTCGCGGGCCTCCTCAGCCGCTCAGGAGCCGATCCCCGCACTTGAGGCCCGGACCGGACGACCAGGCCCAGCTCTTGATTCGTGCGGCGAAGGCGAGCATAGATCCGGCTCGACCGCTACCGGGCTGAGAGGTGCTGCTCCACCCCTGGCTTCGGCTGAATTCGGTCACCGTGGGAAGAGACCCAAGGGCCCGGCCTGCTAGGGTCGCCGGATGCGCCCCAGAAGCCTCGGATTCCGGACCGACCTGATGGTGCGCCGGCTGGCCGGCTCTGAGATCTCCGACCATGGCGACCACATCGTGGTCCGGAGCCCACTCTCGCCGAACTTCTACTGGGGAAACTTTCTATTGCTTTCGGCAACCGCCGCGGTGCACCGCGCCGACCGCTGGTTCGAGGAGTTTGGCCGCCAGTTTCCCAACGCACGCCACGTCGCGATCGGCTGGGACCGCCGGTCGCAGAGGGCGCTCGCGGCGCTCAAGCCGCTGCAGCGGCTGGGCCTGGAGCTGGAGACGAGCCTGGTCATGACCGCGGCCGCCCCACTTGGGCCCTCCCCCCCCGCGTCCCTGATGGAGCTCCGGCGGCTCTCGGCCAGCGCCGACTGGCGGGCCCTGGAAGCATTGGAGATCGAGCTCTGGCAGCAGGACGGAGGAGGAGGGCCGACCCATCTGGACTTTCTCGAGTCCCGGGTCGCCGAGTGCCGGCGACTCAGCCAGACCGGTCACGCCGGGTACTTCGGTTGCTTCGAGGCCGGGCGCCTGGTCTCCAGCGCCGGCGTGGTCGTGGGGCACCGCCTCGGCAGATTCCAGAACGTGCAGACCGCGGGCGACCGGCGGCGGCGCGGGCTGGCCGGAGCCACGGTCAGGATGGCCGCAGCCTTCGCCCAGCAGCAGCTCGGGGCGCGCCAGCTTGTGATCGTGGCAGATCCCGCCGGGCCCGCCGTCTCTCTGTATCGCCGCCTGGGCTTTCAGGACACCGAGAAGCAGATCGGGCTGCAGCTGGTGCGCGCCTGAGGTCCGCCCGGCCGAGTGGGCGGGGCGGTCCGGCCGGCCCCTCCGCCGGCTGGCGGCATGGCCCGCTCAGTCCCCGGGCGGCTCGGCCGGCGCTGTCTTGCCGGTGACGGTCCGGGTCTCGTCTGCAACCGCTTGAGACGCGCTCCTGAACTCGTGGAGGGCCCGACCCACGGCATGCCCGAGTTCGGGCAGGCGCTTGGGCCCGAAGACCACCAGGGCCAGCAACACAACCACCGAGAGCAAGAGCCAATGATCACCCAGCACTTCTCAATCCTCCCAACCCGGCGGAACCATTGCGGCGCCTGAACAGCACTGCCGGAGAGAGCCGGCGTGGCCGGAGCGTACCGCGAATATGGATCCATTTTGGTTTGTAGTACCGCCACCAGATGAGCCCAAGGTCATGCCCGCCTGGCGGTGAGGCCCAGATGCACGCGCACGACGATCGCGATCAGGGTGATCCACAGCACAGCAAGGGTGGCTAGGAGCACGGCGGCCACCACCGATCCAATCGCGCCATCGGGGCGCACCGCCTGGACCGCGCCGGCGAAGGGGTGGGCGGCCCAAGCGGCGCTGAAGCTCCTGGTCGCCGACGCGATGGTGGCGCCAGTGGTGTCAGCGGCGGTGGCGACGATGGTTTGGCGGCCTGTCCAGGTCGGGGTGTAGGAGAAGGTGGCCGTACCGTCGGCGTTGGTGGTAGCGGAACCGAGGCTGAGGAGTGGCGCGCCGGCGAACTCCCCAAGGCGTATCGAGAAGCTCACCGTGGCCCCGGCGACGGGAGCGCCCGCCGAGGTTGGTGAGCCGGCGACAGGCACTTCCACAGTTGCGACCAGCCGGACCGCGTGCCCGTGCGGACGCGCTGCCAGCTGGATGGATGGTGTTGCCCCGTCCGCCCAGACTGGCGCTGCAGCTCCGACCACGGTCGGGACCGCGAACGCGGCCAACAGCCAGAGCTTGAGCAACCGGCGCAGACCTGGCCGAGCACGGCCGCCGATCGTCACCACCGAACGGATAGCGCTCATGGTCACCGCCCCCATGGGAGACCGCCTGAATCAAGACGCGGCGACCACCCCCGGGGATCGGAGGCCGTATCGCCCCCTGGGCCGATCCCCTCTGGGGGGGCGGCGTAGGCGGAGACAGAGGGCCCGCTCAGGACACCTCGGGCCGGAGCGAGTGGCGGTGGGGCCGCGGCGACAGCTGGAGAGTCCGCCAGCTCCTCCATTTCCGCCATCGGCAGGATCGGCACGACCCGGAACACGATCAACAGCCCCAGCGGGATCGCGGCGGTGGCGGCAAGGGTGATGGAGATAGGTATCCAGGTGAAGTGGTAGGTGCCCCAGTTGCCGACCAAGGTACCGAGCGCGGTGAGTGGCGAGCGCACCAAGGGCTCTGTCGCTGGGGGGATGACTATGACCAGACGCTTCACCCACATGCCCGTGAGCACCAGCGCTGAAGCCACTACCACACCGCGCATCGTGCGCGTGCGCGGGATGGCCATGATCAGCAATGGCACCAGACCCGCTGCCACGAAGTAGAACCAGAAGGGGATCCAGTACTGCCCGACCAGCACCTGGCGGACCCAGGCGGCGTTGCCGGTGGTGCCCGAGTAGCCGTCGATCAGGTACTCGGTGAAGGTGAGGTAGAGGTACCCGGCACCGAAGGCGACCAGAATGAACCCGAGCCGGGTGAAGTGGCGGGGGTGGATGAACGCCTCGAGGTGCCAGAGGCGGCGACAGGCGGCGACCGCCAGCACCACCAGCGCCACTCCGGAGTACAGGGCGGCCACGACAAAGTAGACCGGGAAGATCGTCTCCAAATACCCGGGCCGCGAGGAGGAGGCGAACGCGAAGGACAGCACCGAGTGGACCGAGACCGCCATGGGGATCACCATGATCGCGACCAAGCTGATCGCCCCGTGGAGGAGGCGCCGCTGACGAGGGCTGCCGTCCCAACCGCCACCGACAAGCTGGTACATGCGGCGGCAGGCCCAGAAGCGCAGCCCACGGCGCCCCGGATCCAGCCAGGCCCTACCGATGGCGAGGTCGGGAATCAGGGGGAGATAAAAGAAGACGGCGGTTGCCAGCAGGTAGGTGCTGACGGCGAAGAAGTCCCACAGGATGGGCGAGGCGGTGTTCCAGTACGGAGGCCACACCAGCTCCCAGATCTTCCACGGACTGCCGAGGTGAGGAATTATGAACAGCATCCCGACGGGCAAGGTGACCAGAGCGGTGGCCTCGGCAATGCGTGTGAGTGGGGCCCGCCAGCTGGCATTGGTGAGGCGCAGAATGGCCGAGACGACCGCGCCGCCGTAGCTGACTCCGATGAAGGCAACCAGATCCGCTTCATAGACAGCCCAGAACGCTTGGTCGCTGTAACCGGCGGCTCCCAGGCCTACGGACACCTGAACCACCCAGGCGGCGAGGCCAAGGACGACGACCGCCCCCAGCGCGCCCGCCGTCGGCCACCACCACCGTGGAGTATCGAGCACCGGGCGCATCGCCGCGGCCCGAATGTCTCCCATGCGCTCGGGGCCAGTTGGTCCCTGGTGCGATCCCCCACTGTTCTCTCGGCCGAGTTCGCCTGGCCTCTCGGGCGTCATCTTCCTCTTCCCCCTCAGATGGCTTGGCTGGTGAAGTGCCGGGCGGACCGACTCATGTCGTGGTGTCGTGCCCACGGCTGGTACTGGGCGAACGCCAACAGCACCAGCAGCGGTCCGGTGTTCGGATCGGTGCCGAGGCCCGTGAAGATGCCTCCCAATCCCTCCCCGAACACCCAGATGGTCAAGGCCAGGAGAACCGCCAGCCCGAGCAGCACGCTCTCGTGCCAACCGAGGCCAACCCCAATGCCCACGGTGGCCATCAGCGCCGCCAGCACCAGCGTGAGCAGGGTGCCGTGCGAGCCAATGAGATCAGCGACCCTGGCGAGTGCGTCCGCGAGCCAGGCGGGTTGTCCCGTGCGGGCCTGCGACACAGCGGCCTTAAGCGCTCCCGGCACCAGGTTCGCCGGTTGGAGGAAGAGGAGCGCATCGCCCACCCAGAGGACCGCCCAGGACATCCGTATGCCGGTCTCCCGTCCCGGTCGCCAGCCGGCCGAGTCGGCTGGGCCAACGCTCGCGCCCGGAGCACCCTTGGGCCAGGCCCACAGCCCGATGAGGACGTACAAGAGGACTGCCCCAGGCGCCCCGGTGAGCGGCGAAGCGGTACCGGTGAGCAACCCACCAAGGCCCTCGGCGAAAACCCACACCAGCAGCGACCACAGGAACGACACGATGAGTGCCGGCCTCACCGTGCGTCGCACCAACAGGCCGACACCGATGACCAGCTGGGTGATCGCGAAGAGCGCGTTCCAGACGGCGATGTGGGGCTCGACGAAGTATGCCAGCGCGCGGATCGCGGCAGCGAGCGGGCCGGGGTTGCCGTTGGCACTGGGCAGGAGCACCCCGGTGACGAAGGCTCGTCCGAACATCGCCGGCTGGAGCTGGAGGGCGCCGTCAGCGAGCCAAACCAAGCCCAACAGCACCTGCACGACCCGTTGCCGACTGGGGCTGCTAGCCGGCCGACGGCCCTGCCCCGGTACCACGCTCAAGCCCCTCCGGCGTCGAGGTCAAGGTCCTGGCCGTGCCCCAGGATGTAAAAGACCCGAGGGTGGGTGCCATAGGACTCCTTGAATTTGACCGCATCATTGTCCTTGAGAAACTTCGAGAGCTTGACCGTGTTTCCGATCCCGTTCACGGCCACGTCGGACTCGAGATCGCCCATGTAAAGCGCCCCCATCGGGCAGTGGGAGATGCACTCAGGCAGCTTGCCGGACGGCAGCATCGCGGCGCAGAAGACGCACTTGCCGACCGTGCCCTGGACCTGGGGGACGGGCCACCCGGGCTCTTGAGGGAAGGGCTGGCGGGGAGCTGTGCGGGGCGCCTTCCAGTTGAAGTAGCGAGCCTGGTAGGGGCAGGAGTTCATGCATATGCGGGTGCCGATGCAGCGGCTCTGATCGACCAGGGTCAGCCCCTCTGCGGTACGGAAGTTAGCGCTCACCGGGCACACTGGGACGCAGGGCGGATCCTCACACATCATGCAGGGACGCGGCATGAAGTAGCTCTGGCCGGCGGCGTTGCGCATCGGAAACACGTCGATCCAGGTCTGGTCCTCGCGCAGGTAGTGCGCCGCTTGGCAGGCGGTGGTGCAGAGCTTGCAGCCGTTGCAGTACCGCAGGTCAATCACCATGGCCCACTGATGCGTTGCCTTGGTCTGGTTCGACGCTTGCTTGGTGGTCGGACCGGCGGCCAGGACGGCCGGGTGTTGGAGCAGGCCCTTCCCCAGCACTCCGGCCGCGGCTACACCAGCGCCCGCCGTGGCCGCCTCCCCCAGGAAGCGCCTGCGACTGAAACGCCTTGGTGGTCGGGCCGCTACCGGGGAGGGATGGTCGGCAGCGGCGGTGTCGGCGCTCGCCACCACGGCCTGTCCGTCCCTATCGCGGGGCGTCGGAGATTCCGTCGGCTCCGCGTTCACGCCACCACCGTGACCCGGCCTTCCATCCAAGCGGCGGTCGACATCGCCCCGCCCATGGAGTTCGGCCCTGTTCCACATGGCGCGTAGCACTGCCAGACGAAGCTGCCGGCGCGGGTGACGACAAATCGTGCCACCACTGTCACCGAGCCCCCCGTCGGCGCTGCCGGGATCGGCAGGTTGAGACCGAGACCGTCCACGGTGAAGGTGTGGGCAACGTCCTGGTTGGCGACCGCGTGTACCAGCTTGCCGTCCACCGCCTCCACCCCGCCGAGCGTTCCCTCGACTCGCGCAAACATCGTCTGGGCCCCTGTGAGCGGTGCCGCGCCGTCGTCATAACTGGTGATCGTGAGGACGACGGTCTGCCCCGTGTGCACGGTCCAGGTCGGGTTCGTGTATCTGGGCCATCCTGGGGGACCGTTTACGAGAATCGCCATCGACACCCTGGTAACTCCGTGCCTGGTGGCCGACGATGTCGCGGCCGAAACTCCCGGAGGCGCGACCGCGCGCACCCCAGCCGCGACACCGGCGACCGCCGCGACGGAGGCCACCAGACCTACCAGGATCGCCACCAGAACCGCCACGACCAGTGCTGGAACGCGCCAGTCAAAGCCGCCACGACCCGGAACCGGACCCTCACGCGTAGCGCTCAAGAGGGACTCCTCCACATTGCCCGCAGTTGCTGCCTTGCGCCCGTCGATGCCACCACGCGATCACGGCTCCGGTGCCAACCATCCCCATTCCACGCTTTACTAGAGCTGGCAGTGAGCCCGGCGCCGCCGGCGGGAATGCCCGATGCAAGCCAGGGAGCGGCAACCACCGCTGGATCATAGGTGGGCCAAATCAGCCAGGAACCCAGTGTTTTCTTGCGTTTCAGGACCGAGGAATTCACGGGCGGGGAGCCCCCGGCGGTCGGGCTCTCACCGAATTGGCTCGCGCGACGGACAGGCCCCGGATGCAGCGCCGCTATGAAGAGAGCCACACAGGGCTCTCCCCCGGACCACATCGGCAGCCAGCTCCGATGGCGTTTTCGAGCAGGTGGTCCGGGGAGCTCAGCTGGTGCTCCAAACCGTGCTGGTGGAGCAGGTCGAGAGATGCTGGCGGGTCCAATCCGGACCCGCTGGAAGCCGTCAGAGTTGCTGCAGGGTCTGTGCAGCAGCCCCCGGCCTTCCCTCGGTGTTTGGCCGTCCGGCGAGCTGGCCTGGCCGGTCGCCGTCCTCCGGCCCGGACGGGTGTGCGTGGCTGGCACGCGGGCTGGTCGCGGTCGGCGGGACGGCCCCATCCTCCACGCGCTCACGACGCCTCTTGGCCTCGTACATGGATCGGTCCGCGCGCTCCAGCAACTCCGTCGCGCTCTCGAATCCGTCCCAGGTGGCGGCGCCCCAGGACGCCGAAACCTCCGCGGGGAGGGCACGACTGACGCGCTGGCCGAGCTGGTGGACGTGGGCGCCGTCCAGGCCCGGGGCCAGAATGCCGAACTCGTCGCCGCCGAGGCGGGCCAGGAAGTCTCCGCCGCCACGGATAGCGGCCTGCCAGGCCGAGGCGGCCGATCGCAGCAGCCGGTCCCCGCTCTCATGCCCCTGGCGGTCGTTCACGTATTTGAAGTCATCAAGATCGATCATCATCACCGAGAGCGCCTGGCCGGTTCGCCGGGAGCGCTCCATCTCTCGGCCCAGCCGCTCGTCCCAGCTGCGCCGGTTGGGGAGCCCGGTGAGCGCGTCGCCCAGAGCCGCGATGCGCAGCATAGCCACCAGACTCATGAGAACGGCACCCAGGATCGCCACCGAGCCGAACACCGCCAGCCAGTCGAGGGCGGACGTGCCGGACAGTCCCCGTACCGCCAGCAGGACCACCGCATAGGCCAGCGCCGAGGCCGCGATCTGCAGGACCGCGGCGCGAGGCGGCAGGTACAGGATGGCGAAGGTCGCCGTGAGCAAATAGATGTTGGCGAGATCGACGTGCCCCCGGATCGCCACCGCCACGGCCACGGTCACCAGGAGGGTGCTGGCCGCGACGCTGACCTGGAGCATCCAGCGTCTCTGCAACTCTAAGCGACTCTAAGCGGGGCGTAGCCGAGCGCCTTGGGACCGAAGTCGTCACGAGGGACGACCGTGGTGGCATGGACGTTGCGGTGGAAGCCGCGCCCGAGGGACACCCA
>JAJZJU010000044.1 GCA_021809895.1 bacterium
TCCCGTGATTGTGCCCCGGCGTTTCTGGCATGGCGCCCTCCACAATCACCTGGATCTGGTGCTCTCGGCTGCTCTCAGACGGCACCGCCACGTGATCGTCGCTCGGCTCAACCTGCCCCTGCATGACGAGTGAGAGCCGCCGCGGCTGTGGGGCCACGGTGCGTTCCTCACGAGGTTCCCATGGAGAACGGGCTCGCTTGCCATGCCGCCGGCCATCTTCGCTCCGCAAAATAACCACCTCATCTCGACTCGGCCCAAGTGGCGGAGATGCTGGGGACACACCGGACGGCTGCGTAGCCTTGCATTCGAGGTCCCCCGCCTGACGCTCAGGTGGCCGCCGCGACCGGTACGGCGGTGAGCCGTGAGACGCGGCCTCAAGACCTGGTGGAACGGCAACTTGACACCGCCTCCCGAGAGTATGCGAGAATGCGCCGAGCAGCGCGATGGGGCCCGTGTACGTCGGTTTACCGACTGATGGCCTCTACCGAGAAGTCTTGGTCAGCCCTCATGTGGAGAGCCGCGTTGCCTTATTTGCTGCAGTTTCTGCAGTCGCTTGCCGTCGTCCTCTTTGCGCCCCTCTACGCTGGCGTCTTGGTAAAGGCGTCGGCCTTGGTGCAGTCGAAGCGGGGCCCCGGCATTTTCCAGCCCTACTGGGATCTGCGCAAGTGGATGGCTAAGGGCAGTGTCTACTCGGACCAGGCCAGCCCTGTGTTCAAGGCGGCCCCCTATGTCGCCATGGCCTGCTACCTCGCAGTCTCGACTATCGTCCCCGTGATCACCAACCAACCCCTGCCGCTAGCTTTCCTGGGGGACCTCCTCGGAGGAGCTCTGGTTCTGGGGCTGGCCAGCTTCGTGATGTCCTTGGCGGCGCTCGACACGGCGAGCCCTCTTGGGGGCCTCGGGGCCAGCCGGACCACGTGGATCGGGAGCCTGGCCGAGCCGGCCTTGATCCTGGTGTTCTTCACCGTGGGTGTGCTCTCCGCATCCGACAACCCATACCTCATGAACCACGCGATCGCGGCTTCGCCATTGGCTATGGTGCTGCCGACTCATCTGTTGGGAGCGGTCGCGTTCTTCATGCTCCTACTGGCGGAGACCGGCCACATCCCGATCGACAACCCTGCAGGAACTATCGAGATCTCGATGATCGAGGAGCCGCGGGTCCTGGAGTACTCCGGTCGAGAGTATGCAATAGTGAAGTGGGGAAGTTGGATGAAGCTCTTCATCCTATCTGCCATCTTCATGAATGTCTTCGTGCTGCCGGGTGGGCTCGGTAGCGCGACCAGCCTGGTCGGCGGCGTCATCGGCACGGGCATGGTCCTCGGCAAATTGGTGCTCTGTGGTGCGGCCATCGTGATAATCGACTCCTCATTCGCCAAGCTCCGTTTCTTCCGTATAGCTGAGTACCTTGGCGGTGCTTTCCTGTTGGCCCTGATCGGGATCATCACGTCCTACGTGGTGGCGAAGTAGATGGAGCACCTTTCACTAGCATCACCTGCCGGAATCGTGCTCAGCCTGGACGCGGTGTTGATCCTGCTCCTGGCTCTCGCGTGCCTTGGGTCCAAGCTCTTCGACCGCTATCTGACCTACTACGGGCTGCAGTCTATGCTGCTGGCGGTCGCCGCCGGTACCGCGGCCTACGTGGAGCGGGAGCCGGCCCTATGGGTTCTGGCGGGGCTCACGCTCGTCCTTAAGGGAGTCGCAATTCCGGAAGCCGCGCGCCGATTGTTAGTGCGCCGCCTCCAGCTCAAGCGCGACGTGGTCACAATCGTCGGCCCTTCGACTTCCTTGATCTTGGGAGCCATCTTGGCTGGATTCGCCTACTTGGTGATCGGGCCCCAGCATCTGGCCCAAGGGCTCATTTCTGCCTCGATCATCCCCATATCGACCGCGGTGATCTTGATTGGGGCGCTAGCGATGGTGCTTCGAAGGCACATGGTGGCACAGCTGTTGGGCTGGTTGATCATGGAGAACGGGGTCTTCCTTGGTGGGATCACGCTGACCGCGAGTTTCCCCTTCATCGTTGAGGCCGGCATCTTCTTCGACGTAGTGGCCTGCTTCCTGATCATGCTGGCGATGACCACCGGGCTCGCCGAGAGCCTGGTCGCCCTTTCGGACCGTGGGCGGCGCGAGCCGACATGATAGCTCTGCCAATCGGAGCCGCGATGGCGCCTTTACTAGGCACCATCGCTGGCCTCTTGACCGCCCGAGCCCGTCTGGCGGGGATGCTGGCCGTCGCCGGTGGGATCCTTTGCCTCATCCTCACCGCCACCACTGCGGCTTTGGTCATGGCCGGGCGACCAATCCAATCTGCGGGCAGTCTGGTCTACGTTGACGGGCTGGGCTCATTTTTTGCGCTGACGATTGCGGTCGTGATCTTGCTGTCGAGTCTGGGCTCACTTTCGTACCTGGCGGTGGAGCAGCGCCACGGCACCCTGTCGCCGCGGCGGGTGCGGGTCTACTTCGCGGTCTTTGGCGTCTTCGCGACCGGCATGATGGGTAGCGTCGAGACCGCCAATCTCGGGCTCTTATTCATCTTGGTTGAGGCGGCAACCCTAGCCAGTGTGGTCCTGGTCCCGATCGAGGGTCGCACCTCGGGGCTGGAGGCCGGTTGGCGGTACGTAGTAGTCAGCAGCATGGGCATAACCATGGCACTGGCCGGTACCCTCTTCGTCTTCTATGCCGCCACGGGCTTGCCCGGGAGCCCGCAAGACCATTTGACTTGGGCGTTTCTGGTCCGTCACGCGGACTCGTTGGACGCGGTGAGCCTCCGCTTGGGCTTCCTCTTGGCGGTGGTCGGATACGGCACCAAGGTGGGGCTGGTGCCCATGCACACCTGGCTTCCTGACGCGCACTCCGAGGCTCCCAGCCCGGCTAGCGCGATGCTCTCAGGCGCGCTCCTCAACGTGGGGATGTACGCGATCATCCGGTTCATCGCTATAGCCAACGGAAGGTTCGGCCCCGCCTATGCCAGCCACGTGCTGCTGGTCTTTGGCTTCCTGTCCGTTCTTGTGGGTGCGCTTTTCATGGTCCGACGCCGCGACTTCAAACGGCTCTTCGCATACTCATCGGTTGAGCACATGGGTATTATCGCGATCGGCTTGGGTTTCGGCGGCTTGTTAGGCGTGTACGGGGCGCTTCTCCATGCCCTCAACCACAGTATCGGCAAGTGCCTGCTGTTCCTGACCGGAGGCAGCGTGGTCCTGGCCTACGGGACCCGACGCAGCGACCACATCGGGGGAGTGTTGACGAGTCTGCCTCTCACGGGCGCGACCTTTTTGATTGGATCTCTGGCGATCCTGGGATCTCCCCCATTCGGGCTCTTCATCAGTGAGTTCACCATTGTCCGAGCCGGCTTCGCGGCGACCTATCCCGCTCTGGTTGGGTTGTTTCTGCTACTTCTAGTCGTGATCTTCCTGGGCTTCTTTCGCACCACCAGCGGCATGACCCTCGGACCTGCGGAACCTCGGGTGACCTCTCCCTACGTCGGGCGGCTGGAGCGTTGGACGGCCCACGCTCCAGTCTTGCTGGGGCTGGGTGCCATCCTTCTGCTGGGGCTGTGGGTGCCGGGGTGGTTGAATGACCTGCTGCTGCGGTCGGTGGCGTTGGTGCGATGACGGCTAACCGCGAGTCAGAGTTGGACAGGTTGCTTCGCGAGCTTCCCGGGACGGTGGGGCCGACCTCGCAGGCCGGGGTGATACGCTGCAACTGCGGTGCCGCAGAGATGCTGGCCGCCGTCCGTAGCCTGGTGGCAGTGAGTGGGCGGTTGGCCGACATGTTCGCCGTTCCGGTGGCGCCGTCGAAGGACCACAGTGGATCCCTGCAGCGGGTCACCGTATTCGCTCTCGACCGGCTGGGCGTGTACGTGCAGTTGAGCAGCCCGATAACGGATGGAGCGACCGAGGCATTCACCACCGTCATCCCCGGAGCCTACCTGGAGGAGTGCGAGATCTTCGAGCTCTGGGGCGTGGTGCCCGAGGGCGGGACCCCACTCAACCGAGTCCTGCTTCCGCCCAGTCGGGAGACTAGCGGGCCCCTCCGAGGCTCCCGCCACCGGGCTCGGTCCGCCTGGGCGCCCACCGAGGTGCGCGCTCCGCAGGTGGTTCAGGGCGAGGCCTTTGAGTTCCCGGTCGGCCCGGTCCGCGGGGCGGCCCAGGAGTCTTTGTATCTGGGGTTGGTGACCACGGGCGAGGAGCTTCTCGACGCTTACCTTGCCCTGTTCCACAAGCATCGCGGGATCGAGCATCGTTTGGTAGGACTCGCTCCCGAACAGGCCCTGTTTCTGGTGGAGCGATGCGAGGGACAAGGAGCCGTGGGCAATGCCTTGGCCTTTGCGCGCGCCGTGGAGGCGGCCATCGGCCTCGCGGTGTCGGAACCAGCCGCTCGCACCCGCGCCTTGGCGTTAGAGATGGAGCGTCTATACAACCACGTCGCGTCAGTAGCTGCCGTCTGCCAGGCCACTGGCCTGGTGGTGGGCCAGGCGGCCATGGAGATTCTGCTCGAGGACTGTCTGCGTTTGAATGCCACTGCATTGGGGCACCGCTACTTGTTCAATGTGGTGGCCGTTGGGGGCGTCCAGCATGGCTGTGACGTAGCGGCTTTGGAGGCGTCCCTGGCAGGCATTTGCGATCGCTTTTCCGATTCGCTGGCTGCCCTGCTTGCCACCAACTCCTTTGTGGACCGCCTGGAGAACGCCGGCATCGTAAGCGCTGCCCAAGCCACCCGATTAGGGTTGGTGGGACCCATAGCTCGGGCCGCCGCGTTGGACCTGGACAGCCGTCGCGACCACCCTTGGAATGGGCACTATTTGGGGCTGGGGGTCGCCACCGAACCCGATGGCGATGTCCTCGCCAGGTTGCGGGTGGCCAGCAAAGAGGTGGCGGAGACCGAGAGATTGGTCCGCCATTGGTTGCGCTCCTCGGAGTTGCTGGACATCTCGGACATGCCAGGCCAGCCACTGGGTGGGCCGTTTGAGACGGGGCCAGCGGAGGGTTTGGGATGGTGTGAATCTCCCCGTGGAGAGGCGCTGGCCTGGGTGAGGGTGGCAGGCGGCCGAGTAGGGGCAGCCAGGCTCAGACCCGCCTCGGTGCGCAATTGGCGTGCGTTCGATGATGCGCTGCGGGCACGCAACGTCTTCACGGATGTGGCAATTGTGGAGGCCAGCTTTTGGCTGACCGTGGCGGGGTTTGCGCGCTGATGGCGAACTGGTTCCTAAGAGGCGTTCGCCAAGGCGTGGTGACCACCGCCTACCCCCGGCACGTTGACCTTTCTTCCGCTGACCTGCCCGTGCCGCCGACCTTCGACGCTGGCCGACTCGAATCAGAGCGGGCCGCGAGGCTGGTCGCCATCTGCCCTAGTTCTGCCCTCAGCGTAGAGGCCCTTGATCTGGTGCTCGATGTGGGCCGCTGCACGGGCTGCCAACGCTGCCTGCCCTTGGCCGGTGACGCTGGTCGGTCAAGCGCCAGCTTCGAGTGGGCCAGCCGCGACCGGGAAGCGCTCCGGATCCACTTCCCGCTGGGGGCATCCTCATGACCAGACGCGGGACGTCGTCCCCATCTCTGGATGCGACCGCTCCCGTGCGGGCTGTCTCGGTTAGAGAGGCTGCCGACGAGCTCCACCGGCGCTCGGTGCAGGCCTTCGGTCGCAGTCTGCACATAAGGACGGTAGACACCGGGTCCTGCGGTGCCTGCGAGGCCGAGCTGAGACTGCTGTCGTCCCCGCGGTACGACCTTCACCGCCTCGGCCTATTCTTCGCCCCTGCGCCTCGCCACGCGGACTGTCTGATGGTGACCGGGCCAGGGACCTTTGCCATGGACCATGCCTTGATGACCACCTATGAGGCCATGCCTGATCCCAAGATCGTGGTGGCCGTCGGCGCGTGCCCCATGGGCGGTGTCTTCGGGCCCGATGAGTACACCCATAGTGACCTCTCTGCCCAGCTGCCCGTCGATGTCTACATTCCCGGATGTCCGCCGAGCCCACTGGCCCTGCTGCAGGGGCTCCTCCTTGCCCTCGATCGTAGCCAAGCCAGGCGGCACGGCCAGCCAGAGCTCGGGGCATGACTCAGCCGATCACGGGTCTGCTGGTGGCGGCCGCCGTGCTGTGGGCCGGTGCCGCCATGCTCGCTTGCATCGGTCGGAGCCAACTCGGCCTAAGAGCCGCGTCGGGGTTGTCCTTTGCCGGGGGCGGAGCCGCGCTCATCTCCGGGGTTATCGAACTGGTGACACGCGCACAGGTTCAGCTAGGCGTTTCATCTGGGGTGGCGGGTGCGGTGACCGTGGCCCTCACGCCGCTGGGGGCGGTGTTCGTGGTGGCCCTTGGGCTGGTGGCGATGGCGCTCGGAGCCAACTTTCCTCGTGCCCATACGCCGGGCATCGGCACGGCGACGTACTCGGTCAGTTATCACGTGGCGCTGCTTGCGAGCCTGTTCATCCTTCTGGCCGGCACCATCACGGTGTTTTTGGTGGCATGGGAAACTATGACCCTGGCCAGCTACCTCGTGGCCCTGCGGCACCACCGAGCTCGTGGAGTCGCGCAGGGCGCGTTCCCCTTTATCGGCCTTGGGGAGGTGGGGTTCGCCATGATCGTCGCCGCCTTCGGCATTTTAGCGCTGCGCACTGGGAGCCTTCAGTTTGCGGCCATCCATAACCGTGCGGGGCATGTTGGCAGCGGCTGGGAAGACGCCGTCTTTCTTCTGGTGCTGCTGGGGTTCGCGTTCAAGGCTGGTTTGATTCCCTTGCATTTGGCGGTGCCGGCGGCCGACCCCGTCGCCCCTTCGGACGGCGCCGCCTTCCTATCGGCGATTGTGACCAAGCTGGCCATCTATGGCATCTGCCTGGTCAGCTTCAGGCTCCTGCCCCCGGGTCCGGTGTGGTGGGGACTCAGCGCGATGTCCTTAGGGGTAGTCTCGGCGGTGCTTGGGGTCCTGTACTCGTTGATGGAACGGGACTGGAAGCGGTTTCTGGCCTTCTCCACGATTGAGAATGTCGGCGTGATCTTGATTGCGGTGGGGGGCTCGTTGACCTTCATGGAGTCAGCACAGCCGGCAATCGCCGCCCTTCTGCTCATAGCCGCCCTCTACCACGTGCTCAATCACTCAACTTACAAGGCGCTGCTGTTCCTGCAGGCTGGGGTTGTGGAGGTTGCCACGGGCTTGCGGGATCTCGATCGCCTTGGCGGTCTAATGCGACGCATGCCGAGAACGGCGTGGATCGCCCTGATTGGGACTCTCGGTATTGCGGCCCTGCCGCCTCTGAACGGCTTCGTGAGTGAGTGGCTCGTGTTCGAGGGGCTGTTCCAAGGCTTCCGAATACATAGCCACTTGGTAGCCGTGCTAATCCTGGTCGCGGCGGCGAGCCTGGCCCTCACTGGTGGCTTGGCGCTCAACGCATTTGCCCGAATGTTCGGCATTCCGTTCCTTGGTATGCCTCGGAGCGTGGGGGCGGCCCGGGCCAGCGAGCGGGGCCAGCCCGTTGTCGGGGGCGGGCTGCTCGCCGCCGCCTGTATCGTGCTTTCGCTGGCAGCGCCGATGGTGCTCACTGGCCTCGATCGTGCGGTGAGTGCCACTACTGGAGTGAACATCCTCTCTCGACTGGTGGTGCCGGGCCTGACCGTGATACCCGCCCACGCTGATTTCAGCTCCTTCTCACCGACGTATCTGGCCGCGTGCCTGATCGGAATGTTGGCGGTGCCTATACTGCTGGTCCGGCTCGGACGCCGGCGAGATCCGGATCGGACGGCTCCGGTCTGGGCCGGAGGCATCTACCGCTTCCGACCACGCATGCAGTACACGGCCACCACTCATGCCAACCCTGTCCGGGTCACCTTCGATGAGCTCTACCGACCGCAGATGGAGATCACCCGTGCGTCAGACGGGCCCGCTGGGCAGTCGGGACCGGTCCACTACGGGTTCAGGGTCGCTCCGTTGTTTGAGCGCTATCTGTACCAGCCCGTAATCCACCTGGTCGAAGCATTAGCCCGACGGGCCCAGCCCATGCAGTCGGGCGACGTGAATTTGTATCTCCTCTACGTGCTCGGCGCGATCCTCGTAGCCTACGTGGTAGCGGTGCGTTAGCCGTGATAGGGGTTGACCCGTGGCGCGTGCGAGTGTGCGGCGGCAGCCCATCGGTTGTTGCTACCAAGGGGCCACCCAGGGCGACGGGACCGGCGCCTTGGCCGTTCGTGCGATGAATCCCCGTTACGAACGACCGCAACTTCCTGAACGAGGGATCGAACCGGTCCTCTTGCCAGGTGCCGGGCCATACCCAAATTTAGGTGCGGCCATGGAACTGCTGAGCCGAGGCCGCCGCATCATGAACTTCTTGGATCAGCGCACTTCAGCTGACCTCGGGCTAGGGCTCGCTGAGAGCGAGATCCTGATCAGGGCAGTGGGCGCCCCCAGTGGTGCTACGACCATGTCTGAGCTGGCCCGGCAGAGTGGCCTCACCCAGAGTGGACTGAGCCGAGTTGTAGATCGTCTGGAGGCCCGTTCCCTGGTGAGCTGCCAGCCCAGCGTGACGGATCGCCGGCAGAGGCTGGTGCTGGTGACCGATAGAGGAACCGACCTCGCTCGCGATCTGCTCGACCTCCTCGAAGTCGCCAGTCGTGAGGTACTTGGAGAGCAACTCTGACCGGGCTGGTACGGTCAGGCCACCCCGACTCAGCCCGTCCATGATCTGGATGTAGGGGGCGTCTGCGGCCAGGCACGTTTACTGGAGCGGTCCACGTTCCCACGTAATGCGGAGCTGACCAAGTCCCGATCCACAGTTCGATGGCACGATCCCGGGTGACAACCCTGCCTGAGCATCTGCCCTGTGATGGGCTCACCGGCAATCGGCTCACCCACGTCCCCTCGGTGGCCCGAAGATGGGTCGGCCACTGCTGGCCGGCTCAGTGGATCAGGAGCACCACCACAAAGACGGCCACAAGGTAGAGCAGATAGAGGCTTACGTTGCCTGTCTGGATCACTCTAGACCAAGCCGAGACGCGCCGCGCGGCAGCTACCAGTGGCCGGTACAGGTAGGTCGCGACCGGCTCCACCACGCGCCGCTCGTAGCGCACGGAGTGGGCGTAGTAGGGCGCCTGGTGATAGTCCTGCTGGACAGTCCGCTGATCGCCGAAAACCCCGCCGAATGTGGACCGGAAGAGGTTGGTGAAGGCGGTGGCGGTGTACTGCATCGAGGGCCGGAATGGGGGTCCACCGCCGACCCAGACATCGTGCTCGACGCGCTCGCGGCGGCCCAAAAAGTGGATACAGACCGTGACCAGGGCGATGATCGCCATGAGGCTCAAGAAGATGTAGGTCGGCGAAATGAACGAGTAGGAGAAGCTGGTCGGAGTGATAACCACCCCGTTGCCGGGTAGGATCTGGCTGAGGAATGTCCCTCCCAGACGCACGGGCAGCGCGAACTGCGAGGGATGTAGAAAGATGGGTGGCAGCATCGCGTCTAGCAGCCCTGGGACCCTGGTCGCTCCGCCTGCTGAGGTCGCTGCCGCGCCGATCCCGACGGCCGGGACCAAGGCGGTGATCACGGCCGCGCCAGCGGTGATTAGCATCCCCAGGCGCATGGTGCGCGGGACCTCGCGCGCGTTGCTGGCATCGCGGCTCCGGGGGGCCCCAAGAAAGGCGCCCCCGAAGACTCTCACGTAGGCGGTGGTCGCCAGCGCGAAGGTCAAGGTGAGCAGCATGCCGGCACCGGCCATATAGAGCCGGCTTTCGGGAGTCGTCAAGATGCGCGCCCTGATCAGCATCTGCAGGCCCAGCCACTCGGTTTGGAAGCCGTTCAGCGGGGGGATCCCCGCCAGCCCCATGGCTGCCACGAAGAAGAGCAGGGTCGCAAAGCGCATCCGCCGGGCCAGACCGCCCAGCCGGTCGAGGTCGAGGCCGTGGGCGGCGACATCGACACAGCCGGCGCCCATGAAGGCGGTGCTCTTCAGGAGGGCATGGTACAGGGCGTGCAGAATGGCCACCACCAGCGCGGCCCCGCCGAGGAGGTCCTGATGGCTGCTGGTGAACACCAGCGCCAGCCCCACCATGGCGACCATGAAGCCCAGATTCTCGACTGTGCTGTAGGCCAGCATGCGCTTGAGGTTCGGCACCAGCAGCGAGAAGAGCACTCCATAGATGGCGGTGATGACGCCCACGCCCAGGGTGAGATATCCCCACCAAGCAGCCGGGGTCCCGAGCAGGGTGACCACGGTCAGGATCAGCCCGTAGACGCCCATCGCGACCACGATTCCGGACAGTGCTGCCGACACATTGGCCGGCGCCGCGGGATGGGCTTCCGGCAGCCAGCCCTGGAGGGGCACCAGGCCAGCCTTGACGCCGAACCCGATCAGGAAGAGCACGAACGCGGCAGAGGCGACGCCCGCGCTGAGGGCCGGGTGCTGAGAGAGCTCCGTGAATGTGACCCCGGTGCGCAGGGATCCGATGGCCAGGAACCCGACGGCCATGGCAATGAAGCCAATCTTGGACAGCGCCAGCATGAGAAAGGCCGCCTGGGGTCGGCCCGGGCGGTCGAACTCCACCGTCACCAGCACGTAGGTCGAGATCACCATTACCTCCCACGCCAGCAGGAAGGTGATGGCGTTGGCCGCAGCCAGCACCAAGACGACGCCGGCAAAGCTGAGGTTGAGCAAGCAGTGGACGCACGCCTGGCGCAAGGCTCCCCCGACATGCCGAGTGTAGCCGGCGCTGAACAAGGAAATGCCGGTCCCGACCAGGCCCGTGAGAAGCAGGAAGGTCGCCGCCAAAGGAGTGGAGCTGAAGGCTAATCCTCCAAGCGGGGTGCTGACCGGCAGAGCCACGGCGTCCCTGGCGCCGCCCAGCCAGGTGGCGGCGGTGATCACTACCAGCACGCCGGCGACCACCCCCGCCGCGGACGAGACGTCGCCGAAGGCTCGCCATCTCAGGACCCCCAGGCCCGTCACGCTGGCGACGGCGTAGCAGGCCAAGGCTGCGGCCAGAAGTTCAAGTGGCATCGTCATCGTCCCCGAGATCCTGACCGTAACGTTCGGAAGCTTGCCCTATCGCCAGCAGCAGGCCGTGGAGCAGCGCCTGCGGGGTCGGCGGACATCCCGGCACGTAGGTGGCAACGGGCAGTAGGCGGTCCAGCGGACCCCTGGCCGTGGGGCCGTTGGCAAAGATGCCGCCGCTGACAGCACAGGCGCCCGCCGCGATCACGACCTTGGGCTCCGGCATGGCCCGGTAGGTCTCCAGCAGGGGGCCCTCCATGTTTGCGGTCACGACCCCGGTCACCAAGAGGGCATCGGCGTGGCGGGGAGTGGGGGTGAAGAACAGGCCGAGGCGGTGGAGGTCCAGGTAGGGCGCGCTCAGCATCTGCAGCTCCGACTCGCATCCGTTGCAGGAGCCAGCGTCGACATGGCGGATGTGCAACGAATGCCGAAACAGCCGGTGCGCCCGGCGCTGGACCAGCGCCGCCTCCCGTATCAAGTCGACTGGGGTCGGCGGCCGCCCACTCTCCCAGGCCAGAGCCATCTGCAGCTGACTGCGGCTGCGCACCGCCACCCGCGGGTCCAAAACGGGCACGAAGGCCTCTGGCAGTTGGCGGGTGCACTTGCCGCACATCACGCAGGCGCCGGCGTCGAAGTGAAGCGTGCCGTCCTCCTCGGTCCCAGAGGCTGTGATCGCCTCTGTCGGGCACGAAGCCGCCACCGACAGTGCCTGGGCTGCGGTCAGCTGGCCCCAGCGCATCTCGACGGCGGAGCCAGCCTGCTCCTCCGCGATCACTCCGGCGGCGGGGAACCGAGTGGTCCGGATGCCGCTCCGAAGGCCGCCCACGATCCACCGGCTCATCGATCAAACTCCGCATGCGAGATGGCGAAACTGGCCTCGATCACGGGATAGTCGGTGAGATTGTTGCCGCTCGCGCAGGCGTGGGCGAAGGGATGCCAGTTGACGACCGCGGGCGGCCGGGCGCGCCACCTGCTCACCAGTCCCTCGTCATCCAGGGTCACGAAGTGCAGCGCCTGCCCTCCTGGGGCTTCCGCCCAGCCGAGCGCCGACCCGGCTCGCACAGACGGAGGGGAAGGTGGAGGCGAGTTGGTGGGCCATTTCTCCAGCAGTTGGGTGATGATGGCCAGCGATTGTTCCAGCTCCAAGGCGTGAACCTGGTAGCGGGCCTTGGCATCGCCATCGGCGACCACTGGCACTTGGAACTCGACCTGAGAATAGGCTCCGTAGGGATGGTCGCGGCGAACGTCATGATCGATGGCGCAGGCTCGACCCACGGGTCCGACCAGATTGTGTTCGGCGGCGTACTCGGGCCGCAGGAAGGCGGTTGACTCAAGCCTGTCCACGAAGGTGGACGTTTCCTGCAAGAGGTGTCGCAGGCGTTTGGTGTGTGTGACCCACTCCGTCACCTGGCGGTGCAGCCACCGCCTGTCCACTTCCTGAGGCACCAGCTCGGTGCTCCCCAGGCGCAGCACTCCTCGCAGGTAGCGATGTCCAGACAGTCGCCCCGCCGCTCGCAGCGCCTCTTCCTTGAGCAGGCCGTACTGGGCACCTGCCACCAGCAGTCCCGTGGCTTCAGCCAGCCGGCTGATGGTGCCAAGATGACTGTACACACGCTCCAACTCAGCGAAGAGGGTACGGGTGAACTCTTCGGCGGGCGGGACGGACGCACCCAGTGCTCGCTCGGCGGCCCTGGTGAAGGCGAGAGCATTGGCAAAGGACGAGATGCCCGCGAGCCGCTCTGCAAGCTGAATGACCTCGTCTGGGGGATGACCCTCCGCCATTCGCTCAATCCCACGGAACTTGAATCCGAGGGTCATGTCGACCACCACGATGTCCTCACCTCCGGACATGAAGGAGAACCCTCCCGACTCCTGGGGTCCACTCCGAACCGGACCCAGCGGCAGTCGGAAGACCCCTTGCCCGGTGACCGCTGGCCCGCCCACCGCTTTGTGGCGTTGCTCGGGATCTTCGGTGTGGAGATGCCGCCGACCTCTTAAGCGATTTTCCCCGGTTGATGGCGGTTGCCGCAGCGGTGCCGGGGCCGGATGGCCCTGGGGAACCAACCCATGCATCTCCAGGATGTCGCGCTCGTACCAACTGGCCGCATGCGAAGTCTGGGTGAGGCTGGGGAACGCAGGCTGGCTGAGGTCTGCATGCACGACCAGCCAGGTCGGGTCGGTGGGGACCTCCAAGACCGCGGTCAGGCGCGGGGGTCGGCCCGCCAGAGTGGTGGCGAACCAGTCCGCCAGACCAGCTGCCTGCAGCAGAGTGCCGAGCTTGAGCTCCAGGTCCTGCTCGGGGCAGACGGCAACCAGTTCATCTGTGAACTCCTCATGCACCTCGAGACCTGCCAAGGCGGCCGCCACTCTAGTGTTCGATGCTGCCGTCATCGATCCACCACCTGACTGGCTCCAACCAGCATGGAGTGCAACGGACCCGGTATCCACACGCCCAGCACTAGGACCGCCGCCAGCAGGATGTAACCTGGGGCCAGTACCCCCAGCCCGAGCTCCGCTCGTGCGGGCAGGGGCTCACCCCTGCCCTGGCCGAACACCATCCTGTTGAACGGTTCCATCAGGGCCAGAAATGCGACCATGAGAAGGGCCGCGATCCCAGCACCGACAGCCCAGGCGTGGTTGAGCAACGCTCCCCTGATGATGGTGAACTCGGAGATGAAGAGCCCGAACGGAGGGGCCCCCGCGATGGCCAACGCTCCCGCGATCACTAGGATCGCCGACGCGGGAGCGACCCGGATCGCCCCCCGGACCTCGCTGATAGTGGTGGTACGAAACCGCAGCAGGAGGTTCCCGGAATTGAAGAACATCAAGCTCTTGGCCAGGCTGTGAGTGATCATCTGCAGCAGGGCGCCCACCGCCGCCACGGGCGCGCCGATGCCAAAGCCGGCCGCGATCAGGCCCATCTGTTCGACCGATGAGTAGGCCAGAAGGCGCTTGAAGTTGCGCTGTGAGATGAGGAAAACCACGCCCACGGCCATGGACAGCAGACCGAACGCGAGGAGCGCTTCGTGGAGTCCGCCCGCCCGCGCCTTGTTGGCGGGGGTCACCAGCGAGAGCACCCGCACAATCGCCAGCATGGCGCAGTTCAGCTCGGCGCCAGAAAGCATCGCGCAGACCGGGGCGGGCGCCTGGCTGTGAGCGTCCGGAAGCCACGTGTGCATGGGCGCCAGCCCTGCCTTGGCGCCGAAGCCAACCAGCACCATTAGAAAGGCGATGGCGCCCAAGGAGGCGGTGAGATGTGGCCCTGCCTGCTCCATGACCGGGATGGAGAAGTTGTAGGCGCTGCCCAGGCTGGCGATGCCGGCTTCATACAGCAGAAGGAAACCGAGCAGGGCAATCAGCTCGCCGGCCACGGCCAGGACCAGGAATTTCCAGGCCGCCTCCAGAGGTTCGTGGGAGCCATAGAAGTCCACCAGCGGCGCAGCCGCGAAAGTGGTGGCGGTCACCCCGGTCCAGAGCAAGATGAGATTGCCCGATACAGTCGCCAAAACCATGGTGAAAGTGAAGAGGTGGAAGAGACCGAAGTACTTGCGCAGCTCCCCCGGGCGTAGCACGTGCCCCTGAGCGTCGCTGCGGAAGTACGCGATGGAGTAAGCCCCCGCCAGAGTGGAGACCACCACCACCACCAGCAAGACCACCGCGTCCAGGTCATCCAGGTAGAGCCAGTTGGCGAAGGCGCTCACGGGACCGGTGGCGAGGATGCGGGCGATCAGGGTGAGGGCGAGCGCCAGTGTCACGAGGCAGGTTGGGACCACCAGGGCGTAGCGCACCCGATCACTGCGCACCAAGGCGCTACTGATGCCACCCAGGAGCGGGGTTGCCAGCATCACCAGCAGCAGGGCGGGATCGATCATCCGCGCAACCTGGTGAGCTCGGAGGTGTCCGTCCCGGCAACCGCATCCCGCATGCGCGCGACCAAAAAGCCCATGACCAGCACGGCGATGAGCACGTCCAGCACGATCGCGACCTCGATGAGCAGGCTGAGCCCGGGAGCCACCACCAGGCTGAGCAGGAGCAGCCCGTTCTCGGCAGCCAGAAGCCCCGTGACCTGGAGGATGGCGTCGCGTCGGGCGATGGTGGTGAAGAGCCCCAGCAGGAACACCGCCAGCGAGATCCCCAGCACGGACTGGGGTAGCAGCTGGGGTTGGAAGGCGAGCCGAGTGGCCGCCAGCAGCCCCACCAGGCTCAGTCCAGCCCCGATCAGCAGGGCCGTGGGAAAGCGCACATAGTACGAGGTCTCGCGTCCTGCCACCAGGGCGAAGGCGACCCGGTTCCGGAGCAATCGCGGTATCAGGATTCCCTTGACGCTGACGATGAGCAGGCCGAAGAGCAACAGCCCGATCAGTCGAGTGTCGACATACAGTGCTAGTGCCACCAATCCCAGCAGCCAGGACTGGACCGAGTAAGCGGACACGGCACTGCTGAGCCGACGGGTCACGATGAACCAGTAGGTGACCAACAAGAGCAGGGCCGAGAGCATCAGCTCAGCGAGCATGGTGGCCCCCAGGGTGGATCGTGCTCGTCCCTCTCATCAGTGTCCCACCGTGTACAGCGCCAGCCCCAAGAAGGCGAGGACGAAGCTGCCTCCGAGGTACTCAGGCACACGCATGATGCGGATCTTCGCCAGCGCCGACTCGATCCCCACCAAGAGGATGGCTGCGACCAGCATCTTGCCGGCGAGGCTGGCGACTGCCACCGCGAAGGCGGGCACGTTGATGGCGCCGGCCAGGCCAAGCGGGAACACCAGGACGTTCAGCCAGACGATGAGCAACACGAACAGCTTCATGAATCCGCCCCACTCGAAAAGAGCGAGGTCAGGGCCTGAGAACTCGTACAGCCGCGACGACTCGATCATGGATAACTCCTGAGAGCTGTTGGGGTTGTCGATCGGCAGCCGCCCGGCCTCCGCCAGGATCACCATCAGGAACGCCGCGGCGATCAGCGCGTGACTTGGCACGATGTGGGAGGAGCTGGTGAAGAGTGCGTCGTTGACCACGAAGGGGACCGTGCCCCCGGAGATGAAGCCCACTGCGAAGAAGACCACTATGAACGTTGGTTCGGCGAGTGAGGACACGAACCTTGACCGGCTGCTACCGAGTCCTCCATAGGGGCTGCCGCTGTCCATTGCCGCCAGGTTGGTGAAGAAGCCGCCGATTCCGATCACGAACCCGCTGCCGACCATGTCGGCCATGAATGCCCAGCTGAGGGGTGCGGCGCTCAGCACTGGAATCAACATCGCAAAGGCGATTGGAGTAGCGAACACAATGTACGGTGCGGCCACCGAGAGAGCGGACCCATGGGGTGTTCGGCTTCTCTGTTTGCCCAGGAGTTTGTAGAGGTCGTAGTAGGGCTGCAACGGGGATGACCCTCGCCGTGACTGGACCTTGGCCTTCAGGTTCTCGATCACGCCTCGCAGCAGAGGGGACAGAGCGATCACTACAGCTACAGCGATCAGCTGTCCAACGGCAGCCGCTAACACGGCGGCAGGTATCCGCTCATGCGGCTATCCAAGGTGGCCCTAGCTCCTCTACTCTCCCGGATCAGTCGAAGCCAGGGGCCATTAGCTCCCTAGCGGAGCATCTCGGCAGGAGAGCCTCGGCGAGCCCCATCGCCGCTTGCCTGAGGGCTAGCTTAGGGCCCCTGGCCGCCACCAGTCAAATTGGTGCTAACGGCAGACCCCATCGCCAAAGTGTCTGACCCAGCCTGTATTGTTCCCCACGCACGGCCAGCACCGAGCTCGCCGGTCTGGGGCACCTGATGCCGGGACTCCAGACCGCCTGCGATACCGTCGCGACGCGCCAAGGACGGCATTGCGGCGCTTTGGTCAGGTTGGCTGTGATTTTCCGAGCCCGACCGCCACTCGGTGGCCAAGGGCGCGATCGACTTGGGTCCAGTACGCGATGACTCGGTCCAGGACGGCGTCTGACACGTGATCTCCCGCGTGCTCCACGATGTTGTTGGCCAGATGTTCGCGATCGGCACCGGACATCACATCTCTGACCAGAGTGCCTGCCTGCCCGAAGTCGTCGTCCTCTGCATGAAGTTCCTGGGCATACCGGCCCAGATCTCCACCCGGCACATGCCATCCCAGATCGGCTGCCAGCTCAGGGTCAGCCCTGGGGCCGCCGTAGGAATTGGGCGCATAGACCGGCTGCTTGCCGGCATGGTGGTAGGCCATCGGTGCGTCCTTGTTGTAGGAGTGCACTTGGACCTTGGGGGCATTGATGGGTAGCTGCTCATAGTTCGGACCGATCCGGTGGAGGTGAGTGTCGTGATAGGAGAAGATCCGACCCATCAACATGCGATCGGGGCTGAGCCCGGTTCCGGGAACCAGGTTGGCGGGCGAGAAGCCGGCCTGCTCCACCTCCGCAAAGAAGTTTTCAGGATTGCGGTCCAGGACCATCCGCCCGACCTCGATGGCCGGGTAGTCGCGGTGGGGCCAGACCTTGGTCAGATCGAACGGGTTGAAATGGTAAGACTCGGCGTCCGCGAATGGCATGACCTGGACCTCCAGGCGCCACTCCGGAGCCTCGCCCCTGGCGATGTGCTCGAAGAGGTCGCGACGGTGGAAGTCCGGATCCTCAGCCGCAATCGCCTTGGCCTCGGAGCTGGTTAAGTTCTCGATGCCCTGGGCGGTCTTGAAGTGGTATTTGATCCAGAAGCGCTCCCCTCCGGCATTGACCCACGAGAAGGTGTGGCTGCCGTAGCCGTTCATGTTGCGCCAGGTCCTGGGGGTCCCCCGGTCGGACATCAGGATGGTCACCTGATGGGCGCTCTCTGGTGACAGCGTCCAGAAGTCCCACTGCATGTCGTTGGACCTCAAGCCGGTGTCCGGCATCCGCTTCTGGGAGTGGATGAAGTCCTGGAACTTCGAGGCGTCACGAACGAAAAAGACCGGAGTGTTGTTGCCCACCAGGTCGAAGTTCCCCTGGTCGGTGTAGAACTTGAGCGCGAACCCGCGAGGATCTCGCACCGTGTCGGCATAGCCCTGTTCCCCGGCCACGGTCGAGAACCGGGCGAATATAGGGGTCCGCTTGCCGACCTTGGCCAGGAAGCTTGCCTTGGTCAACCCTGTCACGTCCGTGGTGACCTCAAAGAAGCCGTGAGCCCCGCCGCCCTTGGCATGCACCACCCGTTCCGGGACCCGCTCCCGATTGAAGTGCTGGATTTTCTGAACCAGGTAGTGGTCGTGGAGGACGGTTGGTCCGCCAGCTCCCACGGTCAGCGAGTACTCGTCGCTGGGCGCTGGCACTCCAGAATCGTTGGTGGTCGCCGGGTCCGTCACTTCAGCCAAGGTGACTCCTCCTCATCAGGCTTGCTCTCGGTTGTGATGGCGTGCGGTCGGTGCGTCTTGGCATGCGCCACAGATCCATCAGTAGGTCACGTCGGCCTCGTCGACCAGATAAGCGGCGGGAATGGAGGGCTGCCGGCAAGGCGCGGGCCCGACTGGATGCTCCACCTCCTCCACGCACACCACCGCACGACCGGCACACCGGATGGTGGTGGTTGTCGTCTGCCCGAGCCTCGAAGAGCCCGGGGCTCCCCGCCGCCTCTATCCGGCGCACCAACCCCGCTGTGACGGCATCGGCTCCCTGGTGACCAACCTCCCTCGGCGAGGTCAGGACCGCCAACCGAGCTGCCGTCAGGCGCAGTCTGGCCGCTCGCAGCCGATCCGCGTCCGCTAGCACCAGCACTTGCCTAACCTCCACTTTGGCAATCGCACTCCAATGTCAGACTAGGGCTGCCAAGGGGGATCAATCAAGTCTCGACTTCGCTGCTTCCTGTGGGTGACGACGCTGGGTAGGGCGGCGCCTCGGGACTGGCGGGATGGCGCAGAGAGCTGTCAGAGCTGCAAGCTTGACCCGACAAGAGCTGAGATTGGGAGCTGCAGCCCCCAAGTGGGGCGGTCCCGCACCCGTACTTGGAGGAGTGGAAGACCAAGGTGAGGCTGGTCGGCTTTGGGATGGTCGGCGAGTTGGTGGTCGGGTTGGTAGAGGGTAGCGGACGCTGGACGGACCGTAGAGACATTGGCTCCGCCGGAAGTCCGCAGGGCGGAAGCCTTCACAGTCCGGCATTCCCTGGAACTGCGCCGGGAGCCGATCAAGTGGCTCGCGGTCACGGTTCGGAAGCACAGCGGCCGTCCCCAGGGTCTCGGCCAGGGACCGTCGCTTGATCTGGGTCGAGGCGACCGAGGCGGGCCGGGATCTCATGTGGGAGCTGTTGGCCGCACTTCAGGTGGCGGTGGAGGAGGATTTCGCCCGCTATCTCAGCGACGAAGATGTGACTGTGCTGGCGGATCGGCTGGACAAGCTGGTGGCGGGCATAAGGGGGGAAATCGAGGGCGGCGGAGGCG
>JAJZJU010000151.1 GCA_021809895.1 bacterium
AGCGTTTGCCGAGGTCTGGCTCACTGGCGGGAGCTTCCGCGTCGCTCCAGGTGGGACTCCCGGGTCTAGTCGCCCCTCCTGTCGCCGCAAGGCGAGAACCTGGTCATGGGAGGGACGCGGCTGGCAACAACTGTCAGCTTTAGCGAACCAGGGTCAGGTGTGAGCGAAGACGAGGAGCAGGCCGTCATCGCCACCCGCGAGCTTAGGAGGACCTTTAAAAGCCGGCGGGGAGCGGTCGAGGCCGTGGCAGGAGTGACCATGGAGGTGCGCTCCGGCGAGATCTTCGGGTTCCTGGGCCCCAACGGGGCCGGTAAGACCACCACCCTGCGCATGCTCGCCACCCTGCTGCCGCCGACTTCGGGGGAGGCGCGGGTAGCCGGATGCGACCTCCGCCGCGACCCCGGCGGGGTCAGGGAGCGGATCGGGTATGTGGGCCAGATGGGAGGATCGGACCCGGAGATCACGGGACGGCACGAGCTCGAGTTCGAAGCGCGGCTCTACGGGCTCGGTGTCCGCGAGGCGGCCCGGCGTTCGGCGGAGCTGGTGGAGGCGCTGGAGCTGGAGGCCTGCGCTGACCGCAAGGTCAAGACCTACTCTGGCGGCCAACGGCGCCGCCTCGACATGGGGCTGGGCCTGGTGCACAGGCCTCAGCTGCTGTTTCTCGACGAGCCCACCACCGGGCTTGATCCTCAGAGCCGGGCCCGCATGTGGGTCGAGGTCCGCAAGCTGCGCGACTCCGGCACCACGGTCTTCTTGACCACCCACTACCTGGAGGAGGCGGACGCACTCTGCGACCGGCTGGCGATCATCGACCACGGCCAGATAGTGGTGGAGGGAACGCCCGACCAGCTGAAGCGAGCGGTGGCCGGAGACGTGGTCACAGTGGGAGTCGCGGGGGCCGGCCAGGCCGTCATGGACCTCGTCTCCAGACAGCCATTCGTTCGCGAGGCGACCCTGGACGGTGATGTGGTCCGCCTCTATGTGGAAAGGGGAGAGACCGCCGCTCCCGATCTCCTGCGCCTGCTGGACGCGGCGGGACTGGAGCTGACCACCCTGGCCATGAGCCGCCCCAGCCTGGACGATGTCTTCCTGCGCCAGACCGGGCGTTCCCTGCGAGAGTCCGAGGCAAATCCATGACCGGCTGCAGGAGGAGGGAGTTGACCCGATGAAACTGCTGCGCGACACCTGGCTGGTCTTCCAGCGCTACTTCTCGCTGTTCATCCACAACCCGGCCTGGGTCGCGGTGGGAGTCCTCCAGCCCGCCCTCTACCTGCTGCTCTTCGCGCCCTTGCTGAAGTCCATCGTGCACCTGCCCGGCTTTCCTCCTGGAGGGGCCTACAACGTCTTCGTCCCCGGGCTTTTGGTCCAGCTCGGGATCTTTGGAGCCTCGGGGGTTGGGTTCAGCCTCATCTCGGAGCTGAGAGGCGGAGTGGTGGAGCGGCTCAGAGTCACCCCGGTCAGTCGCCTGGCCCTGCTCTTGGGGCGCGCCCTGAGGGACACCCTGACCCTTCTGGTCCAGTCGGTGATCCTGGTTTTGATCGGGCTGCCATTCGGGCTCAGCATCCAACCGCTGGGGATGCTGATCATGCTGGCCCTGATCGGGTTGGTGGGCCTGCTCTTCGCCTCCATCTCCTACTGGCTGGCCCTGGTGCTGAAGGACGAGAACTCGTTTGCGCCGATCATCTTCACCGCCGCCCTCCCCCTGCTCTTGCTGTCGGGGGTGCTGCTGCCGATGTCGCTGGCTCCCCAATGGCTGCAGACGATCTCGACTCTGAATCCGCTCTCGCACGTGGTGAGCGCGGCCCGTTCCATCTTCCTCGGCCACCTCGCAAACCAGACCGTTCTGGAGGGCATAGTCATCGTGGCCGTGCTGGCGCTGCTGGCGGTTGTCGGTGCGGCTAGAGCCTTCAGCCGGGCGGTGGCGTAGGCAGGCCGGCTCCTCTTCTTCAGGCGCCCCTGGAGAACCGACCGGGAACCGGCAAGACGTTCTCCTTCTGACCTGTGACGAGGCGGTCGCGGTCGCCGCGGGCGCCGGTTTCCATGGTGAAGTACGTTGGTGGGAAGAACTCGGACGTGGGCTGTTGGCCTGGTGATGATGCTCAGCAGTGGCCTTGCCTTCGGGTTCGTACAGATTGCCCCAGGGGTGCGGGCCGCCGGCACCGGCAGCCAGTACTTCCCGACCGCCCCCCTGCGTCTGCTCGACACCAGGGCCACCGGGCAGACCCTTCAGCCTGACAGCTCGCTCACCCTACGGGTGGCAGGCACTGCTGGGGTTCCCGCGGGCGCCACCGCCGTGGCCTTGAACGTGACCGCGACCGACACCTCTGCCGCGGGCTTCCTCACCGTGTACCCGTCTGGCACGCTCGACCCGGCGACCTCCAGCCTCAATTGGCAGCCAGGCACCACCGCCGCCAACCTGGTGGTGGTCCCCATCGGCAGCAACTCCTCGGTGACCTTCCACAATGCCTCCGGCAGAGTCGATGTCATAGCCGATCTGGAGGGCTATTTTGCCCCCACCGCGTCGGGCGGAGCCTACTTCGAACCGCTCGTCCCCACCCGAATAGCCGACACCAGGCCGAACAGCGGATACCCATGCGCGGGATGCCGGCTGGGCACAGAGGGAACCCTGGCGATTCAGGTCGCCGGCAGAGGGGGCGTCCCCTTGGGCGCGGTCGCAGCGGTAGTGAATGTGACGGTCACGGACACTACCGCGGCCAGCTATCTGTCCATCTATCCCATGGGGACGGCCTGGCCTGGAACTTCGACTCTGAACTGGACGGCGGGCATGACCGCCACCAACCGGGTCATCACCCCTCTGGGAAGTGACGGCGCCATCAGCGTGCTGAATCAGCTCGGCTCAGCCGCCGTCATAGTTGACGTGAGTGGCTACTTCACCACCAACTCCACCGGGACCGGGGCCAGCCTGTATTACCCGGTGTCGCCCCAGCGGCTCCTGGACACCCGTAACCAGGGCGGCGCCCTGACGCCGCAGGAGACCCTGAGAGTGAGCCTGGGCGGAGTCGGACCCATTCCCAGCCTGGTCAGCGCGTTGGTTGTCAATGTAACCGCCACCGACACGACCGCGGCAGGGTTTCTCACCGTCACGCCGGCTCCCTCGCTGCCCACGACCTCAGACCTCAACTGGGCTAGGGGGCAGACCGTGGCCAACTCCGATATCGCCACTCTGGGAAGCACCGGCCAGCTCGCCCTCTACAACGCGGCCGGCACAGCCCAAGCGATCATCGACGTCTTTGGATATTTCATGCCCCTGAATCCGCAGAGCAGCCCCCAGTACACGTATTGGTACCAGGCCGCCGGCGCATCCACATGGCAGCTGGCCGCCACCGACGCCGCCGGCCACTTCCTGCAGGCCTACGTGAGTGCCGATGGC
>JAJZJU010000152.1 GCA_021809895.1 bacterium
TGGTGAGGTTGGAACCGACCGAAGACGAGGACGAACAGCTCTGAGCCAGCGCTTGGCGGCACTTGACGTCGGCTCCAACACCGTCCACCTTCTGGTGGCGACTCTTGAGCCTGCTGGTCTGACCGAGAGGCTGCACTCGGTCGAGATGGTCAACCTCGGCCATGAGGTGGCGTCCCGGGGCCGACTGGGCGAAGTGCTCATAGCGACTGTGACCGAGATGGTGTTGACGATGTTCGAGATGGCCAGAGGCAGCGGGGCCCAGGCGATAGGGATGGTGGCGACCGAGGCCGTGCGCAACTCCTCCGATTCCCAGGAATTGGTGTCGTCCATCCTGACCAAGACCGGGCAGACCCTCCGGGTGCTGACCGGCGAGGCGGAGGCCCGCCTGAGCTACCTGGGAGCCACCGCCTTCAAGGTGCAGGCGGGAGAGCCGGCCACGGTGGCGGACGTGGGGGGAGGCAGCACCGAGGTGGTCCGGGGGAGCGGCACCAGGCCGCAGCGGGGGGTCAGCCTGAAGTTGGGATCGGATCAGTTGCTGACCCTGGTCCACGCGTCTGACCCACCCACCAGCCAGCAGCAGGCCCACGCCGCCGCCAGGGTCTCGATGATGCTGGAGGGTGCGCCCCGGCCGGCGCCATCGAACCAACTGCTGGCCACCGGTGGCACCGCGTCCAACGTCCCGGTCCTGTTGGGCATCCGGGCTCCATCAGGCGAGGGAAGCGGCGACCCATTGCGGCCGGAGACAGGTGCCCCGTGGCAATTCCTCACTCGCGCCCAGGTTGACGATGCGCGGGAGCTCGTGTTGAGCCGCTCCAGCCAGGAGCTGGCCGACCAGAGTGGGCTCAGCCCTCGGCGAGCCCGGCTGATGGCCGGCGGCTTGATGATCCTGACCGGGCTCTTGGATCGGTATCAGGGGGCGGGCATCACTGTTACGGAGCGCGGGCTGCGAGACGGAGTGGTACTGGCGGTTGCCGCCTCACGCAGTCGCCGCCTCCCTCGCCAGGGCTGACCTGGGCAGGAACTTCAGGTGGGAACTGCCCCGCTGGCTCTCTGACATACGGCCGAGCCAGGGAAGCGGGGCTGGGAACCCGATGCCGAACTCGGCCGGATTCGGTGCTCCTGCTACTTCCTGCAGTTTGTCCCTGATCTGCCAGCGCTGATCAGTGCGGGCTTTTGGATCTCGAACTTCGTCTAAGCTGGAGCCGTGACCCTGTTCGATTTCCACACTCATACCTCCATCTCCGACGGCCATGCCGCCCCTCTGGAGATGGCCCGCCGGTGCCAGCAGAACGGATACTCGGCCTACATCTGCAGCGACCACGTGGATGAGGCCACCGTGGAACGCCGGGTCACCGAGATCGTGGAAGCGTGCCGCCAAGTCTCGCGTGAGCTGGCCCTACCAGCCGTGCCAGCAGTTGAGGTGACGAGGGTGGCCCCTGATAGGGTGGCCAAGGTGGCCGCCAGGGCACGATCCCTGGGTGCCCTCCTGGTGGTGGTGCACGGTGAGACCATCGGCGACTTCCCGCAACCAGGTTTGAACCTGGCCGCTGCCAAATGCCCGGACGTCGACATCCTGGGGCATCCCGGGTTGATCACAGAGCAGGCTGCCGAGGCGGCCAGGGATCATGGGATCCATCTGGAAATAAGCGCGGCCGGGCTCCACGGGATGACCAACGGCCATGTGGCCAAGGTCGCCGCTCTGGTCGGGGCCAAGTTGGTGCTGGACTCAGACGCCCACCGTCCGGAGGCTCTTCTGACCTCGGAGCGGGCCCATCAACTTCTCCAAGGAAGCGGCTTGGACCTGGACCAGATCCTGCGGGTCTCACAGGCCGCTCCCTTTGACATCCTGGCCCGCCGGGGCATCGAGATTCCCATGCCTCAGACCGCTCCCTGATTCATCCACGCCGGGACGCCGGGTGTTCGACCATGGCTGCTACGGGATCAGCCAGGTGCAGGGGAGGAGGAGCCAGGCGAGGGAGGAGGCTGAGTCGAAGGGCCAGCGGGGGGCGGGGTCAGCTTCGGCTTGGGACCCTTCTTGGGTTTGGGAGTGGGGTAGTAGGCAGGAAGAGGATTCGGGACATAGGTAGGGCTCGGAGTGTTGGTCGGCACCGACTCGATGTCCTGAAGCTTGGCAACCACCAGGGTGCCGTGCGGTCCCGCTGAGAAGGTGACGATCACGGCTTCCCCGGGGATGAGGCCGCCCAGGGTGGCTGGTGACCCGCCCCTGGTTATCTTGGAGTTGGCGGTGACAGTGGCCTCCACCGGGGCCCCCGAGTCCGGCTGAATCGCGATCAGGTTCTCGGCCACAGAGAGGGCCAGGATCGTGCCGTCTATCGGAGTCCCGATCAGGGCGCCAGGACCAGGGGTCCTGGTGGGGGTGAGCGTGGCGGCGGTGGCACCGGTGTGCGGCGATCCGCCGCTCGCGAATATGGTGAAACGGGCGGCCAACAGCCCCGCCGCCAGCAGCCCCAGCGCCACCAGGGCAAGCAGCAGGAAGGCGCCTCGGGTTAGCCCTTGCCGAACTGCCCGCTTGGGCCTGCGCCGTCCCACCCGGGCCCGGGTGCGAGGCCTCCTTCCGGAGCGACTGCCCTCTGGAGCCTGAGCCTCAGCCACGGATGTTCCTCCTCTGCCAAAGCCCGGCCGTCACCTGGCAGCACTCGCCCAACGGTCCCAGACCCAAGGCGGCCCGGAGTTCCGGAGTATAGACCACCAGTTCCAGCTGACTGCGGCCAGTATCATCAAACCCTAACCATGCCTCTTGAATACGATCACCGTGCCATCGAGGCGAAGTGGCGCCAACGCTGGCGGGACAGCCGGATCTACGAGCCAGATCTGATCTCGTCTGAGGAGCCCTATTACAACCTCATGATGTTCCCCTACCCTTCTGCCGAGGGGCTACACGTGGGCAACATGTACGCCTTCTCCGGCGCCGACGCCCATGGCCGCTTCCAGAGGATGCAGGGACGTCAAGTCTTCGAGCCGATGGGGTTCGACGCCTTCGGTATCCACAGCGAGAACTTCGCCCTCAAGGTCGGCCGTCATCCCTCCGACCTCATCTCCGGCAACATCGCCAATTTCCGCCGACAACTGGAGCAACTGGGAGGCCAGTTCGACTGGAGCAAGACCGTGGAGACCACGGATCCCCGCTACTATCGGTGGACGCAGTGGCTCTTTTTGACTCTGTGGAAGGGAGGGCTCGCTTACAGAGCCCGCCGCAATGTCAAATGGTGCCCCGCCGACCTGACCGTGCTCGCCGACGAGCAG
>JAJZJU010000045.1 GCA_021809895.1 bacterium
GAGCCTGAACCACCGATAGGCCGTCTGTGGGTGGACGCCCTGAGCTCTCGCCCAATCTGTCAGGTTCACCTTGTCCAGTATAACGACTGGCATGCACGTGTGCTATCTATTACTCACTGATGGCTCAACAGTTTGCAACCCCCTCCGAGTGGGTCAGGAGCCTGGCGGCTTCGGCCCCGACGAAGTGCCGGTTCGGCGTCGACGATGCGCGCCATGGTCCTCAGTGCCACGCAGCTCTGAAAGGCCTAGTGAGGGCACAGACCGCACGCGCTCGAGGACGGCGGAGCGTCGCGCCACCAGCACCTGCACCGCCTTCGGGAGGCGGAGTGGCAGTCCCTGAGTTGCGGCCCACTCCATGCTCGCGGGCAAGGCGGCCTGCACTCGGGCTGCTAGACCCGCAATCCGGGCCCCATAGAAGGGCGTGGCCAGTCCAAGCCGACCCAACTCCTTCTGCCAATGCACTAGCTCTACGCCGTCGGGATCGGCCACCCCGCCAACGCTCATCGCGATTCGTCGCGCCAGGTGCGGGTAGACCGCTGTTGAGAGAACGTCGTAAGCCGGAGCCAGGCGAATACCCTCCGGGGCGTACACGAACGAGAAGTTCTTCCCGTGGGCGTCGGCGTTGCCGATCAGATGGTTGAATGCGACCAGATCGAGCAGCTTGCCCAGGTCCTCAGCGACCGTCACCGAATGGCGACGCACAAGTTCGACAACGCTGAGCAGGCTCGGGCCACCCTCGGCCTCGTACTTCTGCCCCGGAGGCAGACCCAACGCCTGGCACAAGTCCTCTTGGTGCAGGCGGCGCACGCCAGCCGGGCCCACGGCGCGATCGTACCGAGTGACCAACAGCGCCGGTTCACCTCCGACTGGTCGCACCACAAACTCCGCCACCGGCAAGTCGCTGGCCTCGGCCAGATGCATGCAGAACGCCTCGTTCGCAACGAGATCAGGGAATGCCAGCCGCCGGTCGTACCGAGTCCGCATGGCGCGGGGGGCGGGCTTGAGGATGTGGGTCGATGGGGTGAGTCCGCGCGGCAGCCCCAGCCGACCATCTGGGGCGACCACCACGGCCATCTTGTTCTGAGCGCCGGCGAGGCTGATCCGAATATCCTCCTCCGGGGAATCGGCCAGCGGGAAGCGAGGAAGAGCTTCCACCCGGGCGACGAGCTCGGCCTCGTCAAGCCATTCGACCGAGGCGGGGGCCGCGGAGGAGAGCGCTTGGGCCTCCGGGACTAGTGACAGGGCACCTGCGCAGTCGCGCCCGAACGCCTCCAAGAGCCCGAACGTGTTGGAGCTGGACAGGCCAAGACGACCCGCCAACCGCTCCCGAACCTCACCCTCCGGGAGGAGGCCATCGCAGAAGGCACGAACCGCCTCGCCTCGGTAAGGGGCCGATCGAACGGGCAAAGCGATGCTGATGAGCGGCGTGCTCTCGGGCACCCGGGCGACAATGTCCGGCAGGTACTCCAGTGACAGCGTGCCATCGGAGTCCTGGGTCAGCGTGGCGACGACGCGAGTCCCATACAGCACGACCAGTGACGGGCCGCTCATGGGACGAGATCCTCTGGCATGACGCCTCCAGCCCGTTCGACCACGGCCAGGTCAAGGGACAGGACCGTCAGGATCCGGAGGGCCGTATCCAGGTTGACCGTCCCCCACGCTGCCTCCAGCTTCTGGACGGCGCTCCTGCCTACCGCGGCACGTCCCGCCAGCTCGGCCTGGGTCCATCCATGCTGCTTGCGGCTGGCCAGAACCACCCGGCCAAGATCGCTAACCGAGGTGACCCTGAGAGACTTCCCCATGGGAGAAGCTTACCATTCGTGCTTGCGATCAGAAGCCCCTAGCCGCTTTGTGCCACTTTGCTTGGGATCGCAAGCCGGACGTGTCTACTGATGAACCTCGGCATCCTCACGGCCCGTCACGCGCAGGGTCCCACGGCTCCGGCCTCCACCCGGCGGAGGATGGCGGAGGTTGTGGCGCGTCGCTCTCGAAGTGGGATCTGGGTCACGCCCGTAGGATATCGGCTACGCGAGCCAGTGGGGAAAGGGACGCTTTGGTGACCGCCTCTCCGATGCCTGCGCCGCGGGCCTGGAGTGATGGCCTCTGGGGACAGGCGAAGTGGGCGCGGTCAGCGCTTCAAACTTCCGGAGCCCCTCGGCCCACCGTTCCTGCCCCGTGGGGCACGTAGCCGCAGGGAATGAGGCAGGCCATAACCTTTGCCAAAGAGCCAGTGTACCCGGTATTGCCACCCACTGGCAGCTCTCCGGGCTCGAAGTCGACTGGGGAATTTCGGTGATCGCCAGCAGCTGCTGCGGCTGAGCTTCTTCAACGTAGCCGCACAAGGTGGTCCGGCATGGGCGGCGGCCACTACTGCACCTGCCCCGGGCCTACCCGCATGCTTCGGCGTTCTTGGCCGCTCTGCAGCGCCTGTGCCTGTTGGCGACCTTCGCCTAAACCTCTGCCAGACTCGACGTCTCTACCCCAGCAGCCGGCAACGGCCGCTGAATCGTGCCCGGAATCCGGCTGATTTCCCCCCAAACCGTGCAGCTCTCGCCCTCCTGCCCCGGCCACCCGGATGGTCAGGGTGTGCCCGCTGTAGGGCAGCCCGCTCCCGGTGCGGGTGTCCGCGATCCGGACCGGCGCCTCGGCGTTGAAGTCGGAGCCGCTGCCGGTGGAGGTGCTGTTGGTGAAGTCCGCTATGCCGTGAGTGCTGTGCCCAGAGCGCACCTTGATCTGATCTCGAGCTCAGCGGGGGCCGATCGGGATGCGCCCCACGAAGCGGGATGTCCTGCTGTGGGGACCACGGGATCTGAGCTGTGGGTATCCTGGATGGCATGATCCGCAGCGTCACGAAGACTCGGCCTTCCGAGCTCCTTGCCACTCGCCGCGAGGAGGTGCTTGAGCTCATTCGTCGGCATGGCGGATCCAACGTGGTCGTGTTCGGGTCGGTTGCGCGAGGCGAGGACACCGAGGATTCCGACATCGACTTGCTGTGTGATCTGCCACCGGGAACGAGCCTGTTCGACCTGGCTGGCATTCAGATCGATCTTGAAGATTTGCTCGGCGTGAAGGTCGACCTGGGCACGCCCCGCAGTTTGCGGGGCCGGATTCGTGACCAGGTGTTGGCCGAAGCGAAGCCACTGTGACGCGAAGCGAGCGGGAGAGGGTGGCCGATATTCTCGAGGCGATCGACTTGATCGAGTCGTGGACGGCGCACGAAGCACACGATGACCTCTACCGCTCCGCAGTCCTTCGCCAGCTCGGCATCATTGGCGAGGCCGCAGCCAACCTCAGTGACGCGTTCCGGGCTGCTCATCCAGAGATAGCTTGGCGCCAGGTTGTCGCACAGCGGAACAACCTCATCCACGGATACTGGGACACCGAGTGGGCGATGGTCGAGGAGACGATTGCCAGAGACCTCCCCGAGCTCCGTAAGGCGTGCACACCCCCTCCTCCAAGGGCAGATGGGCCCGGTCACTGACTCCCCTCCTCACCAAGGTTCGCTAAAGCTCGGATCGGTCGAAGCCGGACTCCTCATCCATCGGAAGGCACCCGTCTCACCCTCCCTGGGTGTCCTGCGAGATTGCAATCCAGATCCGAGCGCGCCGGGCACTACAGCGCGGTCGACCTCGACGCCTGTTCGCAGAGGTCCGATCGCTCCGCCCCTGAATAGTAGGTTGACACTTCTGGGACATCGGGCTTGGCTGGTTGGCGGCGGACCTGCGTGCGAGTGGCGTCTGGATAATCTTCACGTGACCGGGGTGGCGATCTGAGCTCCGGCCGGTCGGAGCCGGTGTCGCGGGCACGCCAGCTCTAGCCCCCAGCGACGGTGACTAGCGTACGGGGCGGTGGGCGCCTCCACCATCGCGCTAATGGCCGAGTGGACCGGGGCTGACTGGGGGGCCATCCGCGAAGCGGCATGGGCAGCTCCCGCAGCCGGCCACAAGCCTTAGCTTGCGATTTAACCCGTGAGAGGGTGTCAGGCGACCTTCTTGATGGCCGGGTATCGTGGGGCGGGGCCACGCCGGCTGCCCTTGGGCCTTCCGGGTCCGGCCTTGCTGGGTTTTGGCGCTCTGGCGGGGGTACCCAGGACCAGAAGCAGTTGACAAAAACCCCTGCGCACACGGGTGGGGGTGAGTCGGGCGGGGCTGCGCGGCGGCTCCCAGGGCAATCGCTGGTCGGCGACCAACCCCCGCGCGAGTCGGAGCTGGTTGTAGCCGGCGACGACCAAGCCGGTCCAGCGGTCGGCCTGCTCGGGAGTGCGGACCCGCGGGGTGACCCAGCCGAGCGTGGTCTTGGCGAAGCGGAGCGTGTGCTCTATATCGAATCGGTGGAGGTAGGCCCGCCAGCAGATGTCCAGGTCAGGCAGCGTGCCGGCCGGGCCAGCCCACCAGAGCCAGAGCATCTTCTGGGCTCGGGCGGTCTTCCGGGGCAGATGCTCGACATCGACACGGATGACGGTGCCGGACACGATCGGGGTGTTTCCCGGCTTGCTCCAGCGGCGGCGATGGCTGAGCCGCGGATGCAGCCCGGTCCAGGAGGTGACCTCGATCCGGCCGTACTGGGGGTCGGTGGTGACCAGGGATGCGTCAGGGACGGGCCAGGTAGCTGGATTGGCGCAGCGGAACTGGGCACCATGCCGCCGGGGTCGGCCAGCGGCGCCGGGGCAGCGGTCAGGAGGAGCAGCGTAGAAGACCCGGTCGGCGCGGATGCGGACCAAGAGTTGGGCGGAAGTGGCGGCGCAGTCGACGGTGAGCGAGATGGGGTCGTAGCCGGCATCGAAGACAAACAGCGGGGTGGGAGCACCCGCCTCAGGCTGTAGGCGACCCACCAGCGCGGACACCTGCCGAGCGGTGGCCTGCCCGGTGTCGTCGCGGGGCGGGATGCGGAGGGTGTCGACGGGCGCCGTCCAGGAGTTGCGTTCCCAATTCAACTGGGCGATCCAGGAGTAGTTCCAGCCCGCCACGATCGGCTTCCCGTTGGAGTGCCGGGAGGGGTGGTGGTAGTAGCCCCGCTCCGGAGCTGTCTCAGCGTCACAGCGGGGCCAGCTCGAGGTGTCGACCGCAAACACCAAGGGCCAGGCAAGAGGCCGGAACTCGACCAAGCAGTCGCGGAGCTGGTCTGCGTCGAGCCGGCCCTTGCTGAGAGCGGCATAGGAACTGCCGTGGCCGCGGCGGAAGATCGGCTCCAGGGAGAGGTGAGGTGGGGGTAGCCCGGTTACCGCATGCCCCGCGATGTTGGCGTCAGTGAGCTCGAACAGGGCGTCGGGCCAGCGCGTGGCACATCTGTAGAAGGCGCTGCGGAACTCCAGGAGCTCCGCCAGGGGCTCAGGGGCGGGGGAATCAAGACGGTGGTGAAGCATGGCCGCCCTCCAGAGAAGGAGCTGGGTCGCAATCTGGCAGCTAGTATAGCTGTCAGCTTGGAGTGCGAATATCAACCTACCCCACCCAGGAGTCGACATGCCAACTCAAACCGACCTAGCCGCCCGGCTCACAGCCGCCGAACGCCGTTACCGCGCCCTCAGCGACCAGCTCGCCCGGATCGGTCTCATCGCGCCAGGCAGTGTCGTCAGCCGCTACACCCGCTGCGGCAAGGCGGGCTGCCGCTGTCAGGCCGATCCCCCCCGCCTCCACGGCCCCTACTGGCAGTGGACTGCTGTCATCGATGGCAAGACGGTCACGCGCAGACTCACCGAGCCCCAGGCTCAGCGCTACCGCGAGTGGATCGCCAATGACCGCAAGCTCCGCAAGCTCATCCCTCAGCTGCGGCGGGCTGCCAACGACGCCATTGAACTCACCCTGCAGACTGACCAGCCCGCACCAGCCCAGCCTCCCTCACCCCCTCCCCGAGGTTAAATCGCAAGCTAAGGTGTTGCGCTCAAAATCCCTGGAGTTATTCTCGCGTCGGCCCTAACCGATGCCAGCCCGAATGGACCAGCACCCGCCGTACAACAGTCTGGCTCAGACCTTCAGAACAGTCAGGCCTGGCAGACCGTCGAAGTCGTCGTCCTGGGTTGCCACCGCAGCATCGTGAGCCAGTGCGGTCGCCGCGATCAGGGTGTCCAAGACGCGCGGATTGCGACCCGCCATCCGCAGCTGCGCGACGAGACGGGCGAACTGATCCGCGACCTGATCATCGACTGGGAGGGGCAGGTGGTCGCGGGTTGCGACCTCCAGGGTGGCCAGCCGAGTCGCCCTGATGCTCGGGTCGCCAGCCACCAAGACGCCCAGCCGGAGCTCCGCCACAGTGATCACGGAGATGGCAGTGGCCGCCTCGTCCGGAAGGGCCGCAAGGCGCCGCCCGGTCTCGCGAGCAATGAAAACTGATGTGTCGAGGACGACGTTCACAGGTCGGCCACGCGATCCGGGATCAGGCGATCCAACTCCGCTGTCAACCCAGCGTCCGCCGCGGTCGTCTGGACCCTGGCCCACACCTGTTGAGCTGGCACCCAAGGTAGTCGGCGCTCAAATGGCACCAGAGTTGCCACAGGGCGGCGGTCCACCGTCACGACGATGCTCTCTCCGGCCTCCACCCTGCGGAGGATGGCCGAGGTTGTGGCGCGTAGCTCTCGAAGTGGGATCTGGGTCACGCCCGTAGTATATCGGCTACGGGAGCCAGTGGGGAAAGGGACGCTTTGGTGACCGCCTGTCCGACGCCTGCGACGTGGGCCTGGCGTGATGGCCTCTGGGGACAGGGGAAGAGGTGAAGACGATAGCCGAGCGTGCCGCTGGCCGGGTGAGCACTCTGGTTGGGGCCGACTGCGATCGCCACGAAGCTCTGCGGGCCCTGTGGAGCATTGAGGGGGCCGTCGGCGTCGCGCCGGGCACGGCTCCGGCCAGCCACGAATGACGAGTTGCGCCTCTAGCTGGCGGTGGCACTGACGGCGAAGGCGCTGACGCGTGAGACCGCCGATGCCATCACGATGGTGAGCGGGCTCTTCGCCTGGGGGAATGCCCCTGGACAGGCATCCGGCTACGTCCTCGTGGAGGCGTCGCTCACAGCTGGCCACAGGCACGTGGAGCAGGCATTAGCCCGGGCGGCCGACCTGGAGCGGGGCACCGGAGTCCCGACCCGAGCCGTGGTCGTCAGTGATCGGTGGCAAGCGATGCCGCTGAAGCGAGCAGCAAGGGCGAGTGGCATAGGCGCGGGTCCCACCAGCGCCATCGGGGCTCCACGTTCCCTGAGACCGTCCCTCAGGTATCCAACGGACGGGCACTCGCCTGCCGGCGAGCTGCCAATGGGAGGTGTGGGTGATCGCCAAGAATTGGGCGATTGGACAGCGTTTCGGTTCAAGGCGCGCCGGTCGGGCCTCTGCCAGGGCATGAGCGGCGATGAGTTCGTTGCCGAGGTGGAAGCAGCCGTTGTGGCCGTGCGCAAGCATCAACCGGCGATCCCATTGATGCTGCTGGAGGAGCTTCGGGCACGCACCCGGGCCGGGGCGTCGCGGCACGGCCTTTCCTACCAGACGTTGATCAAAGTGGTGTCTCAGAAGGGCCTGGACCGCGTGGCGCGGAGCGATCCTCGGTCCTGACATCGGGCCGGACATGAGCCGGATGGCTCGGCCCAGGCAGCCTCACTCATGCGTACTACAGTACGTTCTACAGACTCGGGCCTGGCAAGTTGCAGCCGTGGGACGTCTTGCGCGCTTCGCGGTTGATCAGGTCGATCTGGTGGTTGTCGCCATCGACCAGGGCGATCCAGGTGCGCTGGTGATCGGGGTCACGGCGCTCGGCCTCCGCGAAGATCTGCGCCACCACGGAGAACGCGTCGCCCACGACGCCGGCCGTCACCCACTTCGCCTTGGCTTTCGGGACGGTGGGGCCACCTCTTGGCAATCGGGTTGCCGCACAATCTGCTCTGGCGTCCGGGGAACCGGCGCGAGATCGTCGACGCAGCCGATCTCCGCCATCCGTTTGCGACTCCCCTTTCTCTCCCCTCGACAGGCGCGTCGTCAACTGCTGCCGGGTTTCGGCTCCGGCTTTGCGGGCGCCGTCTCGCAGTGCCTCTGGCCGCATCACGATCCCCTTGCTGTCGCAGAAGAGGACCAGCACATCGTCCAGAGGACGCGCCGCCCGGGAGCAGGCCCCGTGGTCGGCGTCGAAGTCAACGGCTGAGCGGATCGCCAGTTCCTCCACTTGGCGCTTGACAACCCGCACTCCAGTCGCCCGCTCGATGGCCGCTACCAACTTCTAGTGGGAGTCGCGGGCGACGTCGACTGCCACCCGCTTGCGGAGTCTATGAGAGTACCCCTCACGGGGCAGGGTCAGGCGTCCACCGGCAGGGTGGAGATTCGCTTCGCCGCACTTCGGGGAAGCCCTCCCGGTGACGTCCACCGCTCCGAAGCCGGTGGTCAGGGACCGCTGGTGGCCGGTCTCGACGTTGGCGAGTTCCACCCCAGCGGCATCCGCCACCTCCAGGCTGGGCGCGCGGTCAGCCCGCAGATCCAGGTGATCTTGGAGGAGACGGCGGATCAACTCGCGGCCCTAGGCCGCCAGCGCCGCGTCCAGATCGCCATGGGACACCGCGAGAGCGTCGTCGGCTTCCACGAGACTGAGTGTCGCTTCGAACTGTTCCCAGGCGGCGGCGGCCGCGTCCAGCTTGGCCCTGGCTGCTTGGTAGCGGGCGAGAGCGCGGCGGACCTCCGGGACATTGGCCTCGCTCAGATTCATGGTCTTGGTCCGGCCCTGCGTACTACAGGGCCGGGCGCTCATGGGGTTCCCCACGAGCGCAGTGGCAGTTGGACCTGCCGCAGCGTCGGCTCACGGTGAGCAGAATGCCGCGGAGCATTGATGGCGAGGGGGCAGAGCTGGATCGCGGGGGCATGTGCACCACCAATCTGTCGCTAGTTCACCTACAGAGGAAAGCCCGAGCCGCACTCGCCTGCTGAACCGGACCTGAGATCGGCCCCATCTGCCCGCTCCATGAGGCCAGGTAGCCACGGACTGCCAGGCGCCGCGACTGCACAAATTCCCGCCGCTAACGCTGTCAGCGCCGTCCCTTCACAGCACCCGCCGCGAATAGTATATTACCAGCCCGTGAAACTCAGACGCACGGCCGCCTCCTTCGCAGGCTTGGTCATCGCCTGCTCTGCAATGGTCACCCTGGCCACGCCCGTCTCCGCTCAATCGTCAACTCTCCTCGTCAATGGCACCACGGGCCGGGACCAGGGCAACTGCACGCAAACCGCATGCCTCACCCTGCCCTACGCGCTCAGTCAGGCAGCCAGCGGCGACACCATCGAGATCACTGGCACCGTGAATACCTGGAACTCCGCCACTCCGAATGGGGCGGTGATCCCGTCTGGCATAACCGACATCACCATCACTGGTTACAACAACGCCAGTGGCTTTGGAGTGCTTACCGGGGGTGCCTCCAGCAACGGGGAGGTCGGCCATGGATCTGTGCTCACCGTGAACGACAACCAGCAGGTTACCCTGGAGCACCTGGAGCTGACCGACGGGACTGCCAGCAAGGGTGGTGGCCTGGCCAACACCGGGAACGTGATCTTGAATCACGACCTCGTGGTTGGCAACTATGCTGTCGCGCCGACCGCTCAGGTCGCAGGATCCACCGCAACCTACGTTGCGGAGGGAGCCGGGATCTACAACGATGGCAGCATGACGATCGACAACACCGCCATTGTGAGCAACATCATTCCCGCTTTACTCTTCACAGGCCATTCTACGGTCCAGGACCACCTTTTCGGGGCTGGCATCTACACTGATGGCGCACTGACCGTTGCCAACAGCACCATATCGGGAAACCTACTTCCCCCGCCACCCCAACCTCCTAGGGGGATATCGTTCTCCGTAGTGGAAAATGGAGCTGGCGTCTTCAACAACAGCCTGGAGACGACGATCGTCCAGTCCAGCATAACCAACAATGAAAGCTATGATGGGCCAGGCTCGGGCATTTACGAAGGACCTGGTTTCTTGGCGAGCCCGGCACTGAGCATCGGCGCATCCATAGTTGCCTACAATCTGTCCGGCCCCACCGTGAGCGGCACTTTTTCGGACTGCGCTGGGGCCCCTGATGACACTGCAATCTCAAGCCTCGGATACAATCTCACCGACCCAACCGGTGGTTGCCAATTCGCCAAGTCAACAGATGAAGTGACAGGCGGCTACGGTCTCGGATTGGTCGACTTGGGTAACGGCCTATACGCACACGCAGAGCTCACGACTGGGTCGGCAGGATTGGGGGCGATCCCGTTCGGCACCAAGCTTGCCAATGGCGATCTGGTTTGTCCCGGCCTGGACGAGTTGGGTGATAGCCGGCCGGCAAGCGGAACCGGGCCGTGTGATGTGGGCGCGATCGAGACCGGTAGCAGCCCGATAACGCCGGTGGCTCCTGCCATCCTTGGCGGCTTTGTGGGGAGGTTCACGGTCGGCTCGTTCGCCAGTTATCAGCTGCTGTACCAGGGCACTCCGCTTCCGGCCGTCTTCGTCACCAAGGGAACCCTGCCAAAGGGCATCACACTCTCGCCTACTGGAGTCCTCTCAGGGACCCCGGCTCCGGGTACGGCGGGAAGTTACACGCTGACAGTGTCCGCGGAGAATGGAGTGTCGCCGCCGGCGAGCACGCAGGGGAGCGTGATTGTGAAGGCTGCACCATCGTCTCCCGAGTCGCAGACGATCAAGTTCACCAGCACCGCTCCCAGCAATGCCAGGGTGGGCGGCGCGAGCTACACCGTGACGGCGACCGCCTCTTCGGGACTGTCGGTGACATTCTCGTCGGGCAGCCCGTCGGTCTGCACGGTCTCGGGGTCGACGGTGGCTTTCGTGGGCGCGGGGACCTGCGTGGTGGACGCCAACCAGTCGGGCGACTCCAGCTACGCGGCGGCGCCGCAAGCCTCTCAGTCCTTCGCGGTGGCCGCTGCGCCGAAGTCGCAGACGATCAAGCTCACCAGCACCGCTCCCAGCAATGCCAGGGTGGGCGGCGCGAGCTACACCGTGGCGGCGACCGCCTCTTCGGGACTGCCGGTGACATTCTCGTCGGGCAGCCCGTCGGTCTGCACGGTCTCGGGGACGACGGTGGCTTTCGTGGGCGCGGGGACCTGCGTGGTGGACGCCAACCAGTCGGGCGACTCCAGCTACGCACCGGCGCCGCAAGCCTCTCAGTCCTTCGCGGTGGCCGCTGCGCCGAAGTCGCCAAAGCCCAACGTTACAACTACTCCGACATCGCCATCTACGGCAAGTGGCTCCGGCTCAAAGACCAATGGCTCTTCCTCGATATCTCCATTAGCACCAACACCAAGTCCGTCGCCTGCGAGCAAGGGTGCGACGCCACCTCCTCCTAGTGTTACAGCGTCTTCCCATTATCGTCGATCTACGACAATCGCTTTCCTTTTCAACAGCTACGGAACCGTTGCTGGGATAGCTGCCTTGATCCTCCTGCTGCTAATGGGAAGCGTGGCTTGGATGCGTCGCAGACAGTGATTGACCAGCCAGGGCTTGTTCACAAGCCCTGATCCCGGGGCCTTCTGCCATTTGTGTGGGTGAACTGAGGAAGTAGCCGAGAAGCGCAACGCTGACTTCCCTCCGATCTCTGGGCGTCAACAACCAAGATCGGCAGGAGGTCGTCGAGCGATGCGCCAAACACGAGGATGGGCCAGTGGCCTGGTGCCCAGGATGCGCCGGCCAGACCGTGGTAATCCTTGACCCGGTGGGAACAGGCGCCCCCGATGACGCCGCTGGCAATGAGCCACCTCTCCTGCAGCGACGGAGGGCGGTCCAGGTTGGGCCGGTTGTTGAGCAGACAGGTGAGGCAGGGGTCAGTGCCCTCCCGCCGGGGCTACTGCTGGGGCGGCGCATGGTAGCGGCCATGTGGCTGGCCCTGCCCTTGACCAAAAGGGCATGGCTTGGGTGGGAACCCAGACCTCTGGTACTTGGTCGTATTCTGCACGGAAGCACCAGGCGGCCTGGCAGAGGTCCTCCAGAAGATGGACCAAGTAGACCACGATGTGCGCCGTCAGTTGGCGTTTGCGGGCCACGCTGTTGATCAGGTCGATTTGGTGGTTGCGCTGGTACACCAGCGCTGTCCAGGTGCGCTGGTGATCGGAACCCAACTGCGCTCGGCCTTCTCGAAGACTCGCGCTACCACGCGGCCAGCGTCGTCCACGATGCTGGCCGTTACCAACTTCGTCTCGGCTCTCCGGGCCGGCGGAGCCTCTGCTGGGGCATTGAGACGCCCCCGACTTCGCTCTGGTGTGCGCGGAACCGGGGCGAGGTCGCGACGCAACCGACGCTGCCATCCCTTTGCGCTTCGTCTTCGATCCCTGGAGTGGCGCGCCGCCGACTTGGGCTGGATCCTGGCTGAGGCCCTGCGGTATCCTCGCACGGGCCCTTTGGCGGCGTCACCCCTCTCCCTCACGGACACCTGCGCTAGAGCCGGTGTACCCGGTATTGCCACCCACTGGCAGCTGCCAGTCGCACCTGGCCCCCGCTGCGACCCTGCGCCCAGGCATCAGACATGCTGACAAGAGTGACGATGAGGGCAGGGGAGACCCCGCGCACCGTCCTGCCCGTGGGCTGGTGAACGGCGCGGCCCGTCCACTGGGGCAGTCCTCAACGTGGTCGTCGGCCACTCCCGGGGTAGAGGTCTGCCACTGCAGAGCTGACGCTACGCTGGCAGATGATCGGGCAGATGGACGACGCGGATACGACGGCTCATCCGATGACCAGCCAGTTTCGTCTTCCATGTCGCGTCACACGTCACAAGATGCGTCACTTGGCATACGATGCCCGTCGCAATCACCAGCGCGTCCGGAGTGGCAAAGCCAAACGCAGCCCGCATTGTGGCGGCTTCTTGAGCGACGGGAAGGTCGATCGGTTGAGCCTTCAGATTCGGATGGTGCTCTAGGAAGTCGAGGACGTGTTCGTACTCCTCCAGCGTGCGCCTGCGCGGACGCACCAAGATCTCCATGACGCTGACCATGGCGACCGTTGCTGGATTCCGGCCAGATCGCACCAGCGTGTCGATCACATGTGCCGCGAGTGGACTCGCGGCCTCGCTGCCGTCAAGGTGGGAGATGAGACAACTGCTGTCCAAGAGCAGACGATCATCGGCTGGGACCGCCCGCTCAAGTGAGCCGCGCGTCACTCACCCCAGCTCCGACGCTCCGCCACGAGATAGGCTCTGATCTCCTCTTCGCTCGCCCCGTAGGTCCCGCGGAGTACCCCCGCGTAGCTCACTCGGATTGGGCGGACTCGCGCCTCTCCGGTTGCCTCCTCGTACACGATCTTGAGCCGGGCCCCCTCACTGACGCCCATGGCACGAGCGAGTGGCTCCGGCCAGGTCAGTTGGTTCTTCCTCCGCAGTTCGACCTCGAGTTCCATCATGGTCGCACTATACTACGACGGTGGGAGTCCGGCTGACTGGTCTGATTTGGCACCAGTGATCCGACGCTAGGACCAAGATTCTGCCGCGCTATCCCGAGCGTGACTGCCTCCCGCTCAACGGCTCAGATGGCGGGGGCCCCGGCGCACTCGAGATGAGTAGGGCCCGTGGCTGAGGCGGGCTGCGCTGGGGTCCTCTCCGGGCTCGAAGTCGACTGGGGAATTTCGGTGATAGCCAGCAACCTCACAACGAGCAGCATCGCCATCTTGGCCTCCGGCCAACTCGCAGCTGACGTGCGCCGATTCAAGGACGACCGCTGTCAGGAAGGAGTCCTGAACCATCCGCCAGCGCTGTCTCCCACTGTGGTTGTCCCTCATCAAGCTGCAAGCCTCCAGCGTAGCCCGGGTGCCTGACAAGCCGCGTGCGCATAATGGGAGTGAACTGGACGTGCTGTGGCTGGCCCGCAAGGTCGGCTCCGTGGTCCAGTAGGTAGCTCACCTCGGAGAACATCAGGGCAGCCAGGTGACGCTTACGCGACGCTTGGCTCTGAAGTACTCGCGCCGCAGCTGCGGCCAAAGTCTCCATGGTGTCTTCGCCGAGATGAAAGCCACCGATCGCGAGAATTCCGGACTGGGCAGGATCGAGTTGACCACCCTTGGTCGACGCAGCTCTCTTGAGCTGACGCTGGATAAGGTCCTCTGCCGCCGCGCTGGTTAGGCTGGTCTTGCGAGGACCTCTCAGCACTTGCGGTGTCTTGACCTCAACATTAAGACGCTCGGTCAGCGTAGGCTGCAACCATATGTCGGGGATCCGGCCCGGTGCGTTGGCGAAGACGATCCCCACACCGTTGCCGGCGTCCACGAGGTAGCTGGCAACGGTGAGCACCATCAGTGTGTGCGGTCCCTCTGTATCGGCGGCGAGCGACTCCACGAGCCGCGACCAGGCCGGGTGATTGCGCCACCGCCGGAACAAGGAAACCATAGTCACGATCTCGCTGAGCTGGTTGCCGTCCAGAGCGAGGTGCGCCGTAGGCCCGTGTCGCTCGAGCAGATCCGCCGCAGTTTGCGCAAACGAGATCAGCTCAATGACTCGGTGTCGCTTTGGCGGCGGTGTAGGCGATGCTTGGCCTAAGCGATCCACAGCTCGCAAAGCATCGTAGCGATCGCCGAGGAGACCTGCAGCTTCTTGGGCTAGGCCCCCAAGCAAGTCAGGGCCGATTGCTGTGGGCAGGTCGAGGGAGCTATGTGCCCCAGAGACGCGACCGACTTCTTTCAGGTAGCCGTCAAGAGCCTGCTGGCCGACGAGCATGACTGGTTTGGCCGCGAGGTCGACCGGCGACGCCAACCGGTAGCGCCCGGGCGGGACGAGCAGTGGTCGTCCCGCGACGGGCTGCCCGACCTCGCGACGAGGCGATGCTCCGATGAGACCACAGACATAGCAGCGGAACAGGAGATCAAGAATTTGGCTCTGATGCACACTCTGCGCCAGCACGGTGGAGCAACTGGGACAGTACCAGTCGATTCCTGGTCTAGCGTCCCCGATGAGCGCAGGCGACTTGTCCGGGCACAACATGCCCCATCCGTCGATGTCGTTGCCATGACTCCCAAGGGGTGCGGCTCTCTTCAATGGAAGTGGTTCTCACCCTGAATCGAACTGCGGAGATAGGATGACTGGTGGACTTGGTGCTTCTCGCGGAGGAGATGGAAGTGCAGGTACTCCTCGAAGTTGCCGTTGGCCCACACAGCTCGGAGTTTGAGGACTGCTTCGGCACCCGCCACGCCCCAGGACGCCCCCGCCAGATCGAGGTCATCCTTGACCCGGTGGGGGCAGGCGCCCCCGATGATGCCACTGGCAATGACCCATCTCGCCTGCAGCGACTGAGGGCGGTGCAGGTTGGGCCGGTTGTTGAGCAGGTAGGTGAGGCAGGTGTCAGTGCCCTCCCGCCGGGCTAGTGCCGGGGCCGCGTCGAGTCGCGCTGCGGCGCATGGTGGCGGCCATCGGGCTGGCCCTGCCCTTGACGAATGGCATGGCTTGGGTGCGCACCCCGACCTGTGGTACCTGGTCGTTCTCTGCATGGAAGCACCAGGCAGCCTGGCAGACATCCTCCAGAACATGGATCAAGTAGACCACGATATTGCTCCGTAGGTTGGCGTTTGCGGACCACGCTGTTGGTCAGGTCGATCTGGTGGTTGCTCTGGTCCACCAGCGCGATCCAGGTGCGCTGGTGATCGGAACTCCACCGCGCTCGGCCCTCTCGAAGACTTGCGCTACCACGCGGCCGGCGTCGTCCACGGCGCTGGCCGTTACCAACTTCGTCTTGGCTCTCCAGGTCCGCGGAGCCCCTGCAGGGGCATTGAGACGCCACCGACTCCGCTCTGGTGCGCGCGGAACCGCGGCGAGGTCGCGACGCAACCGACGCTGCCATCTGTTTGCGGTTCCTCTTCTCTCCCCTGGAGTGGCGCGCCGCCGACTTGGGCTGGATCCTGGCTGAGGCCCTGCAGGTATCCTCCCACGGTGCCTTTGGCCGCATCACCCCTCTCCGTCACGGGCATCGACGCCGACGGCTGAGCGAACCGCCAGTTCCTCCACGTGGCCCTCTCGGGTTTCCTCGCACACGACTCGGACCCGCTGCAGCCTCACATTCACGTCGGCTAGACGCGGGCCGTGAACCGCTGCTGAGGATCATCTGAAACTCTCCACCGGCATCCCCTACTGGGGGTGCGACCAGGCCCGGGACGCCTTCGACACGGCCGCAGTCGGGCGGCACTCGCGACCGAGGGCTGCCCGGAGAAGCCTCAATCCGGTGGAGCGCAGGTGCCCCTCCCCCAGCCTCCCCACCGGACCGAGCGCTCCAGGTCCAATGGGAAGGCTGGTGGCGGATCAGGAGTACCAGCCCTCCACGTCGACCACCAGGTTCGCGCTGCCCGCGTGGTTGTAGAAGGAGACCTGGCCGGAGGGACTCACCGGCACCACCACCAGCTCCGGCTGGGTCTGCCCCGCCACCCAGCTGATGTCGGAGATGAGCGGTCGGGTCACGTTCGACGGCCAGACACTGAGGTAGCTGGCGGCGGTGGTGTTGGTCACGGTGACGTTGATCACCACCGCGGTGGGCGGCGCCGAGGAGGTCATCGACAGCACCCCTCCTGCCCCCGCCACCTGGATGGTCAGGGTGCTGCCCGCGGTCAGGGTGTGCCCGCTGTAGGGCAGCCCGCTTCCGGTGCGGGTGTCCGCGATCCGGACCGGCGCCTCGGCGTTGAAGTCGGAGCCGCTGCCGGCGGAGGTGCTGTTGGTGAAGTACCCGCTCACATCCACTATCAGCTGAGCGGAGGCGTTGGCGAGGTACAGGTCGACCTTGCCATCGACGACCGGGACCACGACCCGGTTGGCGATGGTCTCACCGGCTGCGAAGTTGAGGTTGGAGGCGAGCGGCCTGGAGACGCCGTCGGGATATGCGGTCACGTACCCGGCCGCGCTGGGCTGGGTCACGGTGAGGTTGAATACCACCGCTCCCACCCCGGCCGAGGGGATCCCGCCGACCCCCGTCACCTGCACGGCCACGGTGTGGCCGGAAGTGACCGGGCCGGTGACCCCGCCGGTGCCGTTGCGGGTGTCCAGGATCCGATGTCCGGTCACCGGGTTGAAGAGCCCGGCGCTGCCGGTCGCGGTATTGGAGACATAAGCCACGAGTTGCTGGTTAACCGGCCACCTGTGCCAGCCGCCCTCAGGCGACCCCGGTGGGTGGTGGCATCCCGGCCCGTCTCCGCCTGGCGGGCACACATGTAAGAGGTATCGGTCCCGTGCGGACGCCGGGCGGGGGGATCCGTCGAACTCGGGCCGCTGGCAGGCGCTGAACCGGCCTTGGTGGGGGCGCCAGGACATGGGACCGAAGACGGAGTCGGGGACTGGGGAGTGCCACTCGTTCTCGTGCCGCGAGTGTTGCGGGGCATCTGTGAGCATGACGACCGGCAGGGCTCACGAGGGCATCGGCCGGCCCAGCCCGCATCGTCACTCCGGGTCGGGACGTCCCTGCCGGGGTGGCAGCATAGGTGTGGCGGGCCCTGTTGACCGGGGCCAGTGCCCGGCACTCTCCCGCGGGGTCTCCTCCGGTCGCGGACGCGCTCCAGGCGCCGGTTTGGCGGGACCACGTCCACCGACTCGCGACAGAGGAGGGGTCCTGGGGAAGGGGGCTTTCCCGTGAGTTCGGGTCGGGAGCCGGGTCCGCCCCAGCGCCGGAGCGAAGTCCGACCGCGGCGATCACAGCGTGCTGACCGACCGCTCGGGCGGAATGCCGCATGGCCAACCCCGGGGCACATGAGGAGGCCGAGGCCGGGGACATCGGGCTGGACACGCCCGGGACGGCTCGGCTCAGGCGGCTTGCCCAGTGCGCACCCTGGGTATGTGCCGAGAGGCTGGACCTTGACAACTTACAGTCGTGTGAGCTCTTGCGTGAGGCTGTGGTCGAGCGGTGGCCGGAGCCGGCTGTGCTCGGCGGTCATCGTCGAGACCCGCTCTGCTCGAACAGATGGACGGCACATGCCCGGCCCTCTCGGCCCGGCGGCGATATACCCGCCGGGAGGGCGGATGTGCCCACCCGATCAATGCCCTTGGTGTCGGGGAGCAGCCGGGGAGCGAGTCCCCGGCTGCCCTCAACTCCCGAGGTTCACGCTGGGCTGAAGTACCCGAACGCGTCGACTACGAGGTTGGCGCTGCCCGCGTGGTTGTAAACGCTGATCGAGCCCGAGCCGCTGAGGGTCGCGACCGTCAGGTTCGGCACCACCTGACCGGCCATCCAGTTCACATCCGAGGTGAAGGGCCTCACACCGCCCGGGTAGACCGTGAAGAAACTGGCGGCGGTGGTGTCGACGGCGGTGACGTTGAGCACCACCGCGGTGGCGGTGGTGGGGATGCCGGCCGTCCCGGTCACCTGGACGTTGAGGGTGCTGCCCGCTCCCAGAGTTGATCCCGCGTTGGGGTAGCCGCTGTTCGCCCGGGTGTCCGTGATGCGGGCCGGGGTGACCGCGGTGTAGTAACTGGCGTTGCTGGGCAGGGTGGCCGTGCCGTTGGTGAAGTATCCGGAGACGTCGACGATCACGTCAGCGCTGCCGGCGTGGTTGAACACCGTTATCTGCCCGGTG
>JAJZJU010000153.1 GCA_021809895.1 bacterium
CCGAGACTTGGATGACAAGGCCATCGGACGCGGAGTCTTCCACTGCCGACGAGATCCTGGTCAAGGTCTGCAGGGGCAAGCTGGCCCTGCAGGGAATCCCCGCTTAAAACCGTGACACTACACTAGGTGGCTGGTGTGAATCGAGGTGCAGGGGAGTGTCGTAGGAGCGCATAGGCTGCGGCAACTGCCCCAGTGCCCCGCAGTGGGGATGGCGGATCTGGTGGTGCAGACGGACGTGGCCGCGCCGCAGGCGCTCTGCTGCGCTGCTGCTGGGCAGCAGAGGGCTCCTGAACCGCTCTCAACCGCCCACCGCCGCCCAACCCTGCGGGGCTGAGTGCAGCCCCAGCACCGCCAACCGGGCGAGGTTGGTGGCGGCTGCCAGCAGGCTGAAATCGGCGTTAACTTTGACCCGGCCACGGACCCGGGCCCGCCGCCCTCCGTGCCGGCGGCGCATCAGGTGAGCCAGCTTGCGCTCGACTTTGGGTCGAGTCGCGCGGTAGTCGGCGATCCAGCTGGGGTCCGCTTGTCGGGTGCGTGCTGTGGTCAGCATCTCTTCGTAGGGACCGATCTTGATAGTGCGGCCAGAAGGGGATCGGGTGCACTGGCCTACCAGCGGGCAGGAGACGCAGTGAGCGCCGAAAAGGGCGATGCCGCCACTACTGCTGCGGTGGATTGCCACGCGCACCTCAGCCGGGCAGGTGACGGTGTCGCTGTGCAAGTCGATGTTGAAGCGGTCCTTGGTGAACAGCTCGCCAGTCGCAGTTGGGCGCTGCGTCTTGCACTTCGACTCGATGCCGGCTGCCTCCAGGCAGGTGTGGAATGATCCAGTTCCATATGCGTTGTCGCCATATACCGCCAAGGGTTCATCCACCACCTCCGGGGGCGCCGCACTCGTGTCGCTGATCCCGGTCGCGACCAGCAGATCCCCGATGAGCTCTTCGGCCACGCTCCCGTCGCCGGCGTTGCCAGGCGTGACCACAGTGGCCGTGATGATCTCCGAGTCAGGGTCCACCGCCGCATGTCCTTTGTAGCCGTCGAAACCTCGAGCCGCAGTCTTGTGCCCATGGCGGGCCTGGGGGTCGACGGTGGAGATGATCCGGTCCTTGGCCACTCTCCGGGCGATGCGGAACACCCCATCGCTGCCTTCCTCAAGATCCTGGCCGGTCACCGTGGCCAGCAGCCGGGCGGCCTCCGCGACCGGGGCGGTCAGGGGCCTGCCGTCGAGCAGCGCCAAGCAGGCAAAGGCGTCCTTGGCGCGACTGTCCACGAGCGCCTCGCGGGCTTCGGCATCATCCCAGTCGATCTGGGGCTTGGCCGAACTCGCATAGTCGTCACCACTGGCAAGGACCGCTCTCAGCTCCTCAGCCACCGCTCCGTTTACAACCTTCAACAGGCCCCGCACCGCCGACCGGATGAGGGTGACCGTGTCCATGGTCGCCACCGCGTCGTACAGCGGGGTCGAGTCCAGTACCCGCCGCCGCCCCACCAGCCCGGCCGCCTGGGCGGCGCCCAGCGCGGTCTCGAAGATCCGATTGGGCCGCTCCGAACGCCGCAGCCGCTCTCGCATGTCCACCAGCACGGTATGGGCGAAGCTCCGCCAGCCGCCACTGTCGTAGCCACCGACCCCAGCCGCATAGCGCCAGCGTGCATCGAAGCTGTAACGCTCCACCGCCTCCCGGTCTGACAGCCCCTCCAGCCGCTGCAGCACCATAACCACGGCTACCACTGACGGTGGCACCGAGCGCCGACCCCGGTCAGTGAAGAGGTCGGCGAAGGTCTCGTCAGGAAACAGCCGGTCCCGCTCCCGATGCAAGAGCACGTAGATGGAGCGCTCCGGCAGCGTCTCGTCGCAGAACCGCACCACCTCGTCGAAGAGTTCGTCTTGCCGGTCGGCCATGCCCAGAGTCATCTTCACCCCCAGTCAGGAACTACCTGCTGGTCATTCTCCGGACCCGACTCCTCCTCTCGCCACCTCACCCACCGAAAGACACCAGCTACCTAGCGCGATCGTGCCGGACTCCTGTCCGGCCATCCGCAATATCAAGGCTCCAGGTTCCCACGTTCCGCACAGGCGCCTGAACAGAGCTCGCGCCACCTTTATGCCGGACGCCGCCTGGGCGGTAAGCAGGTTTCCCCGCAGGCTTCTCTCGAGGCATAACAGCGACCTCGATTTCGACGTCAACTAAAGTCACGACACGTGGTCGGTGGATCACTTTCGTTCGCCTTCTCTGCTCTTACCTGACGCGCTCTTGTCGCGCCTTTTCCACAACGCTCAGCACCCCGGCTTTTGGTCGGCGCACCTTGTGGTGGTTTGAAGCCTCCCCCTGCAGGGCGACTCCGGGGGACCTACCCCCATCACCTGTGCAGCATCGCGTCCAGCGGCCTCACCTACTACATGGGGTCCTCCTTCCACGTTCGTGGCACACCTATTACGACTTATCCAACGAGCTCAGCCCAGCCCTGTATCTGTCTATCCCCATAGGGCCACACCATATTGGCGCTTCCATCTCCTCCGCGAGAAGCGCCGGGTCCATCAGTCTCGCTACCTCCGCAACTCGATTCCGGGCGAGAGTGACATCCCTTGAAAAGAGCCGCACCCTTCGTCTTTGGCATCGGACCGCTTCGAAGACGAGTGGTCATCAGGAGGTCTGCGAGCCAGCCGGGGTGCACCAGCCTGCCAGTTGTCGCTGGAGCCGACTCTGAGAAGCCACGAGTGACGACCAACACCTCCTCGCCAAGACGCATAGCCGGCCGACTAGGGTGATACCTCATCCATCCAGTTGGTGGTGTTCGCGCCCATTTAGCACCTTGCTTGCTCGGGTAGATGAGTCCGAAATCGCCCGGAAGTGGTTACTCGGAGTCACCGCGGCGTTCTCCTTCATGATGGCCCCGTGATCTCCCCGCAACCGAGCTGAGAGGCTGACGGCCTTAACATACCGTTCGCAGGACAACCATGAACCCACCACCCTCCAGACACACCGCGCAAGCAGCAGCTGAACTCCACCAGGGCCACCAGGCCGCCGGACGCACGGCCACCAAAGGCTCCCCGAGCTTCTGCCCGCCGGCGCCGGACTCGCTGGCGGGGCTCCGCCTCCCCTTCTCCTTCGTCTGCGACCTGATCCTCAAGATCATGTACTTCAACGGCAACATCCTCGGCCGGGACGTGGCCGAGCGAGCCTGCCTTCCCTGGTCGGTGACCTCCGAGGCG
>JAJZJU010000046.1 GCA_021809895.1 bacterium
CCGGCACCCATGAGGATCTCCCCCGCCAACCTCCCAGGGGCCGTACCCTGTTGGTCGGCCGGCGGCTGGCGAAGCGGCGGCAGGGTGGACGGCAGGCGGTCGTATCCGAGGATCCGCCCCACCTCCTCCACCAGATCGACGGGGCGGGTGACATCGGTTCGCCGAGACGGCGGGGTTGCAAGCAGATCCTGCGCCTCCATCTCCACCCCGAAGCCCAGCCGCTCCAGGGCAGAGCCGGATTCGGCGGCCGTCACCTCCATCCCCAAGAGCCGGCAGATCCGCTCTGCGGAGATGCGTATGGGCTCAGGTGGCTGGGGCAGCGCTCCCGCCATGACACTTCCCGGTCTTGGCGCAGCGCCCAGGTGATCGTTGAGAAGCCGCGCGAAGCGCCTTGCCCCCGTCGGCACCAGGTTGGGAGACAGGAAACGCTCAAAGCGAGAAGAGGCTTCGGTGCGCAGCCCCAGCCGTCTCGAGGCGGCCCTGACCGAGGTCCACTGAAAGCTGGCCGACTCCAGCAGCAGGTTGGTGGTGGCGGGGGTCACCGCCGAATGCGAAGACCCCATAAGCCCGGCGATCGCGGCGGGCTCGCCGTTGGCGGCTATCACCAGCTCCCGCTCGTCGAGATGGCGCTCCTGCTGGTCCAGGCCAAGCATTGTCTCTTTGCTCCTGGCCCTCCTCACCTCGATCGCAACCCGGCCGTCGTCCCCCTGAATCCGGTCGAGATCGAAGGTGTGCAGTGGCTGGCCCACATCCAGCATCACATAGTTGGCTAGATCCACGACCGCCCCCAGCGACCTCTGACCCACCGCCAGCAGGCGGCGCCGGATGAAAAGCGGCGCCGGTCGCTGCGGTATCGCGGTGAACGAGCAGGCGGTGTAGAGGGAGCACAGCTCCGGGGCCGAGATCGTGACCTCGACACGGCCCTCCAGTGACTCCCCCTCTGGGGGCACCGGGCTGGTGTCGCCGGGGTTGACCGGCCTGCCCAGCATGGCCGCCAGCTCGGTGGCCACGCCCAGATGAGAGAGGCAGTCAGCGCGATTGCTGAGTATCTCCAGCTCGTAGATGGTGTCCTGGGGAAACAGCTCGGCCAGGGGCTGGCCCGGCTCGGCCTCCCCGGGGTAGAGAGTCAAGACCCCTTCGTGGTCAGAGCCGAGGCCCAACTCGTCGAGCGCGCACAGCATGCCCTCACTCTGGGTTCCCCGGATGCGCCGACGGCCGATCTCGATCCCCGAGGGCAGCCTGGTGCCCGGCCGCGCCCACGGGATCAACGCCCCCACGAAGAGGTTGGGGGCACCGCAGACCACCTGTGAAGGCTCGGGCCCACCGCCTCGGACCGTGGCCAAGAAGAGGTGGTCGCTGCCCTCCAGGCGGTGGAACTCGACCACCTCACCGATGATCAGAGACTCCAGGCCGCCCGCAAATTCGGTGATCCTCTCCACCTCGGTGCCGCTCACGGTCAGCAACCGCTCCACCTCCTTGGCAGCCACCCCCTCCAGGTCGACCATCGACCCCAGCCACTCGTGGCTCACCCGCACCTCAGAATCCCTCCAGCAGGCGCAGGTCGTTCTCATAGAGCTCGCGAACATCGCGAATCCCGTAGCGAAGCGCGGTGATGCGGTCCGGCCCCATCCCGAAGGCGAAGCCGCTGTACCTGTCGGGGTCCACCCCGACCGCGGCCAGCACCTCGGGGTGCACCATGCCTGAGCCCAGGATCTCGATCCACCCCTTGTTGAGGCAGCTGCGACAGCCCTCGCCCAAGCAGATCCCACAGGCCACGTCGGCTTCCAGAGACGGCTCGGTGTAGGGAAAGAAGCTGGCTCGCAGCCTCACCCCCCGCCGCTTCCCGAAGAGCTGGCCCAAGACGTGCTCCAGAGTTCCCTTGAGGTCGGCGACGGTGACACCCTCATCCACGCAGAGGCCCTCGACCTGATGGAAGACCGGGTTGTGGGTGGGGTCGGGGTTGTCACGGCGCGCGACCTTGCCCGGGACGATGATCCGGAAGGGAGGCTGTCCCGCCAGCATGGTGCGAATCTGCATGGGCGAGGTGTGGGTGCGGTACAGCCAACCCGCCGCCTCCCCAGCCAGGTAGAAGGTGTCGTGGCCGTCCCGGGCGGGATGCTCCGGGGGCATGTTCAGCAGCTGGAAGTTGTGGAGGTCGTCCTCGATCTCAGGACCAGCCACCACCGCGTATCCAAGCCGCAAGAAGATGTCCTCTATCTCCCGCACCGTGCGGGCCACCGGGTGCTGGTGACCCCGATCCAGAGGGCGCAGCGGGTGGGACACATCCAAGCTCTCCGCCAAGAGCTCCCGCTCCCTGACCGCGGCTTCCAACTCCGCCTGACGCCGCTCCAGCGCTTCTGTGACCGTGCGCTTGGCGGCGTTGAAGGCCTGTCCCAGGACCGCCCTCTCCTCCCCCTGGGCCCGGGAGAGCTCAATCGCGGCCTCAGCGATCGAGCCCCCATGGCGAGCCAGATAGCGCCGCCTGACCTCCTCCAACTGGTCTGCGTCGGCCGCCCCGGCGATATCCCCCAGAGCGGAAAGGGCAAGCGCCTGGAGGTCGTCCCCGGTCACTTCTGGGAGACTTTCTCCCGCGCCACCGAGATCAGGGCGGCGAACGCCTCGGGGTCTCGGGCGGCCATCTCCGACAGCTGTTTGCGCGAGATCTCCACCCCTGCCTGGTCGAGGGCGGCGATGAACCGGCTGTAGGGAATGCCAGCCTGCCGGGAGGCGGCGTTGATGCGAGCTATCCAGAGCCGACGAAAGTCGCCCTTGCGCTTGCGGCGGTCACGGTACTGGTAGGCGAGCGAGTGCATGACCGCCTCGTTGGCGGGCCGGAACAGCCGGTTGTGGGTGCCGGTCAGCCCGGAAGCCAGCTCCAGCACCCGCTTGTGGCGCTTGCGCGCGGTGACGCCCCGCTTTACCCTGGCCATGGCTCAGTGCCCCAGGTACGGCGCGTCGCGCCGGATCGACTTGGCGTCACCGGTGGTGACCACCTGAGTCTTGGCGTAGCCGCGCTTGCGCTTGGCCGACTTGTGCTCGAGCAGATGCGACTGGAAGGCGCCCCGGCGCAGGAGCTTGCCGGTCCCGGACAGGCGGAACCGCTTCTGAGTTCCCTTATGGCTTCGTATCTTGGGCATCTTCCTTGGCTTCTCCCCTGACCGGCTTCCTGGGAAGCGGGTTCAGAATCATGATCATGTTGCGCCCCTCGAGCAGGGGCTGGCGCTCCACCGTGGCCACTTCCTTTACGTTCTCGGCCAGCCGCTGCAGCAGCGCCCGGCCGATTTCCTGGTGAACCAACTCGCGGCCACGGAACATGATAGTGAGTTTGACCTTGTCCCCCTCCTCCAGGAAGTGCCGGACGTAGCCGTACTTGGTCTGGAAGTCGTGCTCGCTGATCTTGGGACGGAGCTTCATCTCCTTGAGGCGGATGGCGTTGTGCTCCCGGCGCGCCTCCTTCTCCCTCTTCAGGGCCTCAAACTTGAAGCGCCCGTAGTCCATGAGACGGCAGACGGGCGGCTGCGCCTGGGGGGCGACCTCGACCAGATCGAGCCCCCTCTCCTGGGCCAGCGCCTGGGCCTCCGCCAGGGTCACGATGCCGATTGCCTCCTCGGTGGTGTCGTCGAAGAGCCGGACCGAGGGTACCCGGATCTGGTCGTTGATGCGCAGCTCGCGGAACGCTATGGACGCGCCCTCCTTGCAGATGGGTTTGAATTGCCGATGCTACCACGCCGGGGGCCCGAAGCCGCCCCACTCGTTGGAATGGTCAGGATGGCCGGGTCTCCACCCGCAGGCGGTCCAGCAGCTCATCCTTGGTCAGAGCCACCTGCGCTCCGGACCTGGTGTCGCGCAGGTGCACGGTGCCGGCCTCCACCTCCCTTCTGCCCACCACCGCCAGATAGGGGACCTTGGCCAGCTGACCGTCCCTTATCTTGGCGTTCAGCTGCCGCCCGGGACGGTCGTAGACCTCCGCCCGAAAGCCGGCATCCTCCAGCTCCTCGACCAACTGCTGGGAGTAGCCGAGCTGGTCGTCGCTGACCGGCACCAGCTGCACCTGGACCGGGCTCAGCCAGACCGGCAGAGCACCGGCATAGTGCTCCAAGAGAACGCCGAAGAACCTCTCCAGCGATCCCAGCAGGGTGCGGTGGACCATGATCGGGCGGTGGGGCGCGCCATCGTCTCCGATGTACTCCAGATCGAAGCGCTCTGGCTCATTGAAGTCGAACTGCACCGTGGCGCACTGCCAGCGCCTGCCCATGGCATCACGGATGTGCACGTCCACCTTGGGGCCGTAGAAGGCTCCCTCCCCGGGGTTTACCTGGAACTCCATCCCCCGGCTCTTGACCGCCCGCTCCAGAGCGGCCTCGGCCAGTTCCCACATGCGGTCCTCGCCAGCCGCCTTTGCGGGCCTGGTGCTGAGGTCTATCTCCAGCTCATGGAAGCCGAATCGGCCCATCATCTCCCGGACCAGGTCGAGCACCCCGGCCACCTCCGGCTCGGCCTGCTCCTCGGTGCAGAAGATGTGGGCGTCGTCCTGAGTGAACCCTCTCACCCGCAGCAGCCCGTGCAGAGTCCCGCTGCGCTGGAAGCGGTAGACCGACGCCAGTTCCGCCAGACGCAGGGGCAGCTCGCGGTAGCTGCGCTGGCGCGACTTGTAGATGAGGATGTGGAAGGGGCAACTCATCGGCTTGATCCGGTACCGGTCGCCCTCCACCTCCATCGGGCCGTACATCTCCTCCGCGAAGAAGCCCAGGTGGCCGCTCACCTCCCAGAGGTGCTCCCGGGCGACGTGGGGGGTGTAGACCAGCTTGTAGCCGCGGCGGCGGTGCTCGCGGCGCCAGTAGTCCTCGATCACGGTGCGGACGGTGGCCCCGTTGGGATGCCACAGCACCAGCCCACCGCCCAGCTCCTCGGAGAGCGAGAACATGTCCAGCTCACGCCCCACCCGCCGGTGATCCCGCTGGCGCGCCATCTCCAGCCGTTCCAGGTAGGCGTCCAGATCCGCCTGGCTGCCCCAGGCGGTGCCGTATATCCGCTGCAGCATCGGCTGGGTCTCGTCCCCGTGCCAGTAGGCGCCGGCGGGATGGAGCAGCGCGAAGGCGGGGATCGCGCCCGCCTCTGTGACGTGAGGGCCCCGGCAGAGGTCGAAGAAGTCACCGGTGCGGTAGCAGCTGATGATCTCGTCCTTAGGGATCCGCTCGATCAGCTCCACCTTGAAGCGCTGCTGAAGCCGACGGAACTCCTCCAGCGCCTGGTCGCGGCTGAGCTCGCTGCGCTCGTAGGGTGTGTGCCGCGCTTGGATGTCGCGCATCCTGGCCTCGATCCGGGGCAGGTCCTCATCGGTGAAGCGCGCCTCGCCCGGAAGCAGGAAGTCGTAGTAGAAGCCGTCCTCGATCGAGGGCCCGATCCCGTACTCCGCCCCAGGGAAGAGCTCCACCACCGCGGCCGCCATCAGGTGGGCGGCGCTGTGCCTGAGGGTGTCGAGATCGACAGATGGGATGCTCATCTCAAAACGATTGTAGGGGAGGCAGGAGAGTGAATTCGAAGACCCGGCCGGCGACTATAATCCGACCACCCGGCGGGCGCATAGCTCAGGTGGTTAGAGCGCTACCCTGACACGGTAGAGGCCCCAGGTTCGACTCCTGGTGCGCCCACCATCCTCCGAATTTCCCGTATTACAAAAGGGTTTTCGGCCACTTGACAGCAACTGCAAGAGGTGCTAATCTGGCTGAAAAATCGACATGGGTACCGCTCCGGCACAGAGGCTTTTTTGCGAAAGCGCCTGCGGGCGGGAGCGGGGCCCTGGAGGCGACCTCGATGCCGACTTTCCAACTGGTCGAGTCCCCAGCACCAACCGCCATCGAGCGCTGCGTCGGCGACTACCTCACCTCCTGCCGCGCCCGGGGTCTGGCCCCAGGCACCATCGTCCAGGTCACCTACTCGCTCCGCAGCGTGTTCCTCCCCTGGGCCGCCCAACAGGGCCTCAGCGAGACCAGCGAGCTGACCCCGCGCGTGCTGGAACGGATGGCGGCGGATCTGCTCACCACCGGGGGGCGGCGCGGTCCCCTCGCCCGTCAGACCGTGCGCACCTACCTACGAGCCGTCAATCTGTGCCTCAAGTGGGCCAAGGCGGAGGGGGAACCCGTACCTGACCGAGCCGCAGCCCCGCTCCCGAGGCTGCCCAAGACCCTGCCTCAGGTGCTGACCCGCGAACAGATCTCCGCCATCGAGGCCGCCTGCGCCACTGAGCGGGACCGGATCATCGTCCGACTGCTCGCCGACACCGGCATGCGAGTGGGGGAGCTTGCGGGGCTGCGGTTAGGGGATCTGCTCCAGCGCAGCCGGGGCTCTTTCCTGCGGCTGCGGGGCAAGGGTGAGCGCGAGCGCCAGGTGCCGGTCATGCCCCAGCTCGCAAGCCGGATCCAGCGCTATGCCAGCCGCACCCGGCCGGCCGATCCGGGAACCGACCGCCTCTTTGTCAGCCTGCGGCGCAGCCCTCGCACCGGCACCTACGAGCCGCTCACGACCTCCGGGATCCAGCAGATCGTCCGCAACGCGGCCGGGCGGGCCGGAATCACCCAGCGGGTGCATCCCCACCTGTTCAGGCACTCATTCGTGACCTGGGCCATCACACGCGGGATGAATCCCATCCAGCTCGCTGAGATCGTCGGCCACTCGTCAACCACGATGATCCAGCAGGTCTACTCCCATCTCTCGCCCACCGACGCCTACGAAGCCCTCGCGGCCGCTCTCCTCGGGAAGGACCCGTGAGGGGGAGATCCGTGGCCGCCGCCGTTCGCCGCCCGCCCAACGCCTCGCGACCCTTACCAGACCTGTGAAGCGCTGCCAGACAGCTGGACGCATGCCGACGGCCCAAATCGGGCCTCTCCGCTACCGCTCGTCACCCGCGCCCACCGGGGAAGGCTGGGAGAATCTCGTCAATCCCGGACACTGGCGCAGACGCCGACAGGGCGAGGGCGATCTTCCGCAGGGTGTTGGGGCTGATCGGTCGTCCGGCCATCGCCGCCGTGATGGTGGCGGCGCTGACACTGGCCGCCCGGGCTAGGTCCGCATTGCCCCATCCCCTCCGGGCAATCTCCAACCTCAATCGCTCCGCCGCCAGAACCACGCTCACGGCTCATCCCCGGGTCGGTCTGACCCACCGGACCCGAGCCCCTGATTTCGCGGCTCTACGCCCTCAGAGGGCCGACCATCTGCGAGCGGCGCCCTGGGCGTCCGCCACCGGGAGACGACCTCGACCCGCTGCCGACGCTTGCGGGCCACGATGTCGGCAAAGTCCTCGCCCTTCCGATCGAGGTAGGCGGGGATGCCGGGCACCGTCCGGGCCAGAGCCGCGCCGAGCCCCGGTGCCGCCCCCAGAGCGGCCAGGCTGGAGGCGTAGCCGACCAGTCCCCGGATTATCCGCAGTTCGTCAGCCGACCGGACGAGGTCCCGCACCAGCGGTGATGTCGGCGACCCTACCTGCGCCTGGCGGATGACGGTCCACTCCGGAGCCTCCGGCCAGCGGGACCGGTTCGAGTCGGTGGTGGGAGTGCGCAGCGACAGCCACTGGGTCGCGTAGCGCCAGAGCTCCTGGCGGGCCGCGAGCGCCTCGGCTGGAGTCGAGCAGCCCAATGAGACCAGGGAGCGGCGCCGGAACTGGAACTCGACCCGCCACACGGGCTGGTCTTGGGCCCAGTCCACCCACAGTGCCTTGGGCCACTCGGACCCGCGGACGCTGAGCTCCATGGTCTTGTCGTAGCAGCGGGCCATCAGGTCGCCGCCGCCGAAGACGAAGCCGCTCGCTCTGCGGCCCCTCAGGTGGGCCTGGTCGTACGCAGGTACCGAGTAGGTGCGCCGACGGACGGCCCGGCAGTGGAACTTGTCGAAGTCCTCGACGACTGGAGACCAGCCCTGGGTGTCGCAGTACAGGTCGAGACGGGAGATCCCAAGCACCGGCTCATCGCGCATCACGTTGGCGTCCAGCCACTCGGAGATCTGAGCTGCGGCCTGGTCCGCTCCTCTGGAGTGTAGATAGGCGGAGTGAGCCTGGATAAACACCGGCGGGAACGGGGCTGGCGCCCCAATCGCCACCTCGATGTTGGGGGAGCTGGCCCAGAACGGATAGCTCCTCCAACCGTGGGGGCGCAGGGCCACCGAGAGGGACTGCTCCCCCCAGGTGACCACCTGGAGCTCATTGGTACGCTGAGACTCCTCCTTGAGCGCCTCGAGGAAGACCAGCAGCCCGTCCTGAAGCTCCCCCCGGACGGAGCAGTGGAGCGTGTCCACCCCGGCGCTCAGAATCTTGAGCTCTCCCATTACGATGGATCCGAGAGCTCGTCTGAAGTGGAGAGCGTATTTTCCCACCACTGTGTGACAGGGCCAGTGGTGGGTGAGACTCTCCCGGAACCCCACCTGGCCAGCAACAGGTCCCGGCTCTCCTCCAGGGAGCAGTCGACCGCCTGGAACTCCTCCACGGTCTCATGAGCGAAGACTGCCCGGCCCGGGTGCGGCGGCAGCAGCGAGGCCTTGTCGCTGTCGAGCAGGATGAAGCTGTTCGCGGCGGCTCTGACCCGGAAGGCGACGGTGCCATCGAGGTTGGCCTTCAGCTGCCCCGGCACCGCCTCGGCATCCGGTCGCTGGGTGCAGCAGACGAGGTGGATGTCCACCGATCTCCCGAGCCTGGCGATCTCACAGAGCCGCCCCGTGGCCGCCTGTTGGGCGGCACGGGCGGCCCGGTCGTCGCCAAGGTCGCGGACCGTCAGTTCGGCCACCTCGTCCACCACCACCAAAATCCGGGGCCAACTGGCAGGGGCAGCTGAGTCCCCCGCCTCCACCGCGTGCCTGACCTCAGAGAGCCGCCGGTCCAGTTCCTCCCGGACGCGACTCAGCGTGTCCGCGGCTGCCGCCACGGTGTCGGCGACCGGGTATAGGGCGTGCGGCAGCAGGCCGAAATAGGCGAGCTCCACCCCGCCCTTGAGGTCGATGAGCGCCAGCCGGAGCCGCTCCGGAGGATGGTCGCAGCAGAGAAAGGTCAGCGCCTGGCGTAGGAAGACGCTCTTGCCACCTCCGGTCATGCCTCCCACCAGCAGAGGAGGGCAGGATTCCAGGTCGACCCAGAGCGCTCCCCGCCTCCCCCCCTGCCAAGGCCCACCAGGCAGCGCCCATGGGGACGGGGCCCGGAGTAGAAGGTGCGGTAGGAGACCTCGTCCGGGATCTGGTGCCGGAGCACGTCCATCACCAGGGAGCCTGGCTCCTCCCAGCACCGCAGTGCGCAGTCGCACCTCGCCTCGAGCGAGCTTTGCCCGACCAGGACGTCGGCCAGGGTGACCCCCGGAGGCATCCTCCAGCGCAGGGTGACGTTGCGACCAACCCACTGGGTGGAGAGCCTGGCCAAGGGCAGGACGATCCTGCCCCTGCCATCCCGGCCCACCAGCCCGGACTCCGCCATGGCCCGTCGCAGCCTGGCCGCGACCGACCAGTGCCGGCGGTGCAGGGTCAGGGCCAGGACGAGGACCGTGACCACCCCGGTCGCGACCTCCGTGATCCCCTCCGGCCAGCCCAGGGCTCCGGTCACATATGGGGTTACCAGGAAAGCCCAGACCGCCGGCTGGCGCACAACCGAGAGCAGGATCCGAACTGGATCCCACCACTCCCTGCGTTCGGTCGTGTACCGGGCCCCCATCACTCAGCCACCTGCGCCGACGCCGGGGCGGGAGTCATGGCTCCAGACGATTGACTGGTGCCGGAGGCGAGCCCCGTGACCAGCCAGAGGATGAACAAGACGATGAGGAGGAGGCAGCCCAGGCGGGCCCTCCCCTCCTCCAGTTGAGCAGGCTGCGCACGATGAGGAGCACGGCGAAGCCGGTGAAGAGGAGCAGGGCCGCCCCCACCATGAGGGTGAGGACCGCTCCGACCAGCCCGGTCATTTGCTCTTGGCCGCTGGCTCCTCAGCCTCCTGGGCCTTGGGAGCCGAGAGGTAGGTGATGGACTCCGCGACCACCGTCAGTCGCAGCTGCCCACCCCTCTCCTTGCCGTCGGGATTGTAGAAAGTGCCCCGCAGCCGTCCGGTGACGGCGACTCGGGAACCCTTGCCGTTGAAGCGGACCAAGTTCTTGGCCTGGACTCCCCAGGTCTCGACCCGGATCCAGTCGGGAGCCTGGTCTTTGGTCCGCCGCCTCACCGCGCAGAGGAAGCTTGCCTTGGTCTGAGGACCGTTCGCCGCGGACGGGAACTCCTCCAGCTTGACCTGGGATGCCACGACCCCGATGAGCTCGACATGGTTCATGGCTGGTCCTCCAGCTCAGCGACCTGCTTGAGCTCCTGGTCCAGCCAGCGTACCCGCTCCTCCTCCTCTATCAGTTCGGGGAGCACCGCCCAGATGGGGAAGTGGCACCCCCGGCCCTGCCGCCTGACCCGGTCCCTCCGGTCTCTCTGCTGGTGTAGTCGACGCCTGTGGTCAGCCATGTCGCACCTCCTGAACCCTAGCACTGCAACGCGCCATGTGGTACGGACCATCCTAGCACGACCACCGGCATTGTCAAGGGGGTGCGCGAAATCTCGGCTCGAGGAGATCGGGGGCGGTCCCAGCGGCCGCTCGCGGCGGCTGCGCCTGGCGACCTAGGACTCCGTCGCCGGCCTCAGCTGGGGTCTCGGGTTAGCTGTGAAGCGAGATCCGGGGGAACACCAGCGTGGTCTGGTCCGCCGGCAGGTGGGTCTCGATCACCGCCACCACCAGATCGTCCTGCTTCATGACCCGGTAGAGCTGGAGCACCGGGACCCCGTCCGGAATGGAGAGGACCTGCTTGATGTTCGGTGTCGGCATGACGGCCTCCACCACGTCCTCCCCCTCCGCGGCCGGCACCCCTTTGATGGCGAGCACGTCGGGGAGCCAGTAGCCGTCGAGGTCCTCCTCGGACAGCCCCATCTCCTTCTCCACCCTGGGGTGAAGCCAGGCCCGGCAGAGAGACGGAGCTCCCTGGGAGTCGAGTCCCGTCGCCTCCTGCACCAGGACCTCGGTCCCGCCCTCCACCTGGAGCAGCTCCGAGATCCAGGGAGTCGTCTGCATCCGCCGCTCCACGCTCTCCAGGATCGCCGAGAGCCGGAAGGACCGAGTCGGGGCCCCATCTTTGGCCTCCTGCCTGGGCGGAGCGGGACGCATCATGCCCACCCGGGTCGCGTCCACCCGGTGCCGGTCCGCCTTGGGATCCCGCACGAAGCTGCCCGCCCCGTGCTCGGCGATGACCATCCCCTCCTGCTTCAGGACCCCGATGGCGCTCCGAACCGTCGTCCTGGTCACCTGGTAGCGGGCCATGAGCTTGCGCTCGGACGGGAACGCAACCCCGGCCGGCAGCCTCCCCTCCTCAATGTCCTTGCGCAGGACATCCGCCAGCTGCTGGTACAGCGGCACAGAGCTCTCGCGGTCCAGGGTCGGTCTCACCACTGCTACAGTCTACCTGGTGCGGACCAGGCTTGCTACCGTGCAGAGCGAGGGCAAAGGCGGGTCCTGAGTCGGGCACCGAGCCGCGTGAGCCGACGATGGGGGCGAGGCACCCATGCTGCCCCTTAAGGCTCTTGGCCCCACTTCCTCCCCGCCGGCGCCCTACCGGAGACTCGCGCCTCTGATGAGTCCAGACCTACCGACATAGTGCGCGAGGTGGTGCAAGTCACTACTGGCCTCCGACGTGGTAGCTGACCTCGGTAACTCCACCTCCGGGGCGTGCAGAGTTTGCAAGCATTCTCGCACTGGCCGGGTGGCTTGACCCCAGTGAGCGGCCTCTGGGCAGTGGGTCAGCTTGAATCCGAACGGCGCATAGCCATCGCGACTAGGACCACCAAGGCTGCAGCTGCTGCTCCGCACAATGCGCAGACCCACCAAGCGAACAGAGGCACACCGGGCACGACAGGACAGATCGGCCCGTTCCCCCGCGAACTCCGGGGACAGTCGTTCGCGAGCAGCGCCATCCAGAGCCCAAGCCCGACGCCAAGCAGTACCGCCGCCACCCAGACGGCGTTCCCGCGCCTCATCCGGGCAATCCTAGCACTAGGCAGCCAACAGGGCCATCTCCTCGATCTTCCAGACGTGATCGGTCACGCCAGCCGCCATCGCAGGGGTGCGAGGGTAGGGGTTCGCTAGTGTTAGGGGCACCACTGTTGAGGCTGTAACAGGGGGGAATGGCAGAGCTGCCTGAGGCTGGTGGGGAAGGGGACAACTAGGGCTCCTCGCTTACCGCTGCCCACCTCGCCGCAGCCGCCTTCTTGGCAATCTCCGACCGCTGCTTCGGCGTGAGCTTAGCCGCTCTGGCCCTCCCGCCCTTCTGCCCTCCCAGCCTGCCTAGCTCCACGGCGGCGGGGTTCTTCCCCTCGTAGGGGTCGTGGTCTTCGTCCGTGGCCTCGTCCAAGATGGCGGCGGCCATCCGGTTCAGGTCGGCAGGCTGCCTTGAGCGCCTAGGCAAGGAACAGTCTAGCGCATATCGGAGATCTACCCAATTGAAACTGACCCACTACCGGCCTCTGCCTGAACTCACGTGTCAGTGCCCGGCCTACCTATGTCAACAGGTCTGGAGTCAGATCATCTCTGCAGCCGGCAGCACTACAATGACCGTCGGTGTGACTAGTCGCTGCACGATTACCCAGAGCGGCCCCTCATGTGTTGATCTAGGGCAAACAGTGTGAACTCAGTCCCTCGGGTACACGGGCGTCTGGCGGCCATGGTCGGCATTCTGGCGGCTTCCGCTGTGCTCGTGCTCAACATCGGCTTCTCGCGACCCCACCCGGCCGTGACCCATCAAACGACGCCGATTCGCACCTTGAGCGCTCACATGATCCAACCGCTTCCTCTGCCGTCCTCAGTTCCTGTGCCAGTGGCAGGGCAGCCCGGTAATTACTACATTACCTGCTACTCAACCGACATGACTCCCGCCTGCGAGAGTGCGATCAGCTTCCAGCCCAGCGAGGTGGGTTCAACAATCCAAACGGTCATGACGTATACGATCTTTCTTTGTGCCCGGCCCGCGTGCAACTACCGACACTTCGCCCCCCGTCAGGGGGACACCCAGGTGGCCGACAGTGGCCGCGGGCGGGCTGGCGACGACCCCATCCGTGGGTAGCCGGGTATCAATGGCCAGGGCGGTTGATCGCCAGCCATCAGAGGTAATCCGTGGCGCAAGTCTCCTCGCCGCGTCCAGACTTCGTCACTACGACCCGGCAGCACGGAAGTGAGCTAGAGGAGCAAGCACGGAGGCGCAGTGAGCGTACGGATAGAAGAAGAGCCGATGAGTCGCCTCGATGCCCACGGCGGGGTGCCGATAGCGTTTCTGGTCGAGCGGATCCTTACCGTCTCAGTCATCGACGGCGGTCTGGGCGGGATCACGCTCGCAGAACTCAACGTCGACTCACCGTGGGTCAAAGACTACGACGCGATCAAGGGTGAAGGCCCGACACGATGGCCCAAGCGGTTCGACACCTCCAACTGGGGACTCATCGCCGCTTACGAAGACGAGATACGCATAGGCGGCGCCGTTGTGGCGTTCAACTCTCCCGGCCTCGAAATGCTTGATGGCCGCCGGGATCTTGCCTGCCTTTGGGATCTACGCGTTCAGCCCGACAGTCGGTCGACAGGCGTTGGCGCTACGGTCTTCCGGGCGGTTGAGGGGTGGAGCCGACGGAGAGGATGCCGGACGCTGAAAGTAGAGACGCAGAACATTAACTTCCCTGCGTGCCGATTCTACGCGCGAATGGGGTGTTCGCTTGGCGCCATCAACCGCTTCGCTTACCCGGGCCTCCCAGAAGAAACCCAGTTGCTCTGGTTCAAGGAGCTCGGTTGAACGGCATCGAAGACGCGGGCCGTGAGCCCGACCTTACGCCGGGGACGCAACGCGGCTGGCCAAGCCGAAACTGTCCAAGGGTCACCCCTTGTTAGCCAACGCCAAGCGGCTACGGCCTCTGGTCGCCGGGCTCCAAGATCTTACCTTGGGAGTTACGGGAACCCAACCCCCACATCCTTCCCGGGAAACCACATTCCCAGCCGACCGCCCGCCCCACGGCTGGCCTACGGAGCCAGCGCCGCCGCGTCCCAAGCTTCCGGCTACCCACGTATCTACCTATTCGCGCGAGCTCTTAGCAAAATTGGTGACCGCTGTGTTGCCGTACGGTCTTGCCGCGCTCGCTGTTGCCTCCATGGCGGGGTGTGCGACGGCGACGCCAGCCGCGCGCATACCAGTCGGCCACGCCTCTCCAGAAGCATCAGCTCCGCAGACTCCGGCGCCTTCGGCTAGCAGCAGCCCGTCACCCCATACCAGCACATTGCCTTCATGCCGCGCTGCAAACCTATCGGCTCATCAGGGCGGTAGTGATAGTGGAGCCGGGCACCAAGTGTGGGTGATTCTGCTCACCAATGGCGGGCCTGCCTCATGCGCACTGACCGGCACTCCAGTTGTGACGTTGAGGAGCTCCGAGGCGGGAACCCTGCCCTCTAGCCAGACTGATGGCAACTTCGGCCTGCCCAATGTGAGTACTACTCCAACCACTGTCGCCCTCCCCAAGGGGGGTGAAGCGTCCTTTGTCTTCGCCTTCTTGGACAACGGCGCCACCGTTGCATCCTGCCCTCAGGCAGATGAGTTGGTGATCACACTTCCCGATGGTGCGGGCACACTAACCGCTCGCACTGACCTAGCCCCATGCTATGGCAAATTTGCGGTCTCACCAATCCTCCCCCGCACTACTGCTCCATAATTGGGACGCCCAGCCGTTGAGAGCGACAGACCGGCACGACGAGAACTCGCAGACGTGGGCCTGATTCCACAGACAAAGAAACTACGCCGTGCACCTGCAGAGCTACACATCGAGGGCCATGTGCCAGCGTCCTCGTCTCCCGACGAGGAGCGAAGAGTCGGATAGTGGCCACGCGCCGGTCGAACAGCACTACCTATCACCGCCTCCGAGGACCGCTCGCAGCGATGGAGCGATCGTGACGGCCGCGACTGCCACGAGGAGAGGCAGATCGAGCAGGAGGCCCGACAGTCGCCCGACCGCGACCAACAGGCCCGCCGCAAGCGCCGGACCAAGAGCGCCGAGCCCTGTGGCCACCAGAGATACCGCCGTGAGCACACGCCCGCGGAGCTCGTCGGGCACTACTCTGAGGAGCCACGCTCCGACCACGACGTTCACCGGTAGTACGGCTATCGCACATCCCCCAAAGAGGAGGCCCAGGCCGACGAAGCCAGAGACGACCCCGAGCAGGGGCACGAGGGCCACGAGGGTCCAGAGCCCCAGAAGGGCGGCCATTGGCCTCCCCAGCCGTCGGATCACCCACGGAGCGGTGAGGGATCCGATCACCGCCCCGCCCCCACCGAGCGCAATCGCGATTCCAACCTCGAACGAGGAGGCTCCACCCTCCCGCGCACGCAGGAGCACGAGAACGTCTAGCCCCATCGTGGTGAGGTTGAGAACCGAAACCACGGCTAGAAAAACCAGAACCTGTCGCCTCGCGGTGATCCATCGTAGTCCTGCAAGCGCCTCCTGGTGCCAACTGTCTACGGGTTCACGCTCCTCTGGCCGTGGCACCCGCGCCCGGAGACTCACGAGGCCAGCGACCGAGCACAAGTAGGTGATCGCGTTCGCCAGGAACGGGATCGCTTGGCCGAACCCAAAGAGAAGGCCTCCAACGCCGGGGCCGACCAGTCCCGCCATGCCCGCACCAGCTTCATTGTGGGCGACAGCTGCATCGAGCTGATCAGGACGCACAACCTGGGCGACGAGCGCACTACTCCCCGGGCCCACTAGCGCGCCGAGGGCGCCTCCCACCCCCGCCACAGCGAGTATTAGGCCGAGATCTTCGCGCCCCGTGAGGACGGCGATGCCAAGGAGTACGAGGGCACCCGCACGTCCGGCCTCGCAGGCGATGACGAGTCGCCTCCGGTCGAAGCGGTCGACCAGTGGGCCTCCCACCGCTCCACCTGCGTAGGAGGCGCCCATGCGTACCGTTCCTACAAGCCCGGCGGCAAGTGGCGACCGGGTAAGACCCAGGACGAGGAGTGGGTACGCGAGGAAGCTCATCTCTCGTCCGAGCTGCGAGGCGAACTGTCCCCCCCTCAGGACGACGTAGTCGCGGTTGGCTCGGAGCGGCACCAGCGCTTTGCGACCATCTTCCCGTTCGACGCTCACGGCACTTTGGCAGACCCTTGCTCTGCTTGGAGGACCCGGGTATGGCCCCTTCTGAGAGGGTCAACCAGAGCCCCAGTTCCACCCCACCCGCGACAAATCGCACCGGTACGGGGGACATGGTCTTGGGCACGGTGGATACCCGAACACGGTCGCGACATTCCACGACACATATCGCACGAGTATACTCGCACGTAGTCAGGCGTAGATGCGCTGACGTGATCGGGTAGGCTTGCCCAATGCGCAGCCCCCAGAGCGAGGAACCGACCGTCCCTACTCCGGTTCCTCCGGAGATCGGCGAGCCGAGGGCTCCGCACACGAGACCTGTGCGTGGCCCGGAGGCACTGCGGGCGGTGACCCACCCTCTTCGCGTCCGGCTCTACGAGGTCCTCTGTACAGATGGTCCCGCGACAGTCTCAATGATTGCCGGACGGCTCGGCCTGCAGGTCGGGACCCTCAGCCATCATCTCCGGGTACTCGGACGCTACGGCTTCCTAGAGGAGGCGCCCGAACTCGCGAAGGATCGACGCGAGCGATGGTGGCGGGCAATCCCCGGCGGCATCTACTTCGATACCCGCGATTTCGAGGAGGTCCCAGGAGGTGCCGATCTCGCTCGTGATGTCGCGGGCGCAATGCTCCTGCGCGACTTCCAGCGTGTCCTTGCCTGGTTCGCAACCAGTGGAGCTGCCGGGCAGTGGACGAATGTGGGCTGCCATGAGAGCGGGGTGCTTCGGCTCTCCGCCACCGAACTCGCCCAGCTCTCCGCCGATTGGCGGAACCTCCTCGGCAATTGGCTGGCCCGGTCGAGAGCACATCGCAAGGCGCTCCGGACCACTAAGGCGGCCGGGCGGGAAGGGGTCACCAGTGGAACGCCAGATCCCGAAGAGGTTGCGGAGATTGCCTACATCTTCCATGCCTTTCCCCTCCTCGATGCTCCCGGACAACGGAGACCGGCCACCAACGACCAGGCGGCGCCTGGAGCTCCCCCGAAGCCGCGGAGACAGGTTTCCCGAGGCTCTCGTCGGTCCAACTCGAGGGACAGTGAACTTTGATACTGATTGGCGTGGAACAGACACGAAAGGTCACAGGACCATCAGTTCGCCAGTAGCACATAGTGCTACGATCACCCCATGGCACGAGACATCACCCAAAGGCAGCTTCGGAACGACAGCGGCGAGATCATGAGGGCATTGGATCAGGGCGAGACCTTCGTAGTCACCAGGAATGGTGTGCCCGTCGGAGAGTTGACTCCCCTTCGGAGACGCCGCTTCGTGCCCGCCGATGCCGCTATCGCCATGTTCCGCGGCGCTCCAAGCGTCGAGTTGACCAAGCTTCGCGCCGACCTCGACAGCGTTGCGCGTCAGGACCCCAGCCCCCGTGCCTAATGCCCAACGTGCCCAGCGTGGGGTCATCGACACCTCCGTAGTCATCGACCTCGAGCAGCTTGACGCCGGGCAACTCCCGATCGAGCTGGCGGTCAGCGCGATCACCATGGCAGAGCTCGCTGCCGGGCCCCACGCGACCGACGACGCCGATGAGAGAGCGCGCCGACAGGATCGATTGCAACGGGCGGAAGCCGCCTTCGACCCCCTGCCCTTCGACGGAGAAGCGGCCCGGGCCTATGGTCGGATCTACGCTGCCGAGGTAGCAAGCGGGCGCAAGGCGCGTGGGGCTCGGGCATTGGATCTCCTAATTGCAGCTACCGCGTGTTCCACAGGCCTCCCGGTCTACACACGCAACCCGGAGGACTTCCAAAGCCTCCGAGGGCTCGTCGACGTCGTCACGGTCTGACCCGCCCTTAGAGCGCAGAGTAGTTCCTGCCGCTGAACTTCGGGGATCCGCCAGGGCTGAATCACCGGATGCCGAGGGTCCAATGGCGCGTCCTGGGGCGCACTCAGGCCCCCTCTCGGAGGAGAGGAAGTTGACACCCTATTTGACACCCTATCCGGCGAACAAAGGCGGCCATCGGCGTACGTCGCACCCGGCATGCTCCTCGTCTTCCAATACGAAACGGTCACCGGCGGACCCACGCGGACAGTTCGCTGGCAAATCCGCCCCTCCCGACTAGAGCCACGGTCAGCCCCGGACTGGTGGGCCCACCTGACCCCATTGACCCCAGTTGGGGCGGTCAGCCACGG
>JAJZJU010000047.1 GCA_021809895.1 bacterium
CCTCCTGGACGGCCTTCCCCCCAGGGTGACCGGGGACGGCGCTCAGACCCGTGACTTCGTCTTTGTGGAGGACGTCGCCCGGGCCAACCTGCTGGCCATCGCGCGCCCACTAAATGGGCCGGTCAATATCGGCACCGGCCGCGGGACCTCCATCAACGATATCGCCAAAACATTGATCCGCCTGGCAGGACACACCGGCGAGAGCGAGCCCGTCCCGGCCCGACCCGGGGAGGTCAGGGCCAATTTCCTCAACCCTGGGCGCGCCAGCTCGAAGCTGGGCTGGGCCGCCGAGGTTGGGATCGAGGACGGGTTGCGCCAAACGCTTGATAGCTTTCGGGCTAGGGCTGCGGCCGGTGGTCCGATGGGGCCCGTGCCTAACTAGAGGGTGCTCCAGGAGGCTGCCAGCTTCGGCCCAACTCCAGGCGTAGCCTCACCAGCTCCCGCACCGCCCGCAGGATCGGCAACAGACGCCCCCCAGATCTCACCCCAGCCAGCCGGGGATGATGGGTCAGGCCAACCTGCACCACCCGCAGGCCGGAGCGTCGGCACTTGTAATACAGCTCGGTGTTCAGCAGCGCAGAGCGGGCGCGAATGGGAGAGGCCATGTCCAGCACCGAGCGCCGCATCAGTTTGAAGCCGCAGTCGACATCCCGATAGTGGATGCCGTACAGCAGCGTGACCAGAACATTGAAGGTGTTGCTGACCACCGAGCGGTGCCATGGATCGGCCCGGTGGATGCGCCAGCCCGTGACCATATCCGCCTCAGCGGCCCGCGACGCCAGCAGACGCAGATCCCTGGGATCGAACTGGCCATCCCCGTCTATGAAGGCAACCCAGTCCCCGCGTGCGGCTCGCAGGCCATCGGCCACCGTGATCCCGTAGCCAGACTTGTGAGAATGGGAGACCACCACGAGCCGCTCCTGGTCCGGGCCCATCGCCTCCCGACTCACCCTCACCGTGCCGTCATGGCTACCATCGTCGACGAGCACCACCTCAAAGCCGTCCGCCAGCTGGCGCAGCACCGGCAAAGCCGCCCCCAGCACTCGGGGAAGGTTGGCCTCCTCGTTGTGAGCGGGGATGACCAGGCTCAGCAGCCCGGCCAGCCGCCGTTCAACCAGAGCGGGATCGTCAGCCGTGGACAACGGTGATGCCCTGGAGCAGGGTGTAGATCAGGGCGGGGAAGATCCCCAACACCAGTGTTCCCGCTCCCGCCAGCACCACCACCAGGCCCGCAGGGACGCCAACCGCCACCGCCGACTCCGGAGCGGCGACGGCCGCCCCGCCCACAGAGACCCCCGCCACCTGGATCTCCTCATCAGATGCCGTCTGGGGCATGCCGGAGAACATGATCAGGATCACGCGCAGATAGTAGAAGAGGGAGACCGCCGAGGTCAGAATCCCCCAGATCGCCAGGGGTAGCTGGCCATCATGGATGGCGGCCGAGAAGAGGAAGAACTTGCCGAAGAATCCCACGGTCAGCGGGAAGCCGGCCAGCGAAAGCATGAATATCGCCATCAGTCCGGCCAGCACCGGCTGCCGTCGTCCCAGCCCGCTCAGTTGCGAGTAGCGGTCACAGTCCTCGCCGCGTCGGCTGAGGATGGTGATCACCGCGAAGGCACCCGTGTTCATGAAGGCATAGCCGGCCAGGTAGTAGAGCGAGGCCTCGGTGCCGTCAGGACGTCCAACCGCCAGACCGATCATGACGTAGCCGGCCTGAGCTATTCCTGAGTAGGCGAGCAGCCGCTTCACCGAGGTCTGCGCCAGCGCCACCACGTTGCCGAAGACCATGGAGATGATCGCCACCACCGCGATCGGAACCTGCCACTCGGCCCGGTAGGGAGCCAGGGTGGCGGAGAACAGGCGCAGGAAGACCGCAAAAGCTGCCACCTTGGTGGCGACCGACATGAAGGTCGTCACCAATGCGGGGGAACCCTGGTAGACATCCGGAGTCCACCAGTGGAACGGAGCGGCCGACACCTTGAACGACAGGCCCACCGCCAGCAGCGCGATCCCGGCCAGCAGCATCGGGTCGAACTGCTGAGATACGGCGGTGGTGGTCAGCACGTGATGAATGGCGACCAGCCCAGTGTGGCCGGTCTCGCCGTAGATGAGAGCCATCCCGTACACCAGAAATCCCGACGCAAAGCCTCCCAGCAGCAGGTACTTCATGGCCGCCTCCTGGGGCAGCGGCTCATCCCTTGCGAAGCCGGCCAGCACATACAGGGGGATCGAGAGCAGCTCAATCCCCAGAAAGACCACGATCAGGTTGAGGGCGCCGGTGAGCACCAGCATCCCGGTCACCGAGGCCAGCAGCAGGATGTAGTACTCGCCCTCCTCCATCCCGCGCCGCCTCAGGTAACCGGGGCTCAGCGCCACCACCGCCAGGGCGGTGATCAGGATCACGAAATCGGCGAAAAGGGCGAAGCGGTCCTCAGCATAGGCGCCGTTGAAAACCACCGGGTTTGACGCATGCACCGCCCACTGGCCAGCGGCTGTGCCCAGAGCTCCCACAAGCACGATGGCTGTGGCCACCGGGAGCACCAGGTTGCCGCGTCGGGGCACCAGCAGGTCGGCCAGCAGGACCATCACGGCCCCGCCTCCCACTATCAAGATGGGCAGGATGCCGACCAAATTGGCAGCGGGCACAAAGTGAAGGGGTAGCCAGGGAGCGGCGGCGAGCTGGGTGATCTCCGCTGGGAACATCATCGACCCCTCCCCTGGCCGTCGGCAGGCGTGGTGACCTGGCGCGCAGCCGGGCTGGCAACCGTGCCACGGGCGACCGCCTGGGAGTACTGAGCCGCTGAGAACCGGCTGTAGCGGATGATCGGGCCGGGGTACACCCCGATGAGGACCATCAACGCCACCAGCGGTACCAGAGCCACCAGCTCCACCGGCCCCAGGTCGATCCGACCAAACCGCCCAACCGCCTGCGCTATCACAGACGACTCATCCGGGCCACCGGGCGCCCGCAGCGGGCCCTGGGTCAGGCCCTGGTACATCCGCAGCATGTACCAGCAGGCCAGGATCACCCCCAGGCTGGCCACCACCGCCCAGACCGGGGAGACCTGGAAAGCCCCGAGCAGGATCAGGAACTCACCCACGAAGGAGTTGAGCAGCGGCATCCCCAAACCGGCCAGAGCCACCACCAAGAACATCCCTGCCATCACCGGCATGGTCTTGGCCAGGCCCCCCAGGTCGCGCAGGCTGCGGGTGGCGAACCGCGCCTCGAAGATGCCCACGCATATGAACAGAGCGGCAATGACGATGCCGTGGTTGACCATCTGGATGATGGAGCCGTCGATGCCATCGATGTTGAGCGTGAAGATGCCCAGCACGACGAATCCCAGGTGGCTTATGGAGGCGTAGGCGACCGTGCGCTTGACATCGCTCTGCGCCAGGGCGGCCAGGGCTCCATAGAGGATGCTGGCTACCGCCAGCCCCATCATCAGCGGCTGGAAGAGGTGGCTGGCCTGGGGGAAGAGGGTGAGGTTGTAGCGAATGAAGCCAAAGGCTCCCAGCTTGCTCACGATCCCAGCGAAGAACACCAGGAACGGCGTCTTGCCAGAGGTGTAGGCATCCGGCAACCAGCTGTGGAACGGTACCAGCGGCACCTTGATGGCAAACGCCAGGGCGAACGCCAGGAACAGCCAATCCTGCGGGTTCATGGCGGGGAAGCTGTGTCCGAACAGGCTGAAGGTGGTGGCGTGGGTGGTCGAGACGAAACTCTGCGCCGCGATCAAGGTGGGCACATCGAACGTATAGACGCTGGTTTGGGCCCCGGTGATGAAGTACACCCCGAGGATCGCCAGCAACATGAACAGGCTGCCGGCCACCGTGTAGATGATGAACTTCAACGCGGAGCGCCCTCGGCGCTCATCGCCCCACCCGATCATGATGAAGTACAGGGGGATCAGGGCTGCCTCCCAGAAGAAGTAGAAGAGGACCAGATCCAGCGAGGTGAGCACGCCGATGACTCCCACCTCGCTCAGCAACATCAGCACTGCGAAGGCCTTCAGCCTCTCCTCCTTCCGGCTCAACACCACCGCCGCCACCAGGAAAAGGAGCGCCGCCAGGGTGATCAGCCAGACCGCCAGGCCGTCAACTCCCAGATGGAAGGAGAAGTTGATCGGCGGTGGCCCCGCCTGATTAAAGGCGTTGTTCCCCTCGTTGAAGGCTGGGTGGAACTGCGATAGGGAGCTGCTGGTGTGCAGCCAGCTCAGCTGTTCCTGGAACTGGAACGTCACCGGGGAATGCACCTGGGAAAGCGACTGGCCGTTGGCGCGGCCGCTGAGCCGCGAGGCCGCACTGCCAGGAACGGCCAGGAAGTACACCAGCATCACCACACTGAGGCCCAGGGTGGCGGCCGTCACCGCGATCAGGCAGATCCGGATCAGCCGGGGCCGGCTACCAGGCAAACCCAGTATCAGGAGCGCCCCGCCCAGGGGCACCAGCAGGAGTACCGCCAGGATTGGCCAGGTCATGTCAGCCTCAGCCCCAGCACCACCAGCCCAACCAACGCAAAGAAGAAGAACACCAGGGCATAGTCCTTGAGGAATCCGGTCTGAAAGGTTCTGAAGTCGTCGGCCAGGGTGGCGATAGCGTCGCGCACTCCTGCCACCGCAGCGTCGACCACGTCGGGCTCAAGGATCGTCCGCACCCCACGGGCCAGAGCCGCCACCGGCCGAACCAGGGTGTAGTCGTAGAGCTCGTCCCAGTAACATCGGTTGTAGGAGAGCTGGTAGAGCCACGGCAACCGGCGCGGCACCAGTTCGCGCGAGATGACCGCCTTTCCGTAGACGGCCCAGACTATTCCCACCCCGCCCAGACTGAGGACGACCCCTGCCAACAACGCCAGGCCGCCCACGAGGTCGCTCGGCTGATGGCTGGGAACCCCCAGCACCGGCCTCAGGAAACTGGTGAAGCCTGTGACGGGAGCGAAACCCGCGAAGTCGATGTTGAGAAAGCCCACAACCGCGGCCAGCCCGGCCAGAACCACCACTGGGATCAGCATCACCGGGGGTGCCTCGTGGGCGTGGGCCGCCGCCTCCGACCTCGGCTCACCCTTGAAGGCAACCCAGACCACCCGGAAGATGTAGAAGCTGGTCAGCACGTTGACGGTCACTCCCACCAGCCACAGCCAGGGGACCGCGGGACCCAGGGCCAGGCCATTGCTGAGCAACTCCTCCTTGCTGAAGAACCCCGCGAAGAAGGGGATGCCCGAGAGCGCCAGGGCTCCCACCGTGAAGCAGGCAAAGGTCCATTTCATGCGTTGGGAGAGGCCCCCCATGGCACGAATGTCCTGTTCGTCGTTGATGGCGTGGATCACATTCCCGGCCGCCAGGAAGAGCAGCGCCTTGAAGCAGGCGTGAGCCACCAACTGGAACATTCCCGCGGAATATGCCCCCACGCCCACCGCGAAGATCATGAGCCCGATCTGGCTCATGGTCGAGTAGGCGATCACCCGCTTGATGTCGTACTGGGTGCAGCCGATGAAACCGGCCATCAGGGCGGTGCCGATACCGATGGCCGCCACCAGGCTGGCGGCAATCGGTGCCTGCTGGTAGATGGGATGGAAGCGAGCGACCAGATACACCCCGGCCGTCACCATGGTGGCCGCGTGGATCAGGGCGGAGACCGGAGTGGGACCCTCCATGGCGTCCGGCAGCCAGGTGTGCAAGGGCCACTGGGCCGACTTGGCGGCTGCGCCCAAGAACAGCAGGATCCCGATCGCCGTGACCATGCCGCCTCCCACCGGGCCCAGCCCTTGGTGGAAATGGGCGCCCGGGCCCACGTTGTCGAAGATGGTCTGCATATTGACGGTGTGCAGCAGCCGGCCACTGGGGCCGCGCAGGTTCAAGAAGATAAGGAACGCCGCCAGGACCAGCCCCACGTCACCGATAACCTGGGTGACGAAGGCCTTGCGACCGGCGACCACCGCGGACTTGCGCTCGTACCAGAACGCGATCAGGGCATATGAGGCGAAGGCCACCATCGCCCATCCAATGATGAGAAACACCAGGGTGTTGCTCATCACCAAGACCAGCATGCTGGTGACGAACAGGTTCATGTAGGCGAAGAATCGGTTGAAGCTGCGGTCGTGGTCCATGTAGCCAACGCTGTAGACATGGATCAGGCCCCCGATCCCGGTGATGACGAGCATCATCAGGACCGAGAGGGGATCGATCCGCACCGAAAAGTTGGCGTTCAAGCCGGCCTGGGCGGCGACCCCGCCACCTGACCCAACAGACGCGTTTAGCCAGTGCCAGAAGACGATCGTTATGCCGCGATCCGACGGGGGCCGGCTCATCATGGCGACCAGGGCGACAACCGCGGCCACAAAGGAGCCCAGCACCACTCCCGGCCCCATCCAGGCAACCACCGCCTTGGGCAGCTTGCCGAAGGTCAGGGCGTTGACCAAGAAGCCCGCCGTGGGCAGGCCCAGGACGATCGCCGCCAGCACCAATGTGAAGGTGGGGTTCATGCCCGGGTCACTCGCTCATCTCGCTGAGCTCGTCGAGGTCCAGACGGCGGCCGCTCCGGTACACCCCGGTGATCAGGGCCAGACCCACCACCACCTCGCTGGCAGCGACCGCGATCACGAACAGGGCGAAGATCTGGCCGGCCATGGTGTCGGTGTAGCGCGCATAGGTGATCAGCGCGAGGTTGGCGGCATTGAGCATCAACTCGATGGACATGAACACCACCAGGGGGTTGCGGCGTACCAGCACCCCCACAGCTCCGATCGCGAACAGGGCAGCCGAGAGGATGAGGAAGCCGGGGAACATCCCGCTCACAGCAGGGGCCTCCGTCGTTTGGACAGGTACACCGCCCCCACCGCCGCCACCAGCAGCAGCAGCGAGGTGACCTCAAAGGGAAGCAGGTAGGTTGTGAACAGCTGCTCCCCCAACGTCTGAACCTGACCATGGGCATTGACCACCGTCGGCGCGAAGGGCCCGAGCCCGCCGTGGAGGCGACCGTTGCCGGCAACTGTGATGCCATTGAGGGTGAGACGGCCAATCACCAGGGTGAACACCACCGCGGCCAAGCCGCCGAGCAGAAGCCGGACCTCCAAGGGATGAACTCGCTCCTCGGCACCGGGGGAAAGCAGGGCGATGATGAAGACAAACAGCACCATCACCGCTCCCGCGTACACGATGATCTGCACCGCGGCCAGGAACTGGGCGTCGAGAAGCAAGAACAGGACTGCCAGGGACACCATGTTCACCACCAGGCTCAGCGCCGAGTAGAGGGTGCGCTGGCTGAGCACCACCCCCAGCGCGCCCACCAAGGCGAGCCCGGCCGCGATGCCGAAGATCACGGTCATATGGGATCGGCCCCTCCACCCTTGGTACGCGGCTCCGGGATGGCCGGCCGCAGACCCGGGGCAGCGCCAGCGGGCCCGAGATGGGATGAGCCTGCTCCCATGGGGGTCGTCTGAGGCGCCGGAGCGCCGGTCCCGGCGGCCACTCCGGTTGCCATCGGTTGGAATCCGGGCCAGGCTTCGAGGAGGTCGTCCTTGGTCGCGACCAGGCGCTCCCGCTTGTAATCACACAGGTCCAACCGCGGCCCCAGGGTTATCGCCTCGGTCGGGCAGGCCTCAGCGCAGTAACCGCAGTAGATGCAGCGCATGAGGTTGATCTCGTAGCGGACCGCGTAGCGCTCCCCGGGGGAGACCGGATGCTGGGGATCGTTCTGGGCCGCCTGCACGTAGATGCAGCCCACCGGGCAGGCGCCCGCGCACAGTTCGCAGCCGATGCACTTCTCGAGCCCGTTGTCATAGCGGTGCAGGATGTGACGGCCGCGGTGGCGCGGTGGCACCGGCCGCTGCTCCTCCGGGTACTGGATGGTGATGGGTTTGGTCATCATCTCGCGCATGGTGATGCGCAGGCCGCCGATCAGCTCACGAAACATGACGCCTCACAGGTGATCCGTTGCGGGGTTGTGGTCACTTCAAGGCCACGAAGAAGCTGGTGACCAACAGATTGACCAGGCCCAAGGGCAGCAACACCTTCCAGCCGAACTGCATCAGCCGGTCGTAGCGAAGTCTTGGGAAGGTCCAGCGCACCCACATCATCACGAAGATGAGCAGGCCCACCTTGGCGACGAACCAGATCGGGCCCAACCAGTTAGGCAAGAAGAAGAAAGGCGCCATCCAGCCCCCCAGGAACATCACCGTGGCGATCGAACAGACCGTCACCATGTTGATGTACTCAGCCATGAAGAAGAGCCCGAAGCGCATCCCCGAGTACTCGGTGTGGTACCCCGCCACCAGCTCTGACTCCGCCTCCGGCAGGTCGAAGGGCAGCCGGTTGGTCTCCGCCAGAGCCCCGGTGAAGTAGAGCAAGAATCCCATCGGCTGCAGGAACACAAACCAAAGTGAGTGCTGCTGATTGACCACGGTCTCCAGGTTCAATGAGCCGGCCAGCAGCACCGGGCCGATGAGGGCGAAGCTGACCGCCATCTCGTAGCTGATCAGCTGCGCTGAGCTGCGAAGCGCGCCCAGCAGGGAGTACTTGGAGTTGCTGGCCCATCCCCCAAGAAAGATGGAATAGACCCCCAGCGAGGTGATCCCCAGGACGAAGAGCAGGCCGATGTTGAGGTGGGCCAGATCCCAGTGAAGCGGATAGCCCCCAGGGCAGCTGGCCGAGAGAGGGCCCGCCCCGTGGGTACCGCCGATGCAGATGGTCTGATCGATGGGGATGACCGAGAAGGCGAAGAGGGCCGCCGCGGCGGCCAGGGCGGGCGCCAACAGGTATAGGAAGTTGTCGCGTCCCTCGGGGGCTGCCTTCTCCTTGAGGAAGAGCTTGACGCCGTCAGCCGCCGGCTGCAGGAAACCGAACGGACCGACCCGATTGGGACCGTAACGCAGCTGGATGCGGGCCGAGATCTTGCGTTCTGCCAGGGTCATGTAGGCGAACGCGGTCGCCAGGACGATGACGATTAGGAGCCCCTTCACCAGGGCCACGATCACTGCCAGGACAATGGAGGTGGCCGCAGAACTCAAATCCCCGCCCTCCAGATGGCCCTCAGTCCTCCCTGAGTGCCGCTGTACGCAGGGACGCTCTCGGCTAGCCGCTTGAACACAGGGCCCGCCAAGGGCTGGGATCCGAAGTCCCCTCCCATACCCCGGCCCAGTTCCACGATGCTGCGCAGGTCGGGTGGGAACGCCAGCTTTGGCTCCACCCCCGGTCGTATCCGCTGAACCCGCCCCTCGGTGTTGGTCACAGTCCCGGCCTTTTCGACCAGGGTTCGACCGGGAAGGATCACGTCAGCCTCCGAGGTCGCGACCCCGGGCCAGGCGGCCAAAACGACGGCCAGGTCAACATTCGCAACCGCTTCTCTGAAGCCAGGTTCAGCTTCCAACTCAGCCCAGGGGTCGATCAGCACCAGCGCCCTCAGTTTTCCCGAAGTGGCTGCCTGAAGCATCTCCCTGGTGCCCATGCCGCCGGCCGGCGCCGGCCGATATCCCGGCAGCCATTCAGGCAACAGCCCGAGATCCTGACATCCCCGCTCGTTCACCTGGTCCAGAATCGAAAGGACCTGGACCTGGCGGGTACTGGTAGTGAGCTCGGCCCGCAGCTTGCGGGCCACGGCCACATCCTGCTGGTGGACGACGACACCGATGCGCCCGTTCGCTGGCAACTGTCCGGCCAGCGAGGCCGGGTCGGAATCGACGGCCACCCGGCTCACCTTGCGCCGACGCTTCTGTTCGGCCTTGAAAAGCCTCAGGGTCAGAACTGGCGCGGCTGCCTCGGGTTTCTCGCCGAGCACCACCACCGCATCGCACTCCTCTATTTCGGCGATGGAGAGTGCGAAGTCTTCCGGGGCGAGCTTGTCGAGCTTGCCAAGTCGATGGTCCAGATTCTTGGTGCGGATCACATCCCGGGCCAACCACTGCAGCGCAAACGCCTCCTCGTTGGTCAGCCGGGCCGACCCGATCACACCCATGGCCTCTGGACCGTACTCCGAGCGCACCCTCAGCAGCCCCCCGCACGCGCGCTCGATCGCCTCCCTGTGGGAGACCGGCTGGCGAACCCCTCCCACCCTGGCCTCGGGGGTGGACACCCGACCGCTCCGATTCATCTCGGGAAAGCTGTAGCGGCCGCGGTCACACAGCCAGCTGTCGTCGACCTCGGGATTGTCGTTGCTGGCGTAGCGCGCCACCTGGTCCTCGCGAGCGTCCACGAAGATGTTGCAGCCAAAGCTGCAGTGCGAGCACACGCTGGCGGTGCGCCGCAGGTCCCAGGGCCGTGCCCGGAAACGGTACTTGGCGTGGGTGAGGGCCCCCACCGGGCAGATCTCGGGCAGATTGCCCTGAAACTGACTCTGGAGTGGGCGCCTCTCGAAGGTGTCCACCACGGTGTGAACCCCCCGCTCTTGGAGCACGATCTCGCGCTCCCCGGTGATCTCCTCGTAGTAGCGCACGCAGCGCCAGCAGAGGATGCAGCGCTCCTGGTCCAGGTAGATCTTGTCTGAGAGAGGAATGGCTTTGTCGAAGTGAACCTTCTCGGTGATGCTGGTCCGGCTGCGCCCCGGGCCATAGCGCTGCGTGAAGTCCTGTAGGTCGCACTCCCCTCCCCGGTCGCAGACCGGACAGTCCAGCGGGTGATTCACGAGCAGGAACTCGAGGTTGCCGTCCCGGAACTTGCGCACCTGCTCGGTGGCGGTGCGGATCACCATGTTCGGCGCAACCCTGGTGGCGCAGGCCGGCTGCAGCTTGGGGACCCCCTCCACCTCGACCAGGCACATCCGGCAGACCGCCACCGGCTCCAACTTTTTGTGGGCACAGTAGACCGGCACGAACACGCCGGCTTTCTCGCAGGCGTCCCATACCAAAGTTCCAGGGGCGACCTGAACCATGCGGTCGTCGACCGAGACGGTGACCAGCTCGGCAGCGGCGGTCTCTGCCACCTAGACGGCCACCGCCAGGGGCTCACGGACCGGACAGCGCCCGGCCCCGCAGTGGCTCTCGAACTCCTCCGGGAACATCCGGTACGCCGACATCACAAACCAGGTGGCGGTGTCGCCCAGGGGGCAGAAGCAGCGCCCATCCATGTTGGCGCAGATGTCGGCTAGGTTGGTGAGCTCGGCCTTGGTGGCCAACCCAGCTTCGAGGCGATGCATGAGCTCGCTCTCAAAGTAGGTGCCCTCGCGACACGGCACGCACTTGCCACATGACTCATGGCGGTAGAAGTCGACCAGTCGCATCGCCACGTTGACCAAGCAGGTGGAGTCGTCCATTATCACCAGGGCCCCGGCGCCCAGTGAGGAGCCCGCATCCGCCACCGCCTTGAAGTCGAGCGGGAGGTCAAGGTGCTGCGGCCCAAGGATCTGCATCGACCCGCCTCCTGGCTGCATCGCCTTAAACTGCCGCCCCCGCCATACTCCCCCAGCCATCTCCAGGAGGTCGCGGAACGTGGTCTTCCCCATCGGAACCTCGAAGGTGCCCGGCCGCTCCACATGGCCGCTGACACAGAAGAGCCGGGTTCCGGGACTGGCCTCGGTGCCAAGGGCAGCGTACCTGGCACCGCCCTCGGCGACGATGAACGGCAAATTCGAGAGGGTCTCCACATTGTTGACCACAGTCGGTTGGCCATAGAGGCCCTTGACCGCCGGAAATGGAGGCTTCAGCCGCGGCTGGCCCCTTCTCCCCTCCAGGGAGTCCAGCAGTGCCGTCTCCTCGCCACAGATGTAGGCCCCCGCCCCGCCATGCACCATCAGCTCACAGTCCCAGCCCGATCCCAGGACGTTGGGGCCGCCGTAGCCGGCCTGGCGAGCCTCCTGGACAGCGCGCTCCAGGAGCTCCCGCTGGCTGCGGTACTCCCCCCGGATGTAGATGAACGCGTGATTCACCTGGAGGGCGAAGGCGGCGATCAGAACTCCTTCGAGAAGCTGGTGAGGATACTCCTCCATCAGCACCCGATCCTTGAAGCAGCCCGGCTCCGACTCGTCCGCATTGACGCACAGGTAGCGAGGAAAGCTGTCCTTGGGAAGGAAGCTCCACTTGGTGGCTGTCGGGAAGGCGGCTCCGCCTCTGCCTCTGAGGCCGGAAGCCTTCACCTCGGCCGCGATCGCCTCCGGGCCCATCTCGATCGCCCGGCGCAACGACCGGTAGCCTCCCACCTGCTCATACCCGGCCAGAGCGGTGAGGCCTGGGGCTCCCTGGTGACGGGTCAGGACCAGGTCGCTCACTTGGACCCCGTTCCGGCTGGCATTTCGGCGCGGATCTTCTCGAGCACCTCCAGCGCAGTCTGGGGAGTCAGGTTCTCGTAGCTGTAACGATCCACCTGCATCATGGGAGCCCCTCCGCACGCTCCCAGGCACTCCACCGTGCCCTCGATGGTGAAGGCGCCATCCGGGGTGTTGCCCTCGGCATCGAGCCCGAGCGCTCGCTGGAGGTGGCCCAGAAGTTCGTCCGAGCCTCGCAGGCCGCAGGAGACGTTCCGGCAAACCTGGACCACGTGTCGTCCCGGCTTGTGGTTGAAGTACATCGAGTAGAAACTGGCAACCGCCTCCACGTCGCCAGGGAGCAGCTTCAACTCCCCGGCCACCACCTCGATGGTCCACGGAGGCAGGTACCCAAGCTCATCCTGGACCGCCCAGAGGGCGGGCAGCACCGCTGAGCGCGAGGATGGGTACTTAGCCTCCATCTCACGAATGCGTGCCAGAGTGCTTCCACTCAGGGCCACGCCTGAGCTGGATGCCTCAGCCACTCCACCGCCCTCCCCGCCGACCGGGCACGGGAGCTCCAAGCTCTCTCCCCAGACGGCGACGGGCGCGCTCACGCTTGCCCCTGCTCATTCTGCACCCCACTTTACCAATCCGCCCCACCCGTCCGAGCGCCGCCGGCCCGCCAGCCGCGACCTCGATGCTGCAGGATTACCGTCCATGAGACTTCGACCAGCTCCCCGATCCCAAGATAAGGAGGGTATCGGGCCGCCCGCCGCTGGGCGGATGGCGGGCCTGCGCCGGTTGGCCTCCGCCACCACCATCCGACAGAACCTCTTCTACCTCATCGGCATCGGCGGCTCCGGGGCGGGGGTGCTGGTGGCGCAGTCCTACGGAGCCCACCATCTGTCCCCGGCAGCCAATGGAGAGTCGACGTCCGTGGTGGCGGTTCTCAACCTCCTTTACACAACCTCGTACGTGGTGGCCGCAGGTTGTGCCCGGGAGGTCGCAGCCGCCCTAGCCCAGGGCACTGCCCCAGAGTCCCACTGGGCGAGACTGCGCGGCAGCGGCTGGAGGATAGGCCTGAGCCTGGGTTTGGCGATGGTGCCGGTCGACGTCGGCCTGGCCATCCTCCTTCACCTTCCCGATCCCTGGATCCTGGTGGTGACCGTCGTCGCCGGCCCCATCTCGGCTCTGGGAGGCTCGCAACGTGGATACCTCCAGGGGTCGCGGCAGTTCAGCAAGCTCGCGATCAACTTCCTCCTCTATGGCATCACCATGGTGGTGTTGGCGGTGATCCTGCTGAATCTCGGCCTGGGGGCCGCTGCCGTCCCATTGGCCTCGGTCGCCGGCGCCCTCGGCTCTGCGGTGTACCCTCGCCACCAGCGCGTCGCGCGAGCCTCGGCCCCCGCCCATCCGGGGGCCCTTGTAGACGGCACCGTGCTCGCCGGAGCCGCCACCGCCCCGATCTTCAACAACATTGACGTGGTGGCCGCTCGGCATGTCCTGAGCCCGACCAATGCGGGGCTCTACTCAGGCCTGTCGATCATGGGCAAGATCCTCTTCTTCGGCACCAGCAGCCTAAGCGCCGTCATGTACCCCCGGGTCGCCGCCGCCGCCGATGCCAACGCGCGACGCCGTTTACTCCTCCAGACCGGTGCGGTCCTGGTCGGAATCGACCTCGTGGTCGTGGTCGGCTACACGGCTCTGTCCCGGCCGCTCCTGGGGCTGGTGCTCGGCCATCGCTACGAGTCCGACTCCACCCTGCTGCTGCTCTTCAGCCTCGGGATCGTGGGTCTGACCCTGGTCAACATGCTTGTCTACTACAGCATGGGAGCCCGCGACCGCAGCTTCGCCCTGGTGCCGGCGATCGGGGTACCCCTGCTCATCGCCTGGTTGTTCACCAGCCCGCCCCACCTGGCGGACTTCGTGCCCCGGATCGCGTCAGCGCTGCTCATCCTGGGAGTCTTGGAGGCACTGGTGGTGTTGCCCAAGGCGCTGCGGGCCAGGGGCGCTCTTGATCGTTAGCGGTCGACGTCACCCAGGATGATGTCGATCGAGCCGATCACCGCAACCACGTCAGCCATCAGCTCGTCCTGGACCATGTACGAGAGCGCCGACAGGTTGCTGAAGGAGGGGCCGCGAACCTTGCACCGATAGGGCCGGTTGCCGCCGTCACTGATCATGAGGAAGCCCAGCTCGCCACGGGCGCTCTCCACCGCCGAGTAAACCCGGCCCGGCGGTGGCCTGAAGCCCTCGGTGCTGATCTTGAAGTGATGGATCAGGGACTCCATCGAGTTATCGATCTCGGTTCTGGGCGGCAGGACCACCTTGCGGTCGGAGGTGTTGACCGGGCCGCCGGGCAGTCCCTCCACCGCCTGTTCCACGATGCGGCACGCCTCTCGCATCTCCCTCACCCGTACCAGATAGCGGTCGTAGACGTCGCCGCGAACGCCGACCGGGACGTCGAACTGGAATTGGTCGTAGCCGGAGTACGGCATCGCGCGCCGGACGTCGTAGGGTACGCCGGAACCCCGCAGGGTCGCCCCGCTGCAGCCGTAGGAGATCGCGGTCGCGGAGTCCAAAACCCCTAACCCGATGGTGCGCTGACGGAATATCGGATTCGCCGTGAGCAAACCCTCGTACTCGTCCACCCGCTTGGGAAACTCGGCGACGAACGCCCGCACCATCGGAACGAACTCCTCGGGCACGTCCGCCATCAGTCCGCCGACGCGGATGAAGCTGGTCATCATCCGGACCCCAGAGATCCACTCCATGATGTCGAGGATCTTGTCCCGTTCTCGCCAGCAGTACATGAAGGCGGTGACTGCCCCGATGTCCATTGCATGGGTACCGAGCCAGATCAGGTGGCTTGCGATCCTGGAGAGCTCGGCCACGATCACCCGGATGTACTGTCCCCTAGGAGGGATCTCGATCTCGAGCAGCTTCTCGGCCGCGAGCGCGAACCCGAAGTTGTTGATGGGCGGCGCCAGGTAGTCCATGCGATCGGTCAGCGGAATGCACTGCTGATAGGTGTGGGATTCGAAGCTCTTCTCGAAGCCGGTGTGCAGGTACCCGATGTCGGGACGACAGGCGCGCACATGCTCACCATCCAAGCTCAGCACCAGACGCAGCACCCCGTGCGTGCTGGGATGCTGAGGCCCCATGTTGATCTCCATGAGCTCCTCGCCCGTCTCGATCTTGTCCAGAAACTCGCCCTGACCGCCGGGATGGATGTGGGGCACACCCTCCTGAACCGGGACCCGGTTCGGCGGGGTGCCGTCCCCTCTGATCGGGGGCAGGATCGCCATCAGGACCTCTCCACCGAGCCCCGAATGGCTCCGGGCAGGTACTCGGGGCGGTCCTGGGGGGACAGCGCCCACTCGAGGTTGTGGGTGAAGGCCACAGGCTCACCGAAGGACACGTAGTCCTTGCGCAGGGGGTGCCCCTCCCAGTCGTCAGGAAGCAGGATCCTGGTCAGATTGGGATGGCCGACAATGCGCAGCCCAAAGAGATCGAAGCACTCGCGCTCATGCCACTCCATGCCCGGGTACAGGCCAGCCAGGGACGGCACCTCGGTCTCCTCACTGGCCCTCACCGCCAGAGTGACCAGGTCGTTGTGAACCAGGGATCTCAACACGTACATGACCTCGAAGCGCAGGTCGCGTTCCGGCCAGTCACTGCAGGTCATGGTGACCGGCATCTCGTAGGCGGCACTGGGATCGTCCCTTAGCGCCTGCACCACCTGGAGCAGCCGCTCCACCGGGATGAACACCGTGGTCTGCCGATTTTGCACCAGGACCTCGGCCTCGTCGGCAGGTAACATCCGGGCGACCAGTTCGGCCGCACGCCAACCCTCGGTCGGGGACTGGTTGCCCTCTGGCGAAGGCGCGGCCGGAGTCGGGGTGGCCACCGCTACTCCCTGATGCTCGCGACCGGAGTCGCGGCGATCTTCTTCTGGAGCATGATCACGGCTTCGATGAGCCCCTCGGGGCGGGGCGGGCAGCCGGGGATATAGACATCCACGGGGACCACCTTGTCGACTCCCTGGATGATCGCGTAGTTATTGAAAATGCCCCCACAGGAAGCGCAGGCTCCCATCGAAATCACCCACTTGGGGTCAGGCATCTGGTCATAGATCTGGCGCAGAACAGGGCCCATCTTCTGGGAGACCCGGCCCGCCACGATCATGAGGTCGGACTGCCGTGGGGAGGCGCGAAACACCTCGGCGCCAAAGCGCGCCAGGTCGAAGCGGGCGTTGCTGGCCCCCATCATCTCGATCGCGCAGCAGGCGAGCCCGAAGGTGGCCGGCCAGATCGAGGAATACCGTCCCCAGGCGATCACCTTGCCCACGGTGGTGGAGAAGATCCCCTCCCGGGCGGCGGCATCGGCCAGATCCTGCTCGGCAGGTATGGCGCCAGGGATGGCCGGCAGATCGGATGCGCCCACCCGGGCCGCCATCGCCAGTGGAGCGCGGCGAATCAGGAACTCATCACTCTTCAGTCCCACTCGAGAGCACCCTTGCGCCACACGTATAGGAGCGCGACCCCCAAGAGGGCCACGAACACCACCATCTCGACGAACCCGAACATGTGCAGATGGCTCCGCACGATGACCGCCCAGGGATAGAGAAAGATCGCCTCAACGTCGAAGACGATGAAGAGCATGGCGGTGAGGTAGAAGCTCACGGAGAAGCGGCGCCGAGCGGCCTCGGCCGGGACTATCCCGCACTCGTAGGGCAAGCCCTTGGCGACCGTGGGGTGCCTCGGCCCCAGGGCGGTGGACGCAACCGTCATGCCCACGGCGACCGCCACCACCAGAATAAGAAAGGCAAGGAGCGGAAGGTAGTTGAAGAGCATCTGACCTCAGTCTACCAATTGATATGGCGTCCGGCCCCGCCCTCCTCCGCCCTGGGACCCGACCCACCCGAGGGCGGCCCGGGGAGTGCGCCCCGCGGTCCAGGCTCCCTCGCCCACTCCTTCAAGTTCACCTCCGCTCACCATGACGCATAGTACGCGCACCTGTTCGTAACTCCCTGGTGGGGCCTGGTTCTTCTGGGTTGGGCACCAGTACAATCTGAGTGAGTGCGCACGGGGCGGTGGTTTTCGTCCATGTGAGACCACCCCGGCGGGAGTAGCTCAGTTGGTAGAGCGCTAGCCTTCCAAGCTGGATGTCGCGAGTTCGAGTCTCGTCTCCCGCTCCATTTGACCGTCTTCGAGTTCAATAAGAGCGCTTAATCTCCACCGGTCCTCCTGCGCCAAGATGACCTGACCTAACCCGGCGCGGCAGATGCGGTGGGTCTACACCGCCCGACCGAACCTGGCGATGCCACAAGGCCGCATCTGGGCCGCCAGGCGGGCGGCACGGGCGGCCCTGCCAACGCCGAGGTCACGCACCATCATCCCCGGCCCTCCTCCACACCACGATCCGGACCCGGCAGGCTCAGGCGGTTGAAGTCCAGGCTGTGTCCACGGCGGATCCTCACCAGGTCGCTGGACACCACCTTGGACATCACCGACCGACGCCTCTGGCGACCCGGGCCCGGGATCGTCGCGGTGGCCCAGCCAGGCGACATCTCCGCCCACAAGGAACGGTTTCATTTCAGGAGATGCCAGGGCAATCGGGAAGCGGCCCCGAGGTGTCGCTCGCCACGGCCCGGCAGCGCCTGCTCCCCCACCCAGATCCAGTGACTCCAGACTGCTGAGCGCTCAGGGCACGCGTGATAATGCGGTCGTGGAATCTCGTATCAGCCTGATCACACTTGGCGTCAACGAGTTGGCGAGGGCACGCGAGTTCTACGAAGCCCTGGGATGGGGCGTTGCCGCGCAGCGTCTCTGCAACTCTAAGCGACTCTAAGCGGGGCGTAGCCGAGCGCCTTGGGACCGAAGTCGTCACGAGGGACGACCGTGGTGGCATGGACGTTGCGGTGGAAGCCGCGCCCGAGGGACACCCA
>JAJZJU010000154.1 GCA_021809895.1 bacterium
GAGATCCAGGACCGCATCCACCGGGCCCGGCTGCCGCTGCCGGCCGCACCCAGGCCCAACCTGATCGACCGGGTGGGTAGAACCGACACGCAACCGAGCCAGGATGAGAGTCCCGCCGGAGGGGAGGGCTGACCGGGGCGCACGCCAAGGTCCCGGCGACCGCAGCTGGTCGCGTGCCCTAAGCCACCGCTGTGGCGGCTACTTGTAGCGGAAGGTGATCCGTCCCCTGGTCAGGTCGTAGGGGCTCAGCTCGACCTTGACCTTGTCGCCGATCAAGGTTCGGATGTAGTGCTTGCGCATCTTGCCCGAGATGTAGGCGAGCACCGTCTGGCCGGTCTGGAGCTCGACCCGGAACACCGCGTTGGGCAGAGGCTCCACTACCGTGCCCTCGAGCTCGATCGTCTCCTCCTTCTGCTCCTCAATAGGTGTCACCCGAGCCACGTGGGGCCTGGCTGGACCACGCCGGGGCCTACGGCCCATCGAACGTCTCGCCAACTGGCAACCTCCCAATGCGGATGACTGTGAACTCCAGACGTGAGCCCCAGTGGTTGATTGTAGCCCCTGATCAAATAGGGCCCGGGTGCGCTGGGGCTATCAGCCCTCCGCCAGAGACACTCGGTAGGCGCGTGCTCATGGTGGAGGTGCGACGCCGGGCCAAGGAAGCCCTGCCGGGCAAACGCCTCTTCATGGCTCCCTCGGGTAGGGCGCCAGCCGCCTGTGGCGGCCCCCAGCCCGGGGGAATGTCGGACTCAGCCTCCCGCAAAGGTGATCACGGTCTTGATGTCATCGGCCTGGCGCTGGAAGGCGTCCTGGAAGCTCTCCGCGGGCACCCTCCGGCTGATGATCTCCTCCACCACCCCGGGCCAGCGCCGCACCGCGGAGCCGAGCATCCTGGCCGCCGCCTCGAAGTGGGTGCGGTTGGCGTTGACGGTGCCGAACACCAGCTTGTTGCCCAGGACCATGTCCAGGTTGAGGGCGTCGGCGTCGACGGTCACCGTCCTGGCCCCCGCCGTCACCGAGCTCAGACAGCAGACCCCGTCGTGGCCAGTCGCCGCGATCGCCGCCATCGCGACCGCGGAGACCCCGGTCGCCTCGAAGACCAGGTCCAGGTTGCCGAGCTCCTTGGCCAGCCCCGCCACCGGGTGCTGGTCGGCGTCCAGCAGCTGCGCCCCGATCTCCTTGGCGACCTTGGCGGAGCGCGAGCCGGGATCGGCCTTGGCGACCAGGTAGACGTCCAGGTCGCGGAGGCGCAGGAACAGCGCCGCCAGCAGCCCTATCGCCCCGGCACCGCAGATCAGGGCCCGCTTCGGCTCCCAGGGGAAGCGGTGGCGCTGAATCCCGTAGGCCTGCATCAACCCCTTCTCGACGATCGAGCTGGGCTCCATCAGAACGCCCACCTTGGCGAGCCGGCTGGGCAGGGGGATCAGGTAGTCCTCGGACTCCACATAGCGCTCGGCCATGTAACCGTCGCGACCCTTGATCCCGCGCTCGGTGTAATTGCCGGTCAGGCAGTCGTCGCTCTGGCCGTTGGCGCAGGGGGCGCATCGCTCCGGGCAGGGCCGCCTGACCGTGGCCACCACCAGCTGGCCGACCTCGAGCTGGCTCCCCTTGGGGACCGCGGCCACCCTGCCCAGGTTCTCATGGCCCATGACAAGGACCTCCCGTCCGGCCGGTGGTGCCCCGTAGCCCTGATCGGCGATCTCAAGGTCGGTGCCGCACACGCCGACCTCGACCACCTCGACCTCGACAGGGTCCGTGCCCTTGCCGGCTGCGTCCTGGACCTGGCCGGATCCGGAGGGTTGCCCGATGTCCCCCAGGTGGACGCTGCCCTTCTGGCCCGGCGTGGTGATGATCGCCTTCATGAGTTCCCTCCTTGGCGGCTGGCCCAGGCCCCTTAGCCTACCGCTATCGGTCCGGAGCCAGGGTGATTCCGACCAGGTCCAGCGGGCGGCGGATGACGAAGTAGACCGCGCCGCCGACAACGGTCACCAACAGCCGGTCGAACGCTCGGTTGAGGATGGCTATCGCAGCCGCGATCGGGGCGGGGACCCCGAAGGCGACCAGCAGCAGGGTCATCGAGCCCTCATAGGCCCCGATTCCACCGGGCAGCAGGCTGACCCCACCGGCCAGATGTGCCACGGAGTACACGAAGGCAACCTGGTAGAGCCCGAGATCGATCCCCACGCTGCGCACGGTGAGGTAGAAGACGCCGATGGCAAGGCAGGCCGCGACCGGGCCCAGCAGGGCCGGCAGGAGCGCGACCGGCCTCTTGGCGATGATGTTCACGTCTTCATGCAGGGCCACCAGGTCGGGCTCGAAGCGGCGCACCAAAGGCACCCTGGTGGCGACCCGCATGGTCCGTCGGAACGCCGCCGGCCAGAGCAGGATCGCGGAGATGGCGAGTATCCCCAGCAGAGCCACCACCACCGCCGCCTGAGCGCCGGGGAACCGCCCCGACCCCGGCAGAGCGGCAGCGACAAGGCCGACGGGGTAGAGCACCTCCTGCACCACCACGGTGGCCGACACCTCCCCCAGGTTCACCTTGGCATGCTGGCGCATTATGAAGGCTCGGCTCAGCTCTCCCAGAGGCAGGATCGAGGTGGGCTGGCCAGCCAGATAAGTATGGTCTCGACGGGTCCGTGGTCGAGCCGCAAAGGGTCCGCAGCAGTGACGGCTTTTCCTAAGCGGACATGAGTGATATATAAGACTTAGTGGCCTGGGGCAGTGATTCGTGACGGGTCAGGAGAGGAGCCCAAACTAGTTCGCCGCCCTTGGCGCTCTACCCGCACCGACTTTGACCGTCGCCTCCAGGGACTGGCCGCATGACCGGTCACGAATCACCGCCGTGGACCACTTAGGGACATGGCATTGTTGCGACTCAAGGCGGCGACGGAGGTGCTTGGGGTGCACGCGGTGACGTTGCTGCGTTGGGCTGACGAGGGCCGAGTGCCGGTGGTGCGCCCGGGCCGGGAGCGGAGGTTCCGCAGCGACGACCTGGACCGGTTCTTGGGCCAGGCGCCAAAGGACACGCCTCGCCGCGAGGCGCTGTATGTGCGGGTGTCGGGCAACAGCGGTCTGGAGTCGTCCCTGACCGCTCAATAGGAGGAGCTGCGCGCCAGCTCAACCGG
>JAJZJU010000048.1 GCA_021809895.1 bacterium
GGGCGCGTAGGTGCTGGGGCGCCCGATGCCGCGCTCCTCGAGCTCCCTCACCAGGGTCGCCTCGGTGAAGCGTGGAGGGGGTTGGGTGAAGTGCTGCTCGGGAATGAGCTCCAGGCACCTAAGGACCGCCCCCTCGGAGAGGTCGGGCAGGAGCTCATCCTGCCTATCGTCGCTGGCTGCCACCTTGAGGAATCCATCGAACGCGAGCCGACTCCCGGTCACTCTGAAGCGATGGGAGGCGGCGTCGATGTCCACCCTGGTGGAGTCGAACTGGGCTGGGCTCATCTGACTGGCGGTGAACCGCCTCCAGACCAGGCGATAGAGCCTCATCTGGTCTGAGGTCAGGAATTGCGTCACGCTCTCAGGGGTGCGCTCAGCGCTGGTGGGCCGGATGGCCTCGTGGGCGTCCTGGGTGGCCACCGGCGCCTTGGCGGTCTTCCTGGCTCCCCCGACGGGCCCCAGGTACTCCTTGCCGAAACTGTCCTGGATGTAGCTGCGCGCCTGCTCCACGGCGATGGGGCTGAGCCGGGGTGAGTCGGTGCGCATGTAGGTGATGAGACCGGCCGGGCCCTCGGGCCCCAGCTCGACTCCCTCGTAGAGCTGCTGTGCGATCCGCATGGTCTTGGTGGGGCTGAAGCGGAGCTGGGCGGAGGCGTCCTGCTGCAGAGTGCTGGTGATGTACGGAAGCGGTGGATTGCGGCGCACCCGCCGGCGCTCCACCGCGGTGACCGTGAAGCCGGCCCCCTCGACGGCCGCCATCACCCCTCTGGCCGCCGCCTCATCAGGCAAGGCCGCCGCGTCGTCCCCCTCCTTGGCCTTGCCGCGACGCGCTGTGGCCCTGCCCGCGGCCGGTCCCTGGTAGCGAGCCTTGACCTGATCCCCAACCGCGGTCTCCAGGAGAGCGTCCAGGCTCCAACTCTCGGTCGGCAGGAAGCCCTCTATCTCATCCTCGCGGTCGCAGACCAGTCGCAATGCCACCGACTGCACCCGCCCGGCGGAAAGCCCCTTGCGGATCTTGCGCCAGAGCAAGGGACTGAGCTTGTAGCCCAGCAACCTGTCGATGGCGCGGCGGGCCTGATAAGCGTCCACCAGATTCTGGTCGATCGCACGGGGCTGGCTCAGAGCCGCCTCCACGGCCGGCTTGGTGACCTCCCGAAAGACGATGCGCTGGGGATCCTTGAGCTTGAGCTGGTTGGCGATGTGCCAGGCGATGGCTTCGCCCTCCCGATCCGGGTCCGCGGCCAACAGCACCCGTGACGACTTCTTGGCGGCCACCTTCAGGTCGCTGAGCTGCTTCTCCTTGCCCTTGATCACGGTGTAATCGGGAGCGAAGTCGGCGTCCACGTCGATCCCCAACTTGGAACGGGGCAGATCGACCACGTGCCCCATGGAAGCCCGCACCTCGTACTGGTCCCCCAGGAACTTGGTGAGCGTCCGAGCCTTGCTCGGCGACTCCACGATGATCAGACTGCGCGTCGGCATGGGGTGGTGTGGCTCCTGGTCACGAATGCGAAAGCGTGGCGATTCTAACAACAGGCTTCCCGAACCACCCCCAGCTCAATCTCATCCGGGAGCGGAGCGGGCGGCCGATACACTGGCCATTCCGGAGTGAGCAATGGAGGATCCCCAAAGAGTGCCCAGCCCCCTGAGTGACAAGTACGAGTGCTGCGAGATCGTGGAGCGGCATGACTTCGCGGCTGATCTGTGGGCGGTCCGGATCCGGCCCGAGACACCGTTCGCCTTCCGGGCCGGCCAGTACGCCACCCTCGGGATCGCATTGGATGGGCGCGTGCTGGAACGGCCCTACTCGATCGTCTCGGCCCCCGAGGACCCCTTGCTGGAGTTCTTCATAGAGAGGATTCCCGGAGGAGCGCTGACCCCTCACCTGTTTCCCCTCACGGTCGGCGACACCCTGCTGATGCGCAAGCGACCCAAGGGAGTGTTCATGCGCCAGGGTTTGGCCAGGGACAGGGTCCACATGTTCGTCGCCACGGTCACCGGGGTCGCGCCCTTCGCCAGCATGCTGAGGCAGCTCCAGATCTGCTCTGACCCGGGGGAGGAGCCACCGCGAGTGGTGTTGCTCCAGGGCGCAAGCCTTTCCCCCGAGTTCGGATACCGCGAGGAGATGTCGAGCCTGGCCGAGAGCTCGCCCTGGTTTGACTTCGTGCCCACCGTGAGCCGACCGTGGGCGGATCCCGACTGGGACGGGGAGACCGGGCGGGCCGAGGACGTGCTGCGCAAGTACTCGGACAGGTTCGGGATCCTCCCCGGCAAGGGGATGGTCTACCTGTGTGGCCATCCCGGCATGATCGCGGGAGCGCGCTCGATCATGACCAGGCGCGGACTCGACGACTCCGAGATCATGGAGGAGCAGTACTGGCCCGAGGGCAAGGAGCCCACCGGCGAAGGTTGACCAGAGCCGGACTGGCTCGGCTGTCGAGCCGACCTCGCTCAGCGCTTGAGCTTGGTGGCCAAAAGTGGTGAGATCTCCGCCATCGTCCCCTTCAGGGACTTGACCCAGCGATGGCCGGGATGCCTCCAGGCGAGCGGCTCGCCAGCGCTCATCGAGCGGACCCCGTCGATTCCCATGTTGGGAAGCGCCAACACCTCCTGCTCGAGGATCTTGGCCACCCGGTCGGCGTCGATCTGGTGGTATGGCAGCTGACTGTTCAAGATCACGGCGATGCGGGAGCGGGAAATCTTCAGCTGATCGCAGATGCGCAGCCACGCCAAAACCGAGTAGACCCCGGGGTTGTCGGGGGTGCCCACCACCAGCATGTGATCAGCGGTCTCCAGCATGTCGATGCCGCCGTTGTCGAGGCGGCCGCCCTGGTCCACGACCACCAACTCGGCCGAATGTGTGAGCCGCAGGATCATGGCGTTCACGGCCGCCGGTGACACCGAGTCGCCCAGCTCGGGACGCGACGGGGCGGGCAGCACCGACACGCCGCTGGGATGCCGAGGAAGTCGGTCGAAGATCTCCTCGTCGGGACCCACCGCCGCCAGCTCGACCCAGGTCGGCGTTTGAGGGGGCAGGTTGAAGGCCAGCAGCGCGGAGCCAAAGCGCGGGACATTGTCGACCAGCGCGACCCGGTAGCTATCCGCCGCCAGAGCCGCCAGATTGCTGGCGATCAGGGTCCGGCCGACCCCGCCTCGAGGCCCGCACACCACCCAGAGCTCGCCCTGCCCCTTGCTGGGCCTCGAGGGCGCCGCGGCGCCCTCGATCCGAGCTTGCAGCAGGCCGGCCAGCTCCTCCACCGGGAGATTGGGCAGAAGGCGTTCGCTGGCACCGGCGTCCATCGCCGCCGCCACCAGCGGCGAGCGGTGGTCCGCGGCGACCAGCACGATCGGTATCGCGGCGTGGGAGGTGCTGGAGCGGACCTGGCGGATGAGTGGGATGAGGTCGGAGTCGTCGCCCCGTACCTCGATCAGCACAACCTGAGCTTCTGTGTGGTCGAGTCCCGCCAGCGCCTGAGCGGAGCTCTCGAACCCGGCCATCTCCAGACCATGCTCCCCCAGCGCCTTGGCCAGGGGCGCGGAGCGAGCCGCCTGCCTCGACACCACCAGCACCCTGCCCATCTGATCTGCCACCAGCTCAGTTTATGGGGTCGGGGACGGACTCATCCGCACCGCCGTCACGGGCAACTTCGCCAAGACTCAATCGGCCTTGGATCGCACCCGCAGCGAGCGACGCCTGGGTGTCGCAGCGACCTCCTGCGGAGCGTCCTCGACGTCAGGCTCCACGACCTGTGGAGGGGGTGCGGACGCGACGACCTTTGGGGCGGCCTCGCGACGCTCGCGGATCTTGGCCCGCTTGCCGACCTTGCCGCGCAGGTAGTAGAGCTTGGCTCTCCTGACCCTGCCATGGCGGACCACCTCGATCTGGGCCAGCCGTGGGGAGTGGATCAGGAAAGTGCGCTCGACACCGACCCCGTGGGCTGTGCGCCTGACGGTTATCGACTCTCGCACACCGCCGCTGTGGAGGGCGATGACGATCCCCTCGAAGACCTGGATCCGCTCCCGGGTACCCTCCACCACCTTGGCGTGCACGCGCACGGTGTCGCCCGGCCTGAGCTCGGGCACGTCCTGGCGAAGTTGCTCCTCCTCGAGGAGATCAATGATGTTCATGGTTGGCCTCCTGTGCCGGGACCGGCTCCTGCTGGATCCGGTTGTCGCTGGGTTCCGTAAGAAAATTAGCCGTCCCCGGGACGGGGACCAGTAGGTCGGGCCGAAGACGGGAAGCGCGCTCCCGCGCCGCCTCGGATCTCCAAGCAGCGATCTTCGCATGGTCACCGCTCCTCAGCACCGCCGGCACCTCGAGATTCTCGAAGACGGCGGGCCGAGTGTAGTGAGGATACTCGACCTGGCCATGCGCAAAGCTCTCATCAAGGATTGAGGTGGGGTCCCCCAGGGTACCGGGCAGCCTGCGGGCGACGGCGTCGATGAGGACCATTGCCGCCAGCTCACCCCCGCTGAGGACGAAGTCTCCAATGGAGATCTCGTCCAGGTCGAGCCCGATGCGCACTCTCTCATCCACCCCCTCGTAGCGGCCGCATACGAGCAGCAGGCGTGGATGCCGCGCCAGCTCCTCGGCGACCGCGGCATCCAGGCGGCGCCCGGCCGGCGACAGCAGCACCCGGTGAGCAGGGTCCAACCCCGGAACTCCAGCCACCTCCCGAATCGCCGCAAAGAGCGGTTCCGGTCGCAGAACCATGCCAGGGCCCCCTCCGAAGGGGACATCGTCGACCTGCCGACGCGGTCCCATCCCCCAGGCACGCAGGTCGTGCGGCTCGATCGTGATCAGGTCGGACTGCAGTGCCCGGCCGACCACACCCACCGCCAGCGGTCCGGGAAATGCCTCAGGAAACAGGGTGACGACGTCAAACCGCATCCACCCACTCCTCCAGGTATTCGTCGACCACGGTGATGGTGCCCGCCTGGACATTGATGTCAGTGATCACGGCGCGCACGGCGGGGATCCGCAGCTCCCGCTCGCCCAGGCGTAGCAGGTAGACGTCGTGGGCGGGATAGGGCTCGACATCGACCAGGGTGCCCCGCACCTGGCTCTGGGAGTCGAGCACCTTCAGCCCAATCAGATCAAAGTCGAAGTGTTCACCCTCGGGAAGCGGTCGCAGGTCGGCTCGAGAGACCTCCAGGTATCCGCCCTTCATCTTGGTGGCTGCCGCCAGGTCCTGGATCCCTGCCAGGCGGCAGAGCACACCGCGCCCAGCCGGACGCGCCTCCTCGACGATCAGCTGCACGCCATCCACCATGACCGAGCTGCCAGGCGCCAGCCGGTCGGGAGAGCCACCCAGCATCTCCACCACCAGTGAGCCATCCAAACCGTGGGGCTTGACCACCCTGGCCACTCGGATCCATTCCGTTGCCACTTCGTGAACCTGAGTCAAGCCCACGGCTGCGGCACCCCTCGCGGGGTTCCTCCCCCATTGCTGGGTTCGGTTCTGGCCTCACCGCGAACCGCCCGCGCCGAAGCACTGGTCTTACGTCCACTCCCCAGGTGCCCGGTCATCCGAGCATCCGAGCCGTCGCCCGTACCGTCCGAGGACGGCCCGAGAACGAACGGGGCCGCGGCGTCAACTACACCGCTTTGGCTGGCCATGTCGGACCAGTCACGGAGGTTTTGTGCAGCGGCTACCCCTGCTTGGAGTTCATCTCCGCTCATTACAGGTGACCGTAGGTACAACTGTGCGCAATTTCGACAGCGATCAATCGCGGACCTCTACCTGGACCCGGTCACGGTTGCGCAGCGAGGCGGCTCGGACCACCATCCGGATGGCCTCGATATGACGCCCGTTGCGTCCGATCACCTTTCCCAGGTCGACTGCCGCAGTCTCCACCCTGACGACCGACCGATGGCCATCGTCCTCCTGCTCCACACGGACCTGGTCTGGCTGGCTCACCATCTGCTCGACCATGTAGCGCACGAGCCCGGCGTAATCAGGCATCGATCAGCCCTCGTCGGAGGCCCCGGCCTCAACCGCTGCATCAGGGTCAGTCTCACCCTCTTGCGCCGCCGATCCATCATCGGTCGGGCCCGGCTCATCTGCGGCAGCCTCGGGTTCGGCAGCCGCCGCGACCACCACATCGTCGGCGGACTCCGTCGACTCGGGCGCATCCGCGACCGCGAGCTCGGCCGGGGCCTCCTCGGCGGCAGCTTCGGCGGCCGCTTCGGCGGGAACTTCGGCGGCAGCCGTTGCTGCGGCAGCGGTGGGCGCAGCCGCTTGGGCAGCTCCGTCCTGCTTGGGTGCGCGCACGGGCCTGGGGGTCGCAGGCAGCATGCCGGCACGCTCCAGGAGCTCCCTCACCGCATCCGATGGCTTGGCCCCGGTTGCCATCCAGTGGCGGATGCGCTCATCCTCGAACTTGACCACCTTGGGGTCGCGCAGAGGGTCGTAGTAGCCCACCGATTCGATGAAGCGACCATCCCGGGGCGACCGGGCATCCGCCACCACGATCCGATAGAAGGGACGCTTCTTGGCGCCCATGCGCTTGAGCCTGATCTTGACTGCCATTGATGTGTCTCCTTACTGAATTCCCGAGGAGAGGCCGGCCCTCTCCCCCATCAACCCTTGAGCAGCGGCAGGCCGCCGCCCGATCCGCGCAGGAGCTCCTGGGCGATCCGTCGTCGCCCTCCCTGCCCTGTGAGGCTCTTCATCACTGTCTGCATCTGCCCGAAGCTCTTGATGAGCCGGGAGACATCCACGGTCGTGGTTCCGCTGCCGGAGGCGATCCGGCGCCGCCTGGAGCTGTCCACAATCTCCGGCCGCCTGCGTTCCTCTGGCGTCATGGACAAGACGATGGCCTCAAGCTTGCGCAGCTGAGCCTCGTCGGGAACAGCCGCCCCCGGCTGCCTCATCAGCTCCCTACCGCCGGGAATCATCCCCAGCACCGACTCCAGCGGTCCCAGCTTGCGGATCTGTCGGAGCTGGCCGACAAAGTCGTCCAGGGTGAGGCGCCCCTGTCGCATCCTCTCCTGGGCAGAGAGCGCCTCGTCGGCGCTGAACTCGTCGCGGGTGCGCTCGATCAGGGTGAGGACGTCCCCCATGCCCAGGATGCGCCTGGCCATGCGATCTGGATGGAAGGGCTCGAGGTCGCGGGGTCGCTCCCCCACCCCGCAGTACCAGACCTGAAGGCCGATGGCCGCCTGCATCGACAGCGCCGCGCCACCGCGGGCGTCGCCGTCGAGCTTGGTGAGCACCACCCCATCCACGCCGACCTGCTCTTGAAACCCGCCGGCCACCCGAACCGCCTCCTGGCCGGTCATGGCATCAACCACCAGCAGAGAGTGAGTGACCCGCAGCCCCTGATGGATCTCCCTCAGCTCCTCCATGAGTTCGGCGTCGAGGTGCTGGCGCCCTGCGGTGTCGACTATCACCACATCCGAGCCCTGGCGGCGTGCGTCAGCCACGGCCTGGGCCACCCCCCCGGCCAGTCCCCCCCTCTGGTCCGCCACCAGGACCGGTAGCTGGTGCTCGGCCGCCAGCGTCTGCAGCTGGTCGACGGCGGCGGCGCGGCGCAGGTCCGCAGCCACCAGGGCGGGCCGGTGGTCGGCGCGCCTCACCAAAAGAGCCAGCTTTACGGCGGTCGTGGTCTTGCCGGAGCCCTGCAGTCCGAGCAAGAGGATCACGGTCGGAGGCTCCGGGCTGTAGGCGATGCCGGCGTCCTCGCCACCCAGCAGCGTGACCAACTCCTCGAACACGACCTTGATGACCTGCTGTCCTGGGGTGAGGCTCTCCAGGACATCCTGGCCCACCGCTCGAGCCCGCACCCTATCGATGAACTCTCGGGCCACCTTGTAGTTCACGTCGGCTTCGAGCAGAGCCAACCGGACCTCGCGGAGGCCGACCTCGACATCTTCTGGGGTAAGGCGCCCCTTGTCGGTGAACCGCTTGAACGCAAGTCCCAGGCGGTCCGTCAGGGTGTCGAACATCAGGCCCCTGCTCCGAGCCGGCCCAGCTCTTGCAGCAGCGACTGCACCTTTCGCTCCAGCTCCTCCTGGCGGTGCTCAGCGGCGGCCAGTTTTCGGCAGAGGCCGAGCTGCCGCTCCACCTCCTCCATCCGCTGCAAGCCGCGCCGGACCAGATCGTGTGCCGCCGCCCGGGATGCGCCCATGGCAGCCGCCAGCTCCGAGATCGACCAGTCCTCCTCCAGCTGCAGCCGCAAGGCCTCCCGCTGGCGCTCAGTGAGCAACGCCCCGTAGGTGTCCAGCAGCTGCTGCCGCTGCAGTCGCGCTTCGGTTAGCCCAGAAGATGTCAAGGTCAAAGCCTTTACAGGCTAACCGAAAGGCCCATCCCCAGAACCTGTGGAACTGGCCCGAGCCCAGAGCTAACCTTGGCTCACACGCTCATCATCGGCCAGCAGCCTGCCCACGTAGCCGCCCGGGTCGAAGTCAGCCAGGTCGGAGGTGCCCTCGCCGATCCCGATCAACTTGACCGGGAGCCCGAGCTCGCGCTCCACCTGGAAAAGATACCCACCGCGAGCGCTGCCGTCCAACTTGGTCACCACCAGGCCGGTCGCACCCACCACCTCACCGAAGACGCGCGCCTGAGCTATCGCGTTCGCGCCCACGTAGGCGTCGAGCACCAACAGCGACTCCACCGGCTGGCCCTCCAGCTGGCCCGCGACCACCCGTCTGATCTTGCCCAGCTCCTGCATGAGGTTGTCCTTGGTGTGCAGCCGCCCCGCGGTGTCCACCAGGATCATGTCCCGGCCCCGGGCGCGGGCGGCGGCGATGGCGTCGAAGACCACGGCAGCCGGGTCGGCCCCTGGTTGGTGGGCGACCAGCTCGGCGCCGGTGGGCGCCACCATCCGCCGCAGCTGGTCGATCGCCGCCGCCCGGAAGGTGTCGGACGCGGCCACCAGGCAGCTCAGCCCCTGCCCCTGGAGCCGGGCCGCCAACTTGGCGACTGTGGTGGTCTTGCCTGAGCCGTTGACGCCCGCGACCAGCCATACGCAGGGCGAGCCGGACAAGGACAGCTCGCGATTGGGCCCCTCCAACTGCTTCAGCATCTGCTGCCTCAGGGCTTCGATGAGCTGGTCGGAGGTGCGCAACCGCTCACGGCCGGCTTGCTCGCGGAGCCCGTGCACCAGAGCCTCAGCCATGGGCGCACCACAGTCGCTGCCAAGCAGCATCTCGAAGAGCTCCTCGTAAAGCTCATCTCCGGCCAGCTGACCGAAGCGCAGCCGGTTGCGCAGGGTCTGCCCCATGTGGCTGGAAACCTTGTCCAGGCGAACCGGTACTCGCCGCCACCAGCGCCGCTTGGGAACTCCCTGCGGCTCAGGCTCCAACCAGCGCCTCCACCAGCTCCTCACCGGCCTGGTCGCGGACCGACCGCCCGTCGTCGGAGAGCCGCACCGAGAGCACCCGGCTCGACCCCCTCCCATCCTGGGTCACACCGTACAGCTGCGACGCCCGGGCCATGGTGGTCAAGTTGTGGGTGATGACCAGGAACTGGCTGCGCTCGGCGCGCTGGCTGAGAATTCTGGCGAAGTTGGCGACGTTGACCTCGTCCAGGGCCGCGTCCACCTCGTCGAACACGTAGAAGGGACTGGGGGACACCTGCTGCAAGGCCAGGATCAGCGCCAGCGCCGTCAGGGCGCGCTCGCCACCTGACAGCATTCCCATCGGAATCACCCTCTTGCCCTGGGGCTGGACCTCCATCTCCACCCCCCAGGCACCGTCCGGGCCCGCATCCACCAGGAGCAGGGTCGCGCGACCGGCGCCGAAGAGCTCTTTCCAGCTCTTCTCGAACTCGACTTTCACGTTCGCCATCGTCGCCTGCAGTCGAGCGTCCACGAGCTGGCGCAGCCGGGACAGCACGGCCTCGATGTCATTTCTGGCGGCAGTGGTGTCGGCGTGCGCGGCCCGCATCCCCTCAGTGCGATCCAGCAAATCCGCCAGTTGAGCGGGAGCCAGCTCGTTGACGGGCCCGAGCGCCTGGAGCCGGCGTTCTAGGCGCGACATCTCCTGGGCTGCCCGGACCGGATCTGGAAGCGGCTCGTCTCCCTCGGCCGGCGTGTCATCGAGCCGGGCGCTGGCATGTTCCACCTTGGTGCGCTGCGCCAGAAGCTCCCGTTCCAGCCCCTCGGCAGCCCCGGTAGCCTGATTGAGGGCAGAGTCCAGTTCCGCCCGCCGGCGTTCCAGCAGAGCCAGCTGTTGGAGCGGGGCCGCCTCCACGGCGGCCGGACCCTCGTCCGCGGTGGCCGCCTCCAGGGCCAGGGCCGAGCGGGCGGTCGCTGCCTGCTCAGCCAATGCCAGGGCCACCAACACCGCATCCTCGGCACCCGCCACCCTTGCCTGCGCCGCCCGCTGCCGCTCCAGGAGACGCTGCCTGGCCTCAGCCTGATGGCGCATTCGCTGCGCGCGCTCGTGCTCGCGTACCTCGATCTCCGCCACCTCCAGTTGGAGACGCCCGTGAGCGGACTTCAGCTCCTGCTCTGCATCAGCCAAGGAGCGGTCGGAATCGCGATCTGCCTGAAGCTTCACCTGAGCCGACTGGATCTGCTCTTCCAGACCCTGGCGCTGCCGCTGCAGGTCCGCGAGCTCAGTCTTTGCCTGCTCGACTTTGGCGTGGTCGCCATCCTCCTCCTGGCGAGTCCGGGCCGCCCGCTCGCTCAACTCCTGCAGCCTGTCTTCGAGCCTGAGCTCGACCTGGCGATGGCTCTCCGCCGCAGCGGCCAGCCGGGCTGCCGCCTCGCGGGCCCTGTCCACACGCGCCCGCTGACGCTGGTGCTGGTCGCGGGCCCAGTCCAGGCGCGTCTGCGCCTCATCCATCTGGGCTCGGATCCGGGCCAGATCTCGGCTGGCACGCTTGGCCTCATGAAAGGTCTGCAGCTCCCCGGGCGACGACGAGGGGGTGATCTCGAGGCCGCGAGCGACCACGCTGCCGTCCGGAAGCACCGCTCTCCCGCGCGGCATGGCTTCCAGCCAAGCCAGCGCCGATTCTCTGTCGTCAGCCAGGCAGATGTGCTGACAGAGCTCGGCGATCACGGCGAGGTCTCCCTCTTCCCCCTCCAGCGTCTCGACCAGGGGGCGGCACCCCGGAGGCGCAGCCCCTGCGGGAGGCCGGTCGCCGGTTGGCCAGCAGAGAACCTCCGCAACTCCCCCGGCCTGGGCCAGGGCTCGACGCGCCTCATCCTCGGTCCCCACCAACGCGGTGCCAAGATCTCCCAGCGCCGCCTCCACGGCGCCGGTGTCGGCCGCCATTCGCGCGCGCACCACGGCGCCGAGGTGGCGCAGCTTGACCTCACCCCGGAACACGGACTCAGCGATGGGATGTCCGCGCCGGCGCTCATCCAGGAGAGCCTGGCGGGCGGCCACCTTGGCGGCCGCCGAGCGCTCCTGAGCGGTGATCCTACTCAAGTCCACCTCGCTCGAGCGGAGCACCTCCAGGGCTGCTGACTCGGCCAGGACCGCCTGCTCCAGCTCCGTCGCCTGGCGCTTGGCCTGGTCGGCAGCGGTGGCCGCCAGCTCCTGTGCACCGGTCAACTCCCCCCGGCAACCGGCGATGCTCTCATCCATCTCCGCAGCCACCAACCGAGACTGCTCCAGGCGCGCCAACCCCGCCCTGATGGCGGCCTCCCGCTCAGCCTGGTCCCTCAGGTTGTCGGCCAGCCTGCGGGCCAGATCGCGCTCTTGGCGTTCCGCCTCGGCCAGCCGCTGGCGCAGCTCACGGCGGCTCGCGTCCAGCTCCGACAGACGGCTTGTGAGATCTGCCAAAGCCGCCCGCCGGCTCTCCAGGTCCGCGGCGGACTCAGCGGGCCCGGCCGCGGGTGGGCCAGATAGCGACTCGAGGTCGGACGCCACCTCGGCGAGCTGCAGGCGCGCATCCACGACCGTGGTCGCCGCCTGCTGAGCGCGCTCGCGCCACCTCTCGACCGCAGCCTCCGCCTGCTGGGCCCGTAGTGCAATCCGGCCCCGCAGACGCTCTCTCTCGAGCCGACCCTCCTCCACTTGTTCGAGCCGTCTTCGCTCATCCTGGTAGTGAGTGTCGAACTCAGCGAACGCCCTGGCCGCAGACTCACGCCGCCGGCGGGCGGAGTCAAGCTGCCGCTCCAACCGGCGCACCTCCGCCAGCTCCTGCAGCCACGCCGCTCGCTCCAGGCTTCCCCGCAGTCCGTCGAGGCGTTCCTTGAGCTCTTGGGCCTGTGCCGCCGTGTCCGCCTGGGCACGGAGCTCGTCGATCCGGGGCAGCAGCTCAGCCAGCCGTCCCACCGACCCCTCCAGCCATCGGTCCAGCTCCTGGATGCGGCCCCAGCTGTCGTCGATGAGCACCTGGGCGCCGCGCACCCCGGCGGCTTCTTCAATCAGGTGGCGGCGCTGGGCGGGAGTGGCACGGATGATGGACTCGATGTCGTTCTGGGCGATGATCGCGTAGCCAGCCTGAGCGAGCCCGGTGGCGTCCAGCAACCGTCCCAGGTCCCGCAGCCTGATCCTCTGGCCGTTGCGGCGAAACTCGCTGGCACCATCCCGGAAGACGCGCCGGCTGAGGGCCACCTCCACCTCGTCCACCGGCATCCTGCCGTCCTCGTTGTCGAAGACCACAGTTACCTCCGCCATGCCCAGGGCCGCCCGGCGCTCTCCGCCGGAGAAGATCACCTGCTCCAGACGTTGACCCCTGAGCTCTCGCGCGCTGGCACCGCCCAGCACCAGCCGAATGGCATCGACAAGATTGGACTTCCCGCTCCCGTTGGGGCCGACCACTGCGGTGATGCCCGCTCCGAACTCAAGCGACGCGGGGCTCGCGAAGCTCTTGAATCCGTGTACCTCTAGCCTGCTGACCCTCATGGCTCGGGTGTCGTGGACCTGCCTGATCGCCGGCGCCCGCCCCGGTGCCCACGATGAGTGCGCCGCTTGACCGATCCGTCGGGTGGATCCGCCGGGTTCTCGGCCGTTGCTTGAGCGGAAGCAGAGCCGGAGCCGTCCGGCCCTGAGCCCTCCCCCCCCTGACGTGGCTCCGATGGGCTTGCCGCTGCCGAGGAGACCGAGCTGCTGCGGCGGCGACGACGACGCGGCGCCGGCGGCGCATCCAGCGGAGCTGAGGCCGGGATGGCCGCATTGTCCAGGAGGGCGGGCTCGGAGGCGTTGGCGGTCGCCTGCGAGCTGCGGCGGCGGCGGCGCCTCGAAGGCGGAGTGACGGGGGTCTCACCGACTGGGGCGGCGATCTGAACGGCATCAGTGGCGCCCGGCGTGGCGACAGCGTCCGGGCTCGAGACGTTCCGGCGGCGGCCCCGGCGGCGGGCTCCAGGGATGACGCCGAGAGCCTGAGCCGCCACCTCTGGCTCTGGCGACGCCACCACCGCCTCTGTGATCGCCGCAGTGGACCGACGACGGCGGCGGCGCACCGTCGGGACGACACTCAGGTCCTCATCGGGTGACTGGGGCCCCACCGGAGCCGGCGTTTCAGCGGCCGATGCGGTCGCCACAGGAGAGTCTCCCGCCGTTCGCGACCGCCGCCTGCGCTTCTTGGAGACGGGTGCCACCAGGAGGTCGATGGCGGCCCGCGCCGCGGCCTGCTCGGCGGCCTGCTTGGTCCCGGCACGCCCCTCCCCCAGTGTGCCCTGGCCCTCGACCGATACCTGGGAGACGTACTGCCGAGTTCTGGGGTCACCGCTGGCGGGTACGGTGCGGTACTGCGGCGGGGCTCCGAAGCGCTCCTGCGCCAGGGCTTGCAGGCGTCCTTTGAAGTTCGGATCGGTCCAGGCGCTGAGGTCCTCGATGCGGGACAGGAACACGCGGCCCGCCCTGCGGTAGCCCTGATCCAGGAAGATCGCTCCCACCAGAGCTTCAAAGGCGTTGGCGTGCAGCGAGGTCAGTCGGCGGGCACCTGACTTGGCGGCGCCGCGGCCCAACCTCAGGGTCTCCCCCAGCAGGAGCTGCTCCCCCAGCCGCGCCAGGGCGACGGTGCTGACCAGCGATGATCGCATCTGGGTCAGCTGCCCCTCGTCGTAGCTGGGGAAGCGATTGAAGAGATACTCGCCTGCCACCAGTTCCAGGACGGCGTCGCCCAGGTACTCCAGCCGCTCGTTGTCGCGCCCCTGGTCGCCGCGCTCGTTTATCCACGAGGTGTGGGTCATGGCTTCGCGCAGGAGCTCACGGCGCTTGAACCTCAACCCCAAGCGGGCTTGGAGGTCGTCGAGGCGAGCCTCGGCCTCCGCCTCCTGCTGGCTGAGCTCCTCAGGAGTGGCCCGGGAGCGACGGCGCCGGACCGGCGCCACCGCGGTCAGCTGGTCAGGTCCAGATGCTCCTTGACGTAGTCCCAGGCCTGCCCCACCGTCTGGATCTTCTCCGCGTCCTCGTCCGGAATCTCCATGCCGTAGGCCTCCTCGAAGGCCATGATCAGCTCCACCAGATCCAGGGAGTCCGCGTTCAGGTCCTCCACGAAGTTCGCCTCCGGAGTCACCTGCTCGAGCTCCACCCCTAGTTGCTCCACCACTATCCCCTGAAACCCTTCCCAGGTCGTGTCTGCCATCTTTACCCCTCGTTGTTCGGCGCTTGGCCGTCTGGTTACCACTTCTTGTCCCAACTGACTCGGCCGACCGCGCGGGTTCGGCCGCCGCCTGCTGCAACTGCTCTTGCCGCGAATTGGAGTCGACCGCCGACCCCCGGCCACTCAGGCGTTCACCCGGCAATACGGTAAGGCCTGGGGCCGCCGCCGTGCCCACGGGGAGCGCCGCGGCCGGCCCCGCGGAGTCCTCGGTACCCGCGGAACCGCGCTGCGGGCTCGGGAGAGGGGCACCCACCAGACGGCGGACGAAGGACTTCACCTGTTTGCGCCGGCGGGCACGCGGTGTCTGGTCGAGAAGGTCGGGTGCCGTGGCAACTCGCCGGTCATTGTAGTCCGGCGCGCCGGTACCACTCCAACACCTCTTCAGCCAGCCGGGCCATCGGCCGCAACCACGGCCACGGCAGCCTCAACACCGTCGGCGGTGGCGGTCGCCGCCACCACAGCCTGAGGCGCTATCCGTCGCACCAAAGAGCCCAGCGTGTTGCCGGGCCCACACTCGAGAAAGCGGGTCGCTCCCGCCTGCACCAGGGCTCGGACCGTCTGGGTCCACAGCACCGGACTGGACAGCTGCAGTCTCAGCGCCTCACGCACCTCCGCCGCCGTTCTAGCCAGGGTGCCAGAACAGCCGGACGCGACCGGCCACCTCGGGTCCCGGATATCCACGTCCGCCAGAACCTCCGCGAAGGCTGCACCGGCAGCTTCCATGAGGGGAGAGTGGAACGCTCCCCCGACACTCAGGGGCACAACCCTCCTGGCGCCCGCCGCCCGCGCGGCCGAGGAGGCGTCCTCCACGCCGGCCCTGCTGCCCGAGATGACCAGCTGGCCAGGGCTGTTGTCGTTGGCGACCACGCAGATCTCGCCTTGCGCCGCGATCGCTTCGCAGATCGCATCCAGTGGCTCCCGCTCCAGTCCCATGACCGCCGCCATGGTGCCTTCGGGGGCTTCCGCCATGAGCCTGCCCCGGGCCATGACAAGACGCATGCCGTCGGCCGGCTCCAGGGCCCCCGCCACTGCCAGGGCGGTGTATTCGCCAAGGCTGTGCCCGGCGGAGAAGTCGGGAGCCAGGCCTTGCCCGACCACCAGCCGGCCCAGCGCCACACCCACGTAGTAGAGGGCCGGCTGAGCGACCTCGGTGGGGCGGAGCTCCGAGGCGGTGCCTTCCACCAAGAGACGGCTGAGCGCCAGCCCACCGCGCTCGGCCACCTCCAGCAACTCCACCTCCCGGCCCCCGGCGACAAGGGAGGCCCCCATGCCAGGTTGCTGGGCTCCCTGCCCGGGAAAGAGAAGGACGAGGCCGCCGGGGGTCACGGTCGCCCCCTGCCGGCCCGGAGAGCCGGGCTACTCAGTCGCGATGACCTCGCGGCCCTTGTAGTGGCCGCAGTTGGCACACACGGTGTGGGGGCGTCTGGGCCGACGGCAGCGGGGGCAGGGCCCGAGAGCGGGAGCTGACAGAGCCAGGTGCGAGCGACGGCGATCGCGCCGCGCCTTGGGAATTCGTTCCTTGGGAAGAGCCATAACGAGTTCGGAGTCTATCAGGAAGCGACCGGGGCCCTCAGCGGCGCCTTCCGCGCCCCTTGGGTTTTTCCTCTGCCGCCCCCTCTCGTCCAGCTTCCAGCGTCTCCAGGCCGCGCCTCACCTGATTGAGCGCCGAGGCGAGCTGGGTCTCCAGCTCCTCCATGCGCTCACGAGCGTAGTCGTCCGCATCCCGACGCATTTTGCGGCTGCGCTCGCGGGCGTCGCTGAGGATCTCATCTGCCTCTACGGTGGCGCGCCGGCTGACCTCATGTTGGTCGGTCATCCTCTCAGCCCGCTCCTGGGCTGCCAGCAGGATCTGCTCGGCCTGCTCTTGAGCCTCTCGCAGCCGCGACTCACGGGTCTCCAAGAGCATCCGCGCCTCCTTGATCTCCTCTGGCAGGCCCACCCTGATCTGGTCGAGGATGTCGAGCATCTCCTCTTCGTTGACCACGATGTTGGGAGTGAGCGGAACCCGGCGGCTCTGGTTGACCAGGGACTCCAGGCGGTCCAGCAGATCGACGATGGAAACTGGCTCGGGCTCAAGATCGTAGTCGTCGCTGATGTCGCTCATCTCGCCTCCTCAAATAGCTCGGGAATGTCGGGCGCCGGAGGAGCCAACCGATGCCGCAGGGCGGCCTCGACCGGAGGCGAGACCAGCCCCGTGATGCCGCCCCCATGAGCACAGACGTCCTTGATCAGTGACGAGCTCATGTAGACGTTGGCGAATCCAGTGGTCAAGAAGACAGTGTGAACCCTGGGCTCCAGGCGCCGGTTCATCAACGCCATCTGGAACTCGCTGTCCAGGTCGGAGACCGCCCGCAGGCCCCTGATGATGACCGTCGCCTGCTGGGCGACGGCGAATGAGACCGCCAGGCCAGAGAAGTGGGCGACCTCCACCACGCCGCCTGGTGGGAGGCTCTGACGGACCAGGTTCGCCCGCTCGGTGGCGGAGAACAGGTACGACTTGAGTGCGTTGTCGAGAACACCGACCACCACCCTGTCGAATATCTCCGAAGCCCGCGCGATCACGTCAAGGTGGCCGTTGTGGATGGGGTCGAAGCTGCCTGGGTAGACCGCGACCGTCATGGAAGCCTCCGGTAGAAGGAGAGCTGGGTGGATCCGTAGCGGGACTGCCGCACGCACTGTAGCGCGCCGGAGGCGGGAGGCAGCTCGAACTGGCGATGATGCTCCACCACCACTCGGGGCGACCAGCCCGGACTGACGGCCGCGATCTCTCCAAGACGGGCCAGGGCGGCCAGGCAGAGAGCCGGACCTGGATCCAGGTAGGGGGGGTCCATGAGCACCAGGGCAGCCTGGGCGACGGACTCAGCGTGGGCGGCGAGCCAAGGGATCACGTCGGCTGTCACGACCTCGGTCCGGTCGCCATACCCCAGAGCCGAGGCGTTCTGAGCCACCACGGCCGCGCGCTCGCGACGGACCTCCACAAAGGTGGCGCGACGAGCACCTCGCGAGAGAGCCTCCAATCCGAGGCTGCCGGCACCCGCGAAGAGGTCGAGCACGGTGGCATCTGACACCACCTCCCCGAGGATGTTGAAGCAGGCTGCCCGGACCACCCCTGTGGAGGCTCTGAGACCGTCTCCAGAGATGGTGGCCAGGCGACGCCCGCAGGCCTCTCCTCCGGTCAGCCTGGCCCCGGCATGGGCGACCACCGATCGAGGAGGACGGCGTCTTTGAGTCGGTGCGCTCATCGGCCCAACTATCCCACTTGCCGGCCCGCTCCCGTGAGCGAGCGCACCAGATCGGGGGCGACATCCTCAGTCGAACTCGAAAACCACCTGGTAGCCTCTGATGCCGTTGCGCAGGGTGGGATCCTTCAGGCCTGGATCCCTCGCCAAGACCCGCTCCGCCGCCGCCCTGGCGCGCTCCCTAAGACCGTCATCGAGAAGATCACCCACCCTCATCTCTGGAAAACCGTGCTGGCGCAGCCCGTAGGGATCCCCAGAGCCGCGCAGCCGTAGGTCGATCTCGGCCAGCTCGAACCCA
>JAJZJU010000049.1 GCA_021809895.1 bacterium
GGAGGGGCTGGATGAGACCTTCCAAGCGATCTTCTTCATCGGCTATCACGGCTCGGTTGACGGCCCGCCGTCCACCCTGTCGCACACCTACAACCCGGCAGCCGTGCTGGCCGCGGAGCTCAACGGCACCATGGTGGGGGAGGCCGGCATAAACGCGCTCGTCGCCGCCCACTTTGCGGTCCCGATCGCGCTGGTGAGCGGCGACCAGCACACCGCCTCCCAGACTACGGCCCTGTGCCCGGGGGTCATCACCGCTGTGGTGAAGCGGTCGGTGACCAGGATGGCCGCTCAGAATCTCCACCCGGAGCGCGCCCGAGAGGTGATCAGAGATGCCGCCAGGTCCGCACTCCAAGGGCTGGGATCGATCGGCGCCCCTCACTTCGGCGATGACACCACCCTGCGGCTGCGCTTGCGCAACGCGGATCTGGCCGAGTTGGCGACTGCGATCCGAGACGTCCGGCGCAGCGGCGACACCGAGGTAGTGGTCGCGGGCAGGGGCTCGCTGGAAGTCTTCCGCAACTTCGTCGGCGTGCTCCACATCACCAGGGGGCTGGCCCAGGAACATTAGGAACCAGGGGGCTGCCTGGATGCCGCCGCGCCGCTTGCCCGCCCCTGGGTCAGGTCCCTACCGGGCAGGGCCGGATGTGTTCAAGCCCGGGGCCTGCGAGCCGTCAGCAGGAAGCGCTCCTGGAAGAAGTTCATGTGGTCCCGGGAGCAGATCCGATGGAGCGCCCTCAGGCGGCTGCCGTACCTGTCGATGGTGAAGTCTGGGATCTCCCAGGGCGCTGCTCGCAAATACCAGACCAGGGCACCCACGTCATCCACCTCAGCCTCGATCGTCGCCGCCATCTCCAGCTCAGGTATCAGACCAGCTGAGTGAACCTGCCTGGTGGCCTCCGCCAGATCCCAGCTGATGGGGGCAGGCCCATCGACGCTGGCCCCCAGCAGTTCTCGCAAGGAGTTGCAGGATCCCACCTGCTCAGTGACAAACATTCCCCCTGACTGCAGCACCCGGTGAACCTCTTCGGCGACGAAGGACTCATGACGGTTGACGATCAGGTCGAAGGATGAGTCCGGGAACGGCAACCTCGGCTCGTTTGCTGTCTGGGCGACGTTGTCTCCGGGAGAGTGGTAGGGGATGACCGCGATTCCCAGCGGCTCAAGCCGTGTGCGGGCAACTGGGATATTGGGCGGGAAGCCCTCCAGGGCGACTGTCCTTGTGGGCCTTCCCTCCAGCGCCGCCAGCCATTCGCCGCCGCCCGTACCCAGGTCAAGCAGGCTCGTCGACTCGGTGGCCAACGCGGAGACAATCTCATCGTAGCTCCAGGGTGGGTCCGACCACCGCAACCTTCCTGCGAGCCACGAGAAGTCCCATCCTGAGATCGGGTGCGCGACGGCTTCTGCGACAAGGTCCGTGAACACATCCACTGGCGCATGATGACACCGGCTCGCGGGTGCTGTCAGCCGGCTCCGATCCTCGCCTTCGTCGGAACCGACCATACTGCTCGGCATGGGTGACCAGCTATCGCCACCTGGTAGCCGCGGCGAGCCCTCTTCGGCGCCGGATCCAGAGCTTGAGTTCACTCTGATCCTGCGACCACGCTCGGACACCACCCTCCCCGCCAGCGACGATCTTGGAGTCGGGCAGCATCACCCGGGCGCCCACTTGGCTCGGAACGATCTGGGCCGGCTCCGGGGCGCAAACCCGGACGACATGGTGGCCGTCGAGAACTGGGCTCAGAGTGTGGGCCTGCGGTTGATCAGAACCCGCCCCGAGAGGCGTGAGATGGTGCTGGCAGGACGCCTGAGCCGGATCTGGTCACTGCTCAAGGTGGATGTGGAGACTGACTCCAGGACCGAGCCGGCGAGGCGCAGGATGCTCTCGGGACCGGTTATTCCCAGCGATTTGGCCGAGGTGGTGGTGGCGGTGCTCGGTCTGGACTCCGGCCCATTCGTCCCGCCCCGGCTGCGCCGGCTCCCCCTGCCCGACCTCACCATTCCGCTGGGGCAGGCCGCTCCCCTGAGCTTCTACCCGCCAGAGGTTGCGGCCCTATACCAGTACCCGCCCTCGGCCACCGCCAGGGGGACGTGCATCGGCCTGCTGGAGCTGGGAGGGGGGTACCAGCAGGCCGACCTGGCAAGCTACTTCGCGAGTATCGGGGTGCAGCACCCAACGGTGGTGGCGGTGCCCGTCGACGGAGGCGCCAACCAGCCGACGGGGGATCCCAATGGGCCGGACGGGGAGGTCACCCTCGATATCGAGGTGGCTGGCTCGATCGCGCCGGAGGCAAAGTTGGCGGTCTACTTCGCCCCCAACACCGATCAGGGCTTCCTGGCGGCGGTACAGACTGCGATCCACGATCAAGAGAACACTCCCCGGGTCCTCTCCGTCAGCTGGGGCGGCCCGGAGGCCAACTGGCCACAGTCCACTATCCAGGCCTTCGAGCAGGCGTTCCAGGATGCGGCGTTGGTGGGGATGACCGTCTGCGTCGCGGCCGGAGACAACGGGTCCGGGGACGGCCTGGCAGACGGTCTGGCTCACGTGGACTATCCGGCCGCCAGCCCCTATGTGCTCGCCTGCGGCGGCACCCGCCTGGAGGCGTCGTCCAATCGCATCGTCCGTCAGACCGTGTGGAACGACCAACCCCAGGACGGTGCCACCGGTGGCGGAGTCAGCGCCGTCTTCCCGCTTCCGAGTTGGCAGGGCGACGCCGGCGTCCCAGCCTCAGTGAACCCGGGGCATTCTCGTGGTAGAGGCATGCCAGATCTGGCCGGGGATGCGGATCCTCAGACCGGCTACCGCGTCCTGGTGGACCAACAGCCCGCCGTGTTCGGAGGCACCAGCGCGGTCGCGCCGCTGCTGGCAGCGCTCATCGCCATCTGCTCGGGGGCCATGGGGCGCGCCATCGGCTACCTCAACCCAGTCCTGTACCAGCACCTCGCCTCCGAAGGGGTGGCCACGGACGTGACCGAGGGAACCAACGGAGCGTACGCGGCCCGCCCTGGTTGGGATGCCTGCAGCGGCTGGGGGAGTCCAGTCGGAGAGGTCCTGCTCCAGCGCCTGCGCGCCTTGCAACTTGCCTCCGGGTCTAGCGTGCCGACCGCAGGCCAGCACGATATCTGACCACCGCCGGCGACCTGCCAGGCCCGGATCGTGGGAGTGCGTGGGGCCCACTGGCCGTGGCAAGCTGAAGCGATGACGGTGGTGGAGAAGGGGGTGGTGGCGGCCGAATTGCGAGCTGAGCCTGCGGTCTTGGCTGATGATCTCCACAAGAGCTACGGCGAGCTGGAGGCGGTCAGAGGGGTCGACTTCGAGGTCGCGGCCGGCGAGACCTTCGGCTTTCTGGGGCCCAATGGCGCTGGCAAGTCGACCACCATCTCGATGCTCTGCACAATCACCCGCCCCACCGCCGGCAGGGCGCTGGTCGCCGGCTTCGACGTGGTGCGGGAACAGGCCCAGGTGCGCCGCCACATCGGCTTGGTCTTCCAGGACACCACCCTGGACGACTATCTGACCGCCACCGAGAACCTCAGCTTCCACGCCGAGCTCTACGGAGTTCCCAAGAGCCAGGTCCGAGACCGCCTCCAGCAGGTGATGGAGATGGTGGGGTTGTGGGACCGCCGCACCAGCCTGGTGCGGACCTTCTCCGGCGGAATGAAGCGCCGCCTGGAGATTGCCAGGGGACTCTTGCACTCACCGCGGGTGCTCTTCTTGGACGAGCCCACGGTGGGCCTGGACCCGCAGACCAGGTCGCACATCTGGAGCTACATCACCGAGTTGAAGAAACGGGAGAACGTGACCATCTTCCTCACCACCCACTACATGGACGAGGCGGAGTACTGCGACCGCATCGCCATCATCGACAACGGCCTGATCGTTGCCAGCGACACCCCCGAGGCGCTCAAGGCCAGTGTCGGCCAGGACCGGGTCGAGCTCCACACCAGTGACGACCCAGAGACCATCAGCCGGCTGGCTGTGCGATTCGGATTGGAGGCAAAGATGAGCGAAGGGTCGGTCGCCTTCTTCGTGGACCAGGGGGAGGAGTTCGTGCCCCGCCTCTTTGCGGAGCTGGGCATCCGCATCCTCTCGGTTCGGGTGGCCCGCCCGACCCTGGACGACGTCTTCATGAACTACACCGGGCGGACCATCCGCGATGCCGAGGTGACGGGCTCCGACAAGCTGCGGCAGAACCCGTGGATGCGAGCCAGGAGCCGATAGTGGCGGCGGCCAATCAGAGGATGATGCCGGCGCTGGCCCCGGTGAGGGTGGCGGGCAACGGGCCCGCCGATGACCTTCGGGCCATTCTGGTGGTCTGGAAGCGCGAGCTGATCCGCTTCCTCCGCAACCGCCTGCGGATCCTGACCTCGCTGGCGCAGCCCGTCCTGTTCCTCTACATCCTGGGGACGGGGCTGTCGCCGCTGATCAGCCAGACGGAGCACTTCAATTTCCGCACCTTCATGTTCCCCGGGGTGCTGGGCATGACCATCTTGTTCACATCCATCTTCTCGGCCATGTCGATCGTTTGGGACCGCGAGTTCGGGTTCCTGAGGGAGATGCTGGTGGCACCGGTCCACCGCTGGACCCTGGTCCTGGGGAAGTGCCTGGGTGGGGCCACAGTCGCCAGCATCCAGGGAGCGATCATCCTGGCTCTGGCGGGCACGGTGGGGGTGCCCTACAGCCCGGTCATGATCCTGACCTTGCTGGGCGAGATGATGTTGACCTCGTTTGCGCTCACCGCCTTCGGGGTGATGCTGGCTGCCCGCATCTCTCAGGTGGAGTCGTTCCAGATGGTCACCCAGTTTTTCGTTCTGCCCATGTTCTTCCTATCCGGGGCAATCTTCCCCCTCAGCGACCTCCCCGCCTGGCTGGCCGTGCTCAGCAAGATCGACCCACTCTCCTACGCGGTCGCCCCGTTCCGGGCTGCGGTTTTCAGCCAGATTCAGCTCCCAGCGCCGTTGGCCCGCACCCTGGACCCCGGGATGAGCTGGGGTAGCTGGGTGCTCCCGGTCTGGTTCGAGGTCGCCATGATCGCGGTCGCGGCGCTGGTGATGCTGGCGGCAGCCATGCGGCAGTTCGCCAAGACGGACTGACCGTGGCCCGATCCGCCTACGATGGGCCAATGATGGGTCCGGAGCGGGTATTCGCCGCGGTCAACCTGCTGGCCGACCCGATCTACCAGTACTGCCAGATAACCAAGCAACTGGGCGATGGCTCCAGCTCCGAGCAGGCACTCCTGGACCATCCCTGGCTGCAGCGACAGCGCCGGATCCACCAGCTGCAATCCGCCTGGTGGGTGTTCCACACGGCTGAGCACTCGCGCTTCCAACACGCCGTGGGAGCGATGCATCTGTCGGGGCTGTTCACCGAGCACCTCTATCCGAGTCTCTGCGAGAGCTTCCCCGACCTACCCTCCCAGCCCCTGGTTGTCGAGACCATGAGGATCGCGGGTTTGCTCCATGACAGCGGCCACGGCCCCTTCGGGCACTTCTTCGACAGCCAGGTGCTGGCTTCTTTCGGGATCGACCATGAGGATGTCGGCCGGGCCCTGGTGCTTGGGCCCCTGGAGGACCTCATCAGCTCGCTGCGGCGAAGCCCCGAGGGAATCTTCGGCGGGGGCGAGGCGATCGACCCCAGATGGGTTGCCTTCGTGATGGCTCCCGCTCCCTTGGCGGGGTTTGCGCCACCCGGCTGGCTGGCGGCCCTAAAGCCGGTGCTGTGCGGCGCGGTCAGCACCGACAACATGGATTACGTGCCCAGAGATGCCTACATGTGCGGGGTCGGAGTCGGCCCGGTCGACCTGGCCAGGCTCCGACATTACATGTTCATCAAAGACGGGGCCTTGGTGCTGCATCAGCACGGAGCTCCCGCGCTCGAGGGGTTCCTGGCCGCTCGCCTCTATATGTACAACCACATCTACTTCCACAGGACGGTGCGGCGGATCGACCTTCATCTACGACCCGTGTTCGCCAGCACCTGCTGGGGGCTGCTGCCTGAGGGCAATCCTCTGGAACATCTCGACGAGTACCAGCTTTTGACCGACTGGTCCCTGCTGGGCGAGGTCGAGCGCCTGCAGCGTCGGCCCGCGACTCCCGAGGAGGCCGAGCTGGGCAGGGGATGGGAGGCGGTGACCAGCCGGCGGCTGCCCTGGCGGCTGGCCTTCGAGGCCTTCCGGGAGGTCAGCGGCGAGGAGGAGCCGCCCCAGCTTCGCGACCCAGCCTTCATCGAGGCGCGGATCCGGGAGGAGCTTCCCCTGCCGCTCGCCGGGGCCCGGTTGGAAGTGGACCTGGCCAGCACCTCTCCTCGTCCGGAGAATCCAGCTCGTGCCGGGGAGCAGTTGAGCATCTTCGACCCCATCTCCCTGCAGGTGGAGGTTGAGGCGGCCCCGAGGTTGCTGGCCAGGCTGTTGCCGGTGAGAACAGTCTGGCTACGGGTCTACAGCCCCGACGACAGGGCGCGTGACGCGATCCGCCGCGCGGCGGGAACTGCGGTATCGAAGCTGGTTCCGGACGCTGGTGAGGCCCCCTCTAACCCACCCTGATCCGTGGCCCGGACGGCATGACCGGTGCTGCCACTGCCTCGAAGTTGACCTGGCTTATCTGTCCCGCCAACTGAGCCGCCACGTCCTCGAAAATCTTGGCCTGCGGCGAATCCGGAGCGGCGAGAACCAATGGCAGGCCAGCGCCACCACCCAGGCGCACGGCCGGGTCCAGGGGGACCTCACCCAGGAACGGGATTCGGCGGGACTCGGCCATCTGCCGGCCGCCGCCGCGGCTGAACACATCGGTCACCTCGCCACAGTGGGGACAGACGAATCCACTCATGTTCTCGATGACGCCCAGGATGGGAACCCGCAGTTGCTCGAACATCGCGATCCCACGGCCCACGTCGGCCAGGGAGACGTCCTGGGGTGTGGTGACGATAACGGCCCCGGTGAGCGGAATGGACTGAGCCAGGGTCAGTTGCACGTCCCCTGTCCCGGGCGGGAGGTCGCAGACCAGATAGTCCAGATCTCCCCAGTTGACCTCGAAGAGGAACTGACGAAGCGCTCCCGCCAGCATCGGGCCTCTCCAGATCACGGGCTTGTCAGGATCGATGATGGTCCCGATCGAGACGACCTCAAGACCATTCTTGGTCAGGGGGATCATCCGGCCGTCCTGGGCTGAGGGGCGCTCATCCAAACCCAGCATGATCGGTACGTTGGGCCCGTATATGTCGGCGTCAAGCAGCCCCACTCTGGCCCCGGTCCTCAACAGGGAGAAGGCCAGGTTGACCGAGATCGTGGTCTTGCCCACCCCGCCCTTGCCGGCCGAGACCGCAACTATATTCCTGACACCGGGGATCTCCTGGCGTCCAGTCACACCCTTGGTGCGGCTGACATCCGAGTCCCACTCCAGCTCGACCCCCTCCACCCCCTCAACCTGTCCCACCACGGCCGCTCTGATCTCACCTTCGATGCGGTCCTTGAGGGGGCAGGCGGGGGTCGTCAGCACCACCCTCATGCGCACGGTGGCACCGTCCAGGCGCAGGTTCTTCAGCATGCCCAATTGCATCATGGGCCGGTGCAACTCGGGGTCCTGCACCTTAGCCAGCGCGTCCTCAACGGCGGCCAGCCGCTTGGCATCATTCATTCGCCACCCACTCCATTTGGATCAGAGCAGTCCCTGGCGGGTTGCTCGTCCGACTTTGTTGCAATAGTCGCCAACAGCTATCATCATCTCACCATGGACCGCCTGGAGACGCTGCGCGAGAAGGGGAAGCGGCTCACACCCCAACGCCGGCTGGTCTTCACGGCTCTGCTGGAGAGCCCGGGACACGCGACCGCCGACGAACTCTGCGCCAGTATCTCCCACAAAGTCCCCGGCTTTCAACGCACCACCGTGTACCGCACTCTGGATCTCCTGGTCGAGATGGGCCTGGCGCGGCGACTCCAACTGGGCCATAGCAACGCCTATGAGGCTCTGCAGGTGGGGAACGAGTCCCATCAACACCTGCTCTGCGATCTCTGCGGAGCGACCTTCGACGTCAGCGTGCCTGAGGTCCCGGACTGGGTGGAGCGGATGTCATCACGGATCCACTTCCATGTCGAGCGAGTTGAGCTGGTAGGCCACGGGGCTTGCGAGTCCTGCCGTCACGGGTCCCGCACTGCGGCTGGGTGAGGCCTGTCGACCGGGGCTCATCAGTCACAATCCGGGGCCTGTCCGACCTCGGCCAACTGCTCCAGTAGCTCCACCAAGGACCGGTACGAGTTCGCCCCCAGCCCCGACACCAGGCGTTGTCGTTGGTCCGTCGCCCGCTTGTCAATCTGGCCCGCTAGTGCGGCACCCCGGGCTGTTGGCCAGACGCCCTTGGCCCGGCGATCCCGATGGGACGCCAAGACTTCCACCAGGCCCATGCGCTCGAGGTCCAGGGTCAAGCGCCTGGCGTTCATGGGATCGGTCGCCAGAACCCGGGCCAGGCCCCTGATGGCCGCCCCCGGCTGCTGCACAACCGCCCGCACGGCTGCGGCTTGGGGCGCAGAGAGTCCCAGGTCGGCGATCGACCGCTCCCAGTTTGTCCGTAATTTGCGATGAACCCGTCCCACCAGAAAGCCGAGGTCTTCGCTCAGCCCCTGCGCGACCTCCTGGTCGTCGCCAAGGATGGGAGCGGGCGCGGGACCTGGGGCGGTCTCGCCGCTAGCTCCGCCTGCCACCTGCTTCTGCCTCCTCGAGCAGTTCGGCCAGAACGTCCACCCCCAGGGAATACGCGGGCATGCCGGCCGTGATCAGGGCCAGCTCCACCGCACCGTTGAGCTCGGCCATGGTGGCCCCGGCCCGCAGCGCCGCTCTGGCATGCAGGCGCGCCGCATCGCCCTTTCCCAGGGCGACAAGCTGGGCGAAGTGAACCGTCTGCCCGACCTTGGGACCGAGTGGATTGTCCATGACCAGCGCCCGCCTGGTGGCTTCGATGGCACCGACTGCGCCGCCTCTGCCGGTGGCCTCCGCCACCTTCAACCTCGATTCGATGGCCTTGGGGACCCCTCCGGTCAGCTCCCGGTACGAGTCCCGTATGACTTCGACATCGCCAGCCTGTGGCGCGCTCACGACCCGACCCTGGCGATGGCGGCGCGGACCGCCTCGAGTGCGCCCGCGGGGAATTCCTGGGCACCGCCCAGCGCCGACGCGGCGAGCTCGGCCTCAGCGGCCTCTTCCAGCACGGTCACCAGGGCGGCCGCCGCCTCGGGGTTCCTGCCGAACACCAGGACGCCGTGATTTCCCAGGATCACCGCCTGTGTCGCCGGGTCTTGTTTTATGGCGTCGATGATCCCCTCCACCGACCGGTCCGATCCCCGGGGTGCCCAAGGGACAACCGGGACTTCGGTGGCCTGACCGAAGCGCAGCTGCGCTTCATAGCGGCAGGGAAGCGGGCGATTCGCCATCGCAAAGGCCAGCAGGTGCGGTGAGTGGGTGTGGATGATGCCTCCGACCTCGGCCCGAGCCCTGTATACCTCACCGTGCATGGTCACTATCTCAGCGTTGACGGGATCAAGGCTTCCCTCCAGCACCGAGCCGTCGAGGCCGACCCTGGCCATCCTATCCGCGGTCAGATCGCGCACCATGCCGTCCACTGTCAGCAACATCTCGTCAGAAGAAAGCCGGCCCGACAGGTTGGCGTGTCCGGTGTGAGACATCACCTGATTCCGGAATAGCGTTCGGGCAGCCTCAACAACCGCGTCTCGTATCTCCTGCTCGGTCTTGCGATCATCAGTCATCCGGCACCTCCAGGGTGATGGCGTTCCCCGGGTCAGTCCGCACCCAGGCCATATCGTAGCTATAGCTACATTATGGCTGGGGCGCGGACGGGCTCTCCGTTTTCAGATCCCAGGGGGCCGGGACAGGGTCAGGGTCCGTCCGTTCACGTCGTGGACTTGGGTGGTCCTGGGGGGGCGTCCCAAGTGGCCGCAGGTCGACGCGAGCCCGCCCCAGGGCACCAGTTGCGCGGCGAGGGCGCCGTCCGGCCGGCTGCCTCTCCTGGGCCCCGCTGAGGCTGGTGGGTGGGCGCCAATCACGGTGTTGATCGAGAGGTCGCCGCGATCCCCACGAGGGGCCAGGGCTGCACGGCCGCCTGGTAGATCAGCGTCTCAGGTGGTCTGCGAAGTCGGTCTCGCCGACCGCGCGGGCCAGGTCGCGTCCCTGCAGGTCTATCTCCATGGCGGCGTCGTAGACGAAGGAGTAGACGTCCTTGAAGCTGTGCGGGGACAGGCCTCTCAAGAGCAGGCTCTGCCCCAATTCCGGGTCAAGCTTCAACTGGAGGTCCAGCTCTCGGGCGGCCAGTAACAGGGACTCCAGGATTCTCACCTCGATGGTGAACTCGTCGATGAGCACCGGATCCCCCGCTCCCTCGACCAGCTGGGCCAGTCGCGAGCGCAGGTCGGCTATCTCCTCCAGGTACTCCGACTGTTCGCTCTCTGCCATCGGGTCTCCCGCCGAATCCGGCACGAGCACTTTGCCCAGACCGGTCCCGGCTCAGTGGATCAGGTAGTGGGTCGCGATGATAGGCGCGATCAGGATCGCGATGATGTTCACCACCTTGATCATGGGGTTGATGGCTGGGCCGGCGGTGTCCTTGTAGGGGTCGCCCACGGTGTCACCGGTGACCGCGGCGGCGTGTGTCTCGGTCCCCTTGCCGCCGTAGTTGCCCTCCTCCACGTACTTCTTGGCGTTGTCCCATGCGCCGCCACCAGAGGTCATCTGCAGGGCCACGAATAGGCCGACCACGATCGTGCCGATGAGCATCCCCCCCAGCGCCACCGGGCCCAGGATGAATCCCACCAGGAGGGGCGCGACCACAGGGATCAGGCCAGGGATGATCATCTCCCGCTGGGCCGCCTTGGTCACAATCGCCACGCAACGTCCGTACAGCGGGCGCCCGGTGCCATCCATGATTCCGGGAATCTCCCGGAACTGGCGACGTACCTCATCCACCACTCCACCTGCCGCCCGCCCGACCGCTTGCATCGAGAGCGAGGCGAAGAGCATCGGCAGGATACCGCCGAAGAGGAGGCCCACGATGACTAGGGGGTTGCTGAGGCTGAAGTCGTAGTGGTGGTGTCCCAGGGTCAGGGTGTAGCCGGCGAACAGCACCAGAGCCGCCAGAGCGGCGGAGCCGATGGCGTACCCCTTGGTGACCGCCTTGGTGGTGTTGCCGACCGCATCCAGGGGGTCTGTGACGTTGCGAACCGACTCGGGCAGGTTCGCCATCTCAGCCACTCCGCCGGCGTTGTCGGTGATGGGTCCATAGGCATCGATCGCCACCACGATCCCGACCATGCTGAGAAGAGCCATGGCGGCGATGGCGATCCCGTACAGACCCGCCAGGGCGTAGGCCCCAAGGATGCCGACTCCGATCACGAAGACGGGAGGAGCGGCCGCCTCCAGGCCTACCGCAAGACCGGCGATGATGTTGGTCGCGTGCCCGGTCTGGGAGGCTCGAGCGATCCCGCGCACGGGGCTGAACTGCGATCCGGTGAAGTATTCGGTGATGGCAACGATAAGGACGGTGATCACGATCCCTATCACACCTGCGAAGAACAGGTTGATGATCGGGTGGCCGAGAACGTGGGCGGAGAGCACCCCACTGGACTTGAGCGCCACGGTGAGGATCGCAAAGCCAATGATCGACACGATCGCGGCAGCCACCAGACCACGGTAGAGGGCGCCCATGATCCAGCCGCCCTTGCCCACCTTCACGAACCAGGTGCCGATGATCGAGGCCACAATGCTGATCGCGCCCAGCATTAGGGGATAGACGGTGAGCGCGAAGTTGTGGAACTCCAGACCTCCCAGCAGCATGGCGGCGATCGCCGTGACCGCGTAGGTTTCGAAGAGGTCGGCAGCCATGCCGGCACAGTCGCCCACGTTGTCGCCCACGTTGTCAGCGATCACCGCCGGATTGCGGGGATCGTCCTCGGGAATCCCAGCCTCGATCTTGCCGACCAGGTCCGCACCCACATCAGCGGCCTTGGTGTAGATGCCGCCGCCGAGGCGGGCGAACACCGAGATCAGAGAGGCCCCGAAGGCCAGTCCGACGATCGCCTGGGGCTTGTCCATGATCCAGAAGGCGATCGTGACCCCCAGCAGACCGAAGCCGACCACGAAGAAACCGGTGACGGCCCCGCCATTGAAGGCGACCCGCAGGGCTGGTCCCACCCCGCCCCGAGCCGCCTCGGCAGTGCGGTAGTTACTGCGCACCGAGACGTTCATGCCCACGTAACCGGCGCTGGCGGACAGGGCCGCGCCGAACAGGAAGAGCAGGGCGGTCTGCCACCCCAGCGCGGAGCTGATCAGGCCCCCCAACGCCAGCAGGATGGCCAACACCACCCCGATCACGGCGATGATCGAGTATTGCCGGTTAAGGTACGCCGAAGCCCCCTCACGGATGGCCTGGCCGATCTCCTGCATCCGCTCGTTGCCCGGGGATCGTCGCATCACCCAGCGCGTCAGCACCCCTCCGTAGAGCAGGGCGAGCACCCCGGCCACCAGAATCGGGATAAGAACGGTACGGTTCATGAGCGCGATGACCTCCCAGCCGCGCGGCAAGACTTCCTAGAACTGTTGGAGTGGGCTCGGGCTCGATGGTGCCAGCGGTGGCGGCCCAAGCTGCCGGATTATATCTGGGTGGACCCTGCTACTGCCATGTATCTAGATCAACGACGGTTACAGACCCGTCCGTTCGCTGGGCTCTGCGGGTGAGACAGTCGAGCTGGATAGTTGCGGTTGGAGACGAGGTTCTCTCTGGCCATACCCTCGACACCAACTCCAACTGGTTGGCGGCTCAGCTGCGGGAGACCCCGTTTCCGGTGGCCCGGATCACGGTGGTGCCTGACGACACCGCCGAAATCTCAGAGGTCGTACTGGCAGGTGTCGCCCATGGGGTCGCCCGGATCTTCTGCTGTGGGGGGCTGGGCCCGACCCCAGACGACCGCACGGTCCCGGCGCTCGCCAGCGGCTTGGGCCTCGGGCTGGCTGAACACCCAGCCACATTGGAGCGTATCCGACAGCGAGTGCAGCGCATGCACCGGGAAGGCCGGGTCCCGAGCCCGGAGCCGAATGCCGGCAACCGCAAGATGGCGCTGGTCCCGACGGGCGCGCTCGTATTGCGCAACCCGGCAGGGATGGCGCCGCCATTGGCGATCCCACTCTCCAGTGGCGGGGAGCAGCGGTGGCTCATCGCCCTCCCGGGAGTCCCCCGCGAGCTGCGGGAGATCGTCGAGCAGGAAGTGATCCCGACCTTCTGCGGTGGTCGGCGGGCGGTCACCTACCGCGAATCACACTTCCTGGGCGTGCCGGAGTCGCAGTTCTACCCGATCCTCACCAGCCTGGCCGAGGAGCATCCCCTGGTGCGCTTCGGGTCATACCCGCAAGCCGAGCCCGGAAACCTGATCATCCGGGCCTGCTCGGCAGACCCGGATGCCCTGGACCGCGCCATGGCGCAGTTGCTGGAACGGTCCCCGCAACCAGCGCTTTAGTCAGCGGGCGACCCGGTGGTTCTCGAAGCAGGCGCTGCAGTAGACCGGTCGGTCGTACTTGGGCTCGAACGGCACCTGAGTCAGGGTGCCGCAATCGGCGCAGACGACCTCGTGCATCTGCCGTGGAGGCCGCGGTCCGGATGACCCATAGCCTCCGGCTGATCCCTGGCGGGAGGCCTTGGCCAGCTGTCGGCACGGCTGACAGCGGGTGGGTTGGTTGACCAGCCCCTTCGATTGATAAAACTGTTGTTCCCCGGCCGTAAAGATAAATTCCGACCCGCACTCACGGCAGGTCAGGGTGACGTCGACGAGGCTCAATCCGAGCATCCTCCAACACGAAGCTAGCCAGGACCACTCGGTCGTGCCTTGTATCGCCGCCCGGAACTGTCTGGCGGCCGGTACTATAGCAGGCCTGCAGCAAAGTTGGGAGCTTTGCTCAGAAAGCAGCGCAGTCTCAGGCAGTCTCAGAAGGTGAAGAGGTCGATGCCCCCGGCCACCGGCAGCTGCACCCCGGTCACATAGGCCGCCTCATCGCTGGCGAGGTAACAGACCGCTCCCGCTACATCGTCAGGTCTACCAGGCGCGCGCATTGCGGTTCGCAGCACCATGCGGTCCACCATTTCGGGTGGGGTGGTGCGGAAGGACTCGGTGGCGATGATGCCTGGTACTACCGCGTTGCTGGTGATGCCGTGGCGGGCTCCCTCCAGGGCGAGTGACCTCATGAGCCCGAGAATCCCGGCCGAGGTGGTGCTGGCGCTGGCCTGCCCGAAGCCGCCCGCGACACCGGCGACCGAGGACATGAAGATCAGGCGCCCGAAATTTCGGGCCCGCATGTGGGGCCAGACCGCCTGGCTGCAGTTGTAGGCGCCCGTCAGGTTGACTCTGAGGTCCCGCTCCCACAGCTCCGGGGACTGGTCCATGATCTGCCCCGCGTGATCGTGAGTCCCAGCGTTGTTGACGAGGATGTCCAGATGGCCGAATTGCTCCACCACCCTGTCTACGACCTCGCGGACCATCTGGAAGTCAGTCACGTCCATCTGGAGGGCCTCGGCGCGCCTGCCCAGCTCCCGGATCTCGCGGGCCGTGCGCTCCGTGAACACCACCTGGTCCGTCACCATGACCCTTGCCATCACACTGTCACTTGCTTCTGCGATTTTCTCCAGGTTGGGGTCGGATTCCACAAGCAGATCAGCGACCACCACATCGCAGCCTGCGCGCGCCAGCGCCAGCGCATCCGCCCGCCCAAGGCCGCGCGAGGCGCCGGTCACGAGGGCCACCTTTCCTGACAGGTCGAACATAGCCATCCTGGTCACCGAGTGTACCGACCTTGACACCAGCCCCAGTTCCCCCTTACGGTCCCTCTCAGCATATGTCTGCGCAACAGGTTGGGGTCATCATTCCGGGATCGCACGCTTGACCCTCTGGTCCGTTCGGCGGACGCCCCTGCGAGGCATGTCCGGGCCGGTCGCGGCTGCTGTCCTGCTGTCTCTCCTGCTGGCTGGCTGTGGCCAGAACGGAGAGGCCAACAAGCCGGGCCCTCAGATCCTCAAGGACTCGGCCCGAGCCCTGCTGACGGCCCACTCATACAAGCTCCAGGGGATTGTGCCCGTGTCGGGAGGATCGGGCAGGTTCACCTTCGAAGTCGGCGGGGCCCACCTGGGAGCGGGCACATTCTCCATGGGTTCGCTCACCTTTCAGCTCGACGAGATCAAGGGAACCGATTACGTGAAGAGCAAGACGCTGTGGGCGCAGGCCGACGGAGGGGCACTCCAGGGTCTGCTGGCCAACAAGTGGGTGTCGATCCCAGCCGACAACTCACTGGCGCAAACCCTGACGTCCGGCCTGGCGGCTCTGACCTCCGCCAAACAGGAGGCGGCGACCATTCTCAAAGGGGAGTCGCTGGCCACCAGAGGTCCCATCGGCACCTTCGGCGGGCAGGGGGTGGTGGCGGTGAATGAGGGCTCAGGGAGCACCGCCACAAAGATCCTGGTCGCCACCAGTGGTACCCCGTACCCGTTGCGAGTCGTCGGCCACGGCAAGGATTATCTGAACCTGTCCAACTTCAACCAGAACTTTGGCATAACCGCGCCCAAGGGAGCGGTCAGCCTAGTCCAGGTTCTGGCGGGACTGAGCGCCGGATTCGGCTCCGGTACCCGCAATTAGAGCGTGGGCCGTTAGAGGGGGCGCAACTCCAACCTGGCTTTGGACAGCACCCGTTCGTTGGATTCGGCTACGGCGTCGAGTTCCACAACCACCAGCTCCGGCTTGGTCTCCACCACGCGAGGACTCCCGGAGAGCAGCTGGCCCGCTGGCACTGGTGCGGCGAACCTGCAGCTGACCCTGGCAGCCCACCCCATCTGCCCCGCCCAGAGCTCGACCTCTGAACAGGCGGCTCCCAGGGTCAGGAGACCATGGGCGATGGTCGAAGGGAGGCCCACTGCCTTCGCGAAGGCCGGGTCCAAGTGAATCGGGTTGTGATCTCCTGAAGCCTCGGCGTAGGCGTCGATCCGCTCCTGGCTCAGACGCTGAGCCAGAGGGGGCGGGGTGTCACCCTCGCCGGGCGGGAACCCGATCATTCGGCTCTGGTCGCTCACGGGGCACCTCTTACAAGGAAGAGGCTCCGGGAGTGGGCCACCTCGCTGCCGTCCGCCGCCTCTCCGGCACACAGCAACTCCAGGAACACCATCCCCCGCCGCTCCTCTGCCCTGGTGATCCGACCACTGGGACGAAGCTGCTCACCGAAAGAAAGCGGCCTGGTGAACCAAAACTCCTGCTCACCGTGCAGCAGGCGAGCAAGGTCGAGGCCCACCGCAGGGTCTGAGAACAGCAGCGGAACGATCGGCCAGAGCAGGTAGACCGAGGCGAAGCACGCCAGAGGGTGCTCCGGATCTGGGGATTCTTCGCGTCCAGTCACCGCCGCAAGGTAGGCGCGATGGCGCGGCCGGTCCACCGTCTGCCAGTCCGCGTCATAGGTCTTGCCGAGGCAGGCCGGATTGAATCCCATGGGTGCCTCCCAATATAGGGGCCATCGTCTGATTCGCGTCCCGTGCGGCCGGAGTTTGCCCAGGGCGGCCGAACTCAGAGGACGGAGGCAGGGCTTGCCCCTTCGCTGCCGCTGCCCGCTTGCTGCCGGTCCAGAGCTTGTTTCCCCGGGGCTAGGTAGGGAGCCAGGTACTCGCCGTCGAGGCGGAATGGTGACAAGACCTGGGGTATGCCGTCCAGAGTTCTGACCAGTCTGGATCCCACGTCTTCGAATACGTCCTCGACTGACCGCACCATGCCGCTGGGGATACCGGCTCGTTCCAGGCGCAGCTGCCACGCCTCAGCCGAAGACGACTCCAAGAGAGCCTCCAAAACCCGGCGCAGCTGGGGACGGTGCTCCACCCTGGCCGCGTTGGTCGCAAAGAGCGGATCCGCGGCCAGTTCCGGTGCGCCCAGCTCGGCCGCCAGCGAGGAAAACTGCTGGTCTGTGCCCGCCGCGATCACGATGTCGCCCCGACCCGTGCTGTAGAGGCCGTAGGGTGCGACCTGAGGGTGGTCGTTACCCAGCCGACCAGGTGGGACCCCACCTGCCAGCCAGGACATCGCCTGGTTGGACAGAAGGGCAACCACCGAGTCCAGCAGGGACACCTCCACCTGAGCCGCGTGTCCGCTGACCTCTCGATCGCGCAGGGCGGCGGCCACCGCGAGCGCCGAGAACAGCCCTGCCGCCAGGTCGGAGATGGGGACCCCCACCTTGGTGGCTTGGCTGTCCGGGTACCCTGTCACCGCCATCAGGCCGCCCAACGCCTGGGTCACCAAGTCGAATCCACGGCGGTCCGGCTGCTCGCGACCGAATCCGGAAATGGTGCAGTGGATGCATTTGGGATTGAGCGCCGCCACCTCGTCGCGGGAGAGATGGAGCTTGGTCAGGACTCGGCCCGTGAAGTTATGGACGAGTACGTCGGCGTCCTGCAGCAGGCTCTGGATCCGATCCTGGCCTGGGCCGCTCGAGAGGTCCAGGACGATGCCACGCTTGTTGCGGTTGGCGGTGTAGAAGTACGTGGCGGTACCCCGATCGAAGGGAGGGCCCCATCGTCTGGTCTCGTCTCCTTTCGGGCCCTCGACCTTGATCACGGTGGCCCCTAGGTCGGCCAGCAGCATGGCGCAGTACGGGCCGGCCAGCACCCTTGACACGTCCAGCACCTTTATCCCGGAAAGGGGACGCCCGCTTGAGCCTGGCTGAGGATCCCAGAGCACATCCATTTCGCGACCCACGGTAACGGGTCACAGGGCCGAGGCCGGCGCGGGGACGGAACCCACCGGGCCCCCCGCTCACGCTGGCCAGGCGCGCTGGTGCCGCCTGCTGTTCCTGTCCCGGGCGTCACACCTTCTGCGGCCGCCGGTCTCGCTCGGTTCCCGTGTTCCCAGGTGCGTCACCTTGGGTCCGACGCCGAGCGGTGGCGATCGTGATGATCGGTGGCGATATCCGGTGGACCGGGTCCCTGCGGATCAGAGCCGATTCA